>JAZNSA010000139.1:0-41481 GCA_045590935.1 Clostridia bacterium | reverse complement strand
AGATAAAATTTTAAGGTTTTTTTCAAAAAAGACTTGATTTCAATTAAAAAATGTGTTAAAATAGTTTGTGTTTTATAATAGTCTTTATTTAGACGAATATTTTAATGCAGTTAATTTTCGGGAGGTGTAGATAGATATGGCAAAGTGTGAAGTATGCGGTAAGGGTGTAACATTTGGTATAAAGGTTAGCCACTCTCACAGAAGAAGTAATCGTATGTGGAAACCAAACGTTAGAAAGGTTAGAGCATTGGTTAACGGAACATCTACTTCTGTAAACGTTTGTAGCAGGTGTCTGCGTTCAGGTAAGGTTGAAAGAATTTAATTTAATTTTTTTGATTTTGATTTAAAGGCCGATTTTGTCGGTCTTTTTTTCATATCTTTTTATGTTTTTAATCCTCAATGCATAACGACTATTTTTTTGCATAAACTACTCAATATCAAGAAAGGAGTTTTTTATATGGATTTTAAAAACAGCGAAACAAAAATAAACCTTATGCGAGCTTTTGCAGGCGAAAGCCAAGCACAAAACCGCTATAGAATTGCGGCAAGCCAAGCAAAATCACAAAAGCTTTACGTTATCCAGGAAATTTTTAACTTTACTGCCGACCAGGAAATGGCTCACGCAAAAGTTTTTTATGATTTCCTAAAGGATAGTGCGGGCGAAAATATAAACATAAGCGGAGGCTACCCCGTTGATATAAGCAACTCCGTTTCGCAGCTTTTGCTCTTTGCATCAAGAAATGAATTTGAAGAGCACGACAGTGTATACAAAAGCTTTGGCGATACGGCAAAGGAAGAGGGCTTTCAATTAATATCAACAGCCTTTCATAACATAGCAAAAATCGAAAAAATTCACGGTGAAAGATTTAAAAAATATGCCACTCTGCTTGAAGAAGGGAAGCTTTTTGTTTCCGATGTTTCTTGCGATTGGATTTGTTTAAACTGCGGCTATGTTCACTCTGCGGAAAAAGCGCCCGAAATTTGCCCCGTTTGTAAGCACGACCAAGGTTTTTTTATGCGCTTTGAATTATCTCCATGGTATGTAAAAGCATAAAATTTCAATCTTCCAAATTTAACTAAAATACAAATATACAAAATATAGGCGGATGCAAAATTTGCATCCGCCTATTTGATTTTAAATATTCAAATTTCAAATATTTAATCAGAAAGTTAAGCTTTCTTCGTTAGAATAAATTGTTTTAATGCTGTCGCCGTCTTTGTATATAACATAAGCCTTACCATACCATGTATTGCCCGTTTCAACATTTACCTTTCTGATTGTATACTGTCCTTTGTTTGCCTTTGATTTTGCAACGCTCTTTATAACACCTGCCGTATCCAGCTTAGAACCTGCAACCTCGTCAAGAAGTATACCCGTTTCGATAACCGTACAATTAGCAGGAATATCACGCTCTGCGTAGAATGCAATCTTTCCTACGTCTGCCATCTTAACAGGACTTGCCATAACAAGAACAGGGGCTTTTTCTGCCGCCTCGCTTGCATACTTAGCAACAACCGATGTTATGCCGTTTACATAGAAGGTATAGGTTTTACTGTAGCTTACGATTTTGCCGTCTTTCTCCCAATGAGTAAATTCCAAGCCTTCGCCGCTCTTGTCAGCAGCCTCTGCAGTTACCTCTTCATTGTACTTGTAAGCTTCTGTAGCAGTAGTGTTACCATCATTTATTGATACATCATACTGCGTTGAATCAAGAATAAATCCTGCAACATACTCAACATTTTCCTCTGCTGTAACGCTATCTCCTGCTTGAACTGTTGTTTCCTCTCCATTACAGAACCACTTTTCAAACTTGTAGCCCATAGCATACGGGTCAGCAGGAACTGTTACATTGTCGCTGTTGCTATAGCCGCTTGCAACGATTTTGCCATTTACCCTAAATGTTATATAAGCTCCATTATCGCTATCTGCAAATACTGCTGTATAGCCTCTGCTTGTTCCAACAACAAACTCAAATGTTTCATTTGTTGAAACGATTGCATTAGAAGAATTATCTTTCCAATACAAGAACTTTGATGTCTCGCTTGGAACTGCAGTAAGTGAAATTTCTGTTCCAACTGCGTAAGTGTCTTTCTTTCCTGTTTCAAAGTCAGCCTCAGTACCGCTGTTTATGCTTGCTTTAATTGTTCCGCCGATTGCAGAAATATCAATCTCAACCTCTTCTGTTTCAGGATTGTATTCAGCCATTGAGCAAGCATAGTGAGCAGCCTGCTTCAAGAGAGCCATATCACTTTCTGGTATTCCTGAAATCTGATATGGATTGTTTCTTACGTCGTTTCCTGTTAAATACTCATACCACGTAAGTCCTGCAAGCACACGTCCGTATGGCAATGATAGGTGGCTGGTTGTATCACGAAACATTGCTCTTGCACTGCTATCATAATATATGTCATTAAGATTAGAATCGTCAACATATTCTTCAAAGCCCAAATCATCTATAGCATACTTAATTGCCTCAGAGGTAGGAACAAGCATATGGTCCTCTGTTGAGAAGATGCTTGCACCATAGTGGTAGGCTTCTTTATGCAAATTGTAAACTGCCAATCTTGCGGCAGGATATTCACCTGCATCTGCGAATCTATTGTTATAAATTGTTCTTGAAGTCTCGTCGTTAGTGCCCCATGACATATGCATCATTCTCTTTGCATCGGGAGCATACTCAGCAACATAGTCTCTTATAAATTCATATATCTCACCTGTTGTATAAGCAACAATTTCGCCGTTCTCTTCAACAGTATGATTTGCTGTTTCGTAGTCAACAAAAGCAAGGTCGTTACTTAGCCCGTGAGTAGCGCACTGAAGTGCAACAACATCCCACTTATCCGACTGCAATGCATCCTTCATTTTCAAACCTTCTTCGCCGTATTTCATATTAACAATAGGCTGATATGCAGGTTTGTCAAACTTCATATTGTCAAAGTGGTTTGTTAATGATGCACCGCCGATATACATATTCTGAACGTGCAAAAGAACGCCGTCTGCCTCGGCTATGTTATTGATATATCCGAAAGAATCGTTACAGAAGCTGTTAGCGATTGCCAGAACGTGAATCTCTCTGTAGCTTTCGTCAAAGGTTATAGTATAATCATCGCAAAGCTTCAGATTATCTGATTTTTTTTCAAATGTAACTGTTATTTTATAACCGTCTTTAATACCTGTCGCATCAACAAATAAATCACTTTCTTCGTTTATTAATGCAACCTTGCCGGATGCAATTTCCGATTCAAGTACGTCGCTTTCAACAACTTCACCGCTCTCATCATAAAGCGTCATTGTTGTAACAACTTCGACAGGATCTGTGCCTATATTTGCAAGCTGAGCATTGAAGCTGATTTTTTCAAAGCCTGTTTTTATATCATAATCTGTTCCTTTGATAACCTTTTTCGCATCGCCCAAAAGCTTAGAGTCAGAAACTATTGTTCCGCCTAAAACCTCAACAAATTCATACCCGTTGGCATTTGCAAAGCTTTCAGCAAAGCTTCCCTCTATACCATAAATTGTAAGGTCAATATCATATTCGGTAAATGTTCCTCCCTGGAGTTCCTCTCCTGTTATTGTTTCAGGGATAACAATTTCTGCAATTCCGCCACAAGAGGTAAACGTTCCTTTTGGAATACTTGTAAGGCCTGCAGATAATTTAGCATACTTAAGATTTCCGCACAATCTAAAAACATCAAAGCCCATTGATGTTACAGAGTTAGGAATTGTTATTGAGGTTAAACCTGACCAATAAAAGGCTTCTGCACCGATTGTCTCTACTCCGTCAGGAATTTCAATCTCGGCAAGTCTTCCATTTCTCGCAAACGCACCTGGACCAATAGTTTTAAGATTTTTTGGAAGAGTAACGCTTGTCAGATTTCCTGTAGGAGCTCCATTTTCGGCCTCACCTGAAAATGCATAGTTTCCGATTGTTTCAACTGAATCTGCAATAACAACACTTTGAATCTCGGGCTCGTCTCTGAATGCTTCGATTCCGATTGCAGTAACCTTAGCTCCTGCAATATATTCGGGAATAGAAATCGCACTAAGGTCGTCGACATCGGTAATTTTATCGCGGTCAAAGCCTGTTACCGTTACTGTTCCGTCCTGATTATTAGAAATTTTGTAATAGGTTTCATTAACAGGCGGGTGCTCCAAATTAGAATCATAATCAAAACTGTAGTATCTCATTACGCCTTTGGCATTTTCCCAAACCATAACCGTGTTGTTTGAAATAACATCAGTATCCTCTAACAATGTCGTATATGTACTGTCGGAATAAAATCTCTGCTTGTATCCCTCAACAGAAACAGTTGCATCTTTAATATCGCCAACCGTAACGTCATTTCGCTTAAAACCTATAACTCCCGAATTTGGAGTATATTCGCAGTTTTCATTTTCAGTAAAGTCAACATCTGCAACACGATCTTCTGCAGGATTGTATGCTGTGTCCTGAACCATACAATAATTATCAAAGTTCATTTCCCCATCAACAAGATATATCCATGCCGATCTTGTTCCGAAAGAAGCCATTTCCTTTTTTAGCTTTCCCTCATAAGATGTTCCATCAAGATAAACTATAATCTCATTCGATCCTCCGTTTGGAATATAAATTGAAGCTCTGTGCCATTGGTTAAGAGAAATTCCACCCATCGTAATTGAAGAATTACCACTTATTCCCGCAGGAGTAAATATAACATAATGGTCCTCGAAGTTGCCAGGGGTGTAATCAGTTTTTCCCTCGAGGAAACTGTAGAACACAAGATCAAACCTGTCGGACGACGTCGTAAACATAAAGTCGAACGAAATAAGTAGCTCCCAATCTTTAACAGCCGACGGATACGTCGGGTGCTGAACTGTAATAGCTGGTTTTATATACCTATTCGTCGCACGGTTACCATCCGGTGCATTGGTTTTTACTTTGTATGCAACATCCGTACTGGCTTTTCCTCCAATACCCCCAACGTCATACTCAATAGTAGCATCACCAGCATACATTGTTATAGCCTTATCCGAGCTACCATCTCCGACTTCTCCCAGGTTAAGATCAGTTACCGTTACCTCTTCCGCCGAAGCCGACGTTGGAAGAACAAACTGCGTCATCGTTAAAAGCATTGATATGCTCAAAATCAATGACAAAATTTTTCTGAATTTCTTCATTTTTTTCGCTCCTTTTTTTCAATATATTTTTACATAGTAAATATCATTTACCAATACTCATATTGTACCACTTAACGGTAGCGTTTGTCAATGCTTTTTAGCAATTTTTGTTTCCCCAAAACGTCAAATGGCACTTTGCACAAAAAGCCATATATCAATTTGTGCAAAGTGCCGTTTCTGTCTTTAAATTCAAATTAAAAGCTTCTATTTCAAATTAAGCTGACCAAGGCTCGCTCCCTGAAGATACGCATTGATAAACCCATCAAGGTCGCCGTCCATAACAGCTCCAATATTTCCTACCTCATAATTTGTTCTATGGTCTTTTACCATATTATATGGGTGGAAAACATACGACCTTATCTGACTTCCCCAACCAATCTCCTTTTGAACGCCTTTAATATCATCAATCTTGTCCTTTTGCTGCTGCTCTGCAATTTCTGCAAGCTTAGCTTTTAACATCTTCATTGCGGTATCACGATTTTTATGCTGAGAACGCTCATTCTGACAAGCAACAACAACGCCCGTCGGAATATGCGTTATTCTTATTGCAGACTCCGTTTTATTAACGTGCTGCCCGCCCGCTCCGCTCGAACGATACGTATCAACCTTCAAATCGTCAGGATTTATTTTGATATCAATTTCGTCATCTATTTCAGGCATAACCTCAACCGATGCAAAAGATGTATGTCTTCTTCCCGAAGCATCGAACGGCGAAATTCTTACAAGACGATGAACACCTTTTTCACTCTTGCAATATCCATAAGCGTTCTCTCCGCTTATCTGAATTGTTGCGCTCTTTAACCCCGCCTCATCACCGTCAAGAAAATCAAGCATTTCACAAGCGTACCCACGCTTTGCCGCCCACATCTGATACATACGAACAAGCATCTGAGTCCAATCCTGAGCCTCTGTTCCGCCTGCTCCCGCATGAAATGTCAAAATAGCGTTGCACTTATCATATTTGCCTGAAAGCAATGTTTCCAAAGTCATCTTTTCCAAAATTTCCGAAACGGAATTATATCCGTCCACAACCTCAGAAAGCAGACCATCGTCATCCTCTTCTATTGCAAGCGCAACCAAAACCTTTGCATCTTCCCACGCAGAAACCAATCCGTCGTATTTCTCAATTTTTCCCTTATACTGCTTAATTTTCTGCATAACCTTCTGAGAATTTTCCATATCGGAATAAAAATCAGGCTCTATAGTTTGCGCTTCGAGCTCTTCTGCCTTTTTTATCGCTCCTGCGATGTCAAAGTGAATCCCTCAGTTCTGTTATTTTATCTTCTAAAGCCGCAAGCTTTAATCTGTACTCTTCATACTCTAGCATAACTTCACATCCTTAAAATTTATTTTTTGTATTTTATTTTAAAACAGAGATAGCTGTTTATCGGGCAAATCCTCATCCTTCAAAAAGCATCCCATTGCAGGAATATTCTTTGTTTTATAATAATCCAAATCTGTTATTCCGCAAGTTTCGGCAGGCAAAACTCTGCTTACAAGGCTTCCCTTTTTTGAAATCATAACCTGAACGCCTTGCGTACTCTTTGTTGTTTTTAAAGGAATTTTAGCGCTGTTAAAGAAAAGCGCTTTTCCAAGATTTGAATAAACAACAAAATCTTTATCCTCGCCGCCCAAAGCCAATATACAAACAAGTTTAGACTTATCGCAATATGCGCTTGTCAGCTTCTTACGATTTGTCTTTGTTTCATAAGCCGAAACGGGTACCTTGCTCATTTTTCCGTTTTCATAAACAAACATCAGATTACCCAAATAATCACTTGTCGGGTGAACAAAAACAATTTCTTCCCCTTCCTCCATAGCAAGCAAATTAGGCAGATAATCTCCAATAAGGCTCACCTTTGAATCATTAATATCGCAAAGGCGCATTTTATATACATTGCATTTGTTTGAGAAGAAGAGCATATCGCTTTTATTTGAACTCTCAACAGTCTGTAAAATAACGTCGCCGTCCTTTAGCTTATGCTCCCCGTTTGAGCTTCTGAGCGATACGGCAGGAACTTTTTTGAAATAATTCTCTCTTGTGAAAAAAACTGTCAGCGCATAATCTTCAATAAAGTTTTCCTCGTTATATACAACAACCTCATCTTCCAAAATCAAATCCGTTTTTCTTTCCTCGCCATATTTTTTATTAAGGCTCTCAAGCTGTTTGCAGATAAGCGTTTTAACACGTCTGTCGCTATCTAAGGTTTTTTTCAAATCATCTATCTCATCCCTGAGACTTTCAATTTCGTCTGTTCTCTTTAAAATATATTCCTTATTCAGATTTCTTAGCTTGATTTCCGCAATATACTCCGCCTGAACCTTATCAATATCAAAGCCCTTCATAAGGTTTGGAACAACCATGCTTTCAAGCTCCGTATGCCTTATAATCATAATTGCCTTGTCGATATCCAATAAAATCTTTTTAAGACCTTCAAGCAAGTGAAGCTTTGCGGATTTTTTATCAATATCAAACGCAAGCATTCTCTTTATGCATCCAACTCTGAATTTTACCCACTCGTCCAATATGCCGTAAACGCCAAGAACTTGAGGCTTTCCGCCAATTAAAACATTAAAATTGCATCCAAACGAATCCTGAAGGCTCGTTATCTTATATAGCCTTGTCATCAATAAATCCGCATCAACGCCACGCTTCAAATCAATCGCAATTTTAAGTCCCGATTTATCCGTTTCATCTCGTACATCCGAAACCTCACGAAGCTTTCCTGCCTTTATAAGCTCTACTATTTTGTCAACAATTGCCTCTGATGTTGTTGTATACGGAATTTCAGTTACCTCAATGCAATTGTTTTTCTTGTCGTAATTGTATTTTGCCCTGAGCCTGAAGCTTCCTCTTCCCGTACGAAGAATTTTTTCCATTTCCTCCGCCGAATATATAAGCGTTGCCCCCGTTGAAAAATCGGGGCCTTTAATATATTCCGACAAATCGCAATGTTCATCCTTAATGTATGCAATTGTCGCCTCGCATATCTCTTTCAAATTAAAGCTTGCAATATTAGATGCCATACCAACCGCAATTCCCTGATTAGGATTTACTAAAATATTTGGAAAAGCCGTCGGCAAAAGCACAGGCTCTTTCATTGTTGCATCAAAATTGTCAACAAAATCAACCGTATCTTTATCAATATCTCCAAAAATATCCGCACAAATTGCATCAAGCTTTACTTCCGTATAACGAGAAGCCGCAAACGCCATATCCCTCGAATACTGCTTACCAAAGTTACCCTTTGAATCAACAAGCGGATGCAAAAGCGCCTGATTACCTCTTGTCAGTCTTACCATTGTTTCATATATCGCCATATCTCCGTGAGGATTAAGCTTCATTGTTTGACCAACAACATTCGACGATTTTGTTCTCGCCCCCGTCAAAAGACCCATTTTATACATTGTATACAGAAGCTTTCTGTGCGAAGGCTTAAAGCCGTCAATTTCAGGAATGGCACGGGATATAATAACACTCATTGCATACGGCATATAATTTTCCGTAAGCGTTTCGGTTATAGGTTGATTATAAAAAAGCTGTTTTTCTTCCATATTTCAATATCCTCTCCTTTCCAAAATCTTAGCTTAAATCAAGCATTTCCGCATAACGATTTCCCTCGTTTGCGATATAATCTTTTCTTCCTAAAAGGTTATCGCCAAGCAAAAGCTCAAACATTTCCGATGTACGCTCTGCGTCCTCCGCCTCAACTCTTATAAGTCTGCGTGTTTCGGGATTCATAGTTGTAAGCCACATCATATCAGGCTCATTTTCACCAAGACCTTTAGAACGCTGAATTTTATAGTTATCATCCTTAATTTTTTCAAGTATCTGCACCTTTTCAGCTTCCGTATATGCAAAATAAGTTTCCTTTTTATGAGTAATTTCAAAAAGCGGCGACTCCGCAATATAAACCTTTCCCATTTCGATAAGGCTCGGAACAAGACGATAAATCATAGTAAGAATAAGCGTTCTAATCTGATAGCCGTCAACGTCAGCATCCGTACATATAATAATTTTGCTCCATCTCAAATTCTCAGGCTCAAACGAATTAAATTCCTTGTTGTGCTTTGTTTTAATTTCAACTCCGCATCCCAAAACTCTTATTAAATCAACTATTATATCGCTTTTAAATATCTTGTCGTAATCCGCCTTCAGGCAGTTTAAAATCTTTCCTCTTACAGGAATAATCGCCTGAAATTCGCTATCTCGCCCTTGCTTACACGCACCAAGCGCCGAATCCCCCTCAACTATATAAACCTCTCTTTTGTCAACATCCTTACTTCTGCAGTCAACAAACTTTTGCACCCTGTTTGTTACGTCCATAGTGCCTGTAAGCTTTTTCTTTATATTAACTCTTGCTCTTTCTGCTGACTCACGGCTTCTCTTATTTATAAGCATCTGCTCGGCAATTTTTTCAGCCTCTGCCTTGTTTTCAATAAAGTATATATCAAGCTGTTCTTTTAAAAACGCAGTCATCGCCTCTTGAATAAACTTGTTTGTTATTGCTTTTTTCGTTTGATTTTCATAGCTTGTCTGCGTTGAAAACGAGCTTGAAACAAACATAAGCGAGTCGCTTACGTCAACAAAGCTTACTTTGCTTTCGTTTTTCTGATATTTTCCCGTTTGCTTCAAGTATTGGTCGATTGCCGAAACAAACGCACTTCTGACCGCCTTATCGGGCGAGCCGCCATGCTCCAAAAAGCTTGAATTATGGTAATACTCAAGCATAGGCGTTTCATTAGAAAAGCAAAATGCAATCTGCATTTTTAATTTATATTCGGACTTGTCCTCTCTGTCTCGTCCTCTGCGCTCTGCCTCAATATATTTTATATCCGTTACGTTCTTTCCCTCTGCTCTTTCGCCAACATAATCAACAATTCCGTTAGGATATGAAAATTGCATCATTTCCATTCCTTCTGCGGTTTCATTATAAAATGTGAACTCAACGTTCGGATTAACAATTGCCTGCTTTTTTATTGTTTCAATAAACATTTCCGACGGTATTTCAATATCCGTAAAAACATCCAAATCAGGCTTCCATTTAATCTTTGTTCCCGTTTGCTTAAATCTTGTAGGCTCTTTAAAAAGTCCGCCAATATTTTCTCCCTTTTCAAAATGAAGCGAATATTTATGCCCATCTCGCATAACGGTAACATCCATATATTCCGACGAATACTGCGTTGCACACGCACCAAGGCCGTTTAATCCCAAGCTGTATTCATAATCTCCGCCGTCAGAATTCTTATATTTTCCACCCGCATACATTTCGCAGAATATAAGCTCCCAATTATACCTGTTTTCTCTTTCATTAAACTCAACAGGCGTTCCTCGTCCGTGGTCAACAACTTCTATTGAATTATCTTTAAATCTCGTTATTTCAATTGCATTTCCAAAGCCTTCTCTTGCCTCGTCTATCGAGTTAGACAAAATTTCAAAAAACGAATGAAAGCATCCTTCCAATCCGTCAGAGCCAAATATAACAGCAGGCCTTGTCCTTACTCTGTCTGCTCCTTTAAGCGAAGAAATACTGTCGTTTCCGTATGCTTTTTTTGCCAAACAAATTACTCCCTTCCCAAACAACATATATTAATTATAACATAATTCCCTAATTATATAGATTATACTATTGCTCCAAAATTGTCAAGCAATTTTTCTCTTTTTCATATACAAAACACCACCCATTATATAAAAACTGAATGGTTTGGATTCCGCTCAAATTCATTCATATAGATATATTTTAATGAATTGACAACTGCGTTGTCGTGAATTGGCAAAGCCATAAATTCTCGCTTCGCTCCATGAATTGAAATGCCTTTATAATGCACTTTAGTGCAATTCATGAGCCATAAGGCTCAATTCATGAAATCGTAGATTTCAATTCACGCCGAAGGCAATTCATTGAGTTTGCTCTGCAAACTCATTATACCAAATTTTTTCAAAAAAATCAATAGTACATTTTTTATAGATACTTTTTACATATTTTAACAATTAGTTAATTTTTTAACCTTTCGACAAAAAACACTTGCATATTTCATTGAAACAATGTATAATAAATGATGACATAAATTTTAAGGAGGTTTGTATTATGGGTAATGGTTCAATTTTTCCACTTATTTTGTTTATGATTGTTATGTTTGCGGTTATGATTATTCCGCAGAGAAAGCGTGAAAAGCAGAAGAGGCAGATGCTTGCTTCTATTCAGGTAGGCGACACAATAAGAACAATCGGCGGAATTATAGGCAAGGTTGCAAAGGTTAAGGACGATGAAATTTTGATTTATTCAGGCATCGTAGGAAACCCATCCGAGCGCAGTATGCTTCGTTTTGCAATCGGCTCTGTTGATACAGTTATCAAAAAGAGCTCTTCTCAAAAAGAAGCAGGTGAAGATACTGACGAAGAAGAAGCTGAAACAGAAGAATAATTTTAGAATAAATAAACTCCCCTTTGAATATAGTGTAATAACATTATAATTCAAGGGGGAGTTTATTTTGAAGGATACAAAAACTTACTCAGCTATCAAAAGCATCAGTATTGGTCTTGCAATTTCATTCATATTGAGCATTTTATTAATCCTTGTCTTTTCGTGGATTATTTTTATCGGCCCTATTCCTGAGTCCGCTTCGGGAATAATCGTTCTTGCCATTTCTCTTCTCTCAATTTTCATTGGCTCAATAGTTTGTGCAAAAATGAAAAAACGCCGTGGTTTAATATTTGGTACAATTCTTGCTGCTCTTTATTTTTCCATTTTATATATAACGTCTTGCTTTTTAGGAATAAGAGCTGATTTTGCCCCTGCATCTGTTTCCGTAATTTTATTTGGAATAATTATAGGCGCAATCGGCGGAATTATAGGCGTTAATACGGCAAAGAAATAATCTTTATAATGTGGTTTTATCTCCGCTCACCGCCAAGTAACGACGGGTCCGCTGCATTCGCAATCGCATCAGCTTCCATTTTCGTTATATCTTGTCTAACTATATGTAAAGGCATTACCGCCCCTCCATTCTACGAGCTTATGATACCATATTACAGGCAAAAGCAATAATATATATACAAAAGTTTTCCCGTTTTGATAAAACAGATTTTTTCGCTACATCTCACTTTCCATATTGCTTTAAAAGGAAATACGCAATAACGCTCTTTGAATACAAGAAGAATTTTAGATTACAGCAATCAAGTATGCCAAAATCAGTCCCCATCTTTTAAAAATTACTATTTTTTTGTTTTAGCGATATATTCTTCGGCATAGTAAGCCGCAACGGCACCATCTGACTCCGCAGTAATTACCTGACGAAGTGCTTTCGTTCTCACATCACCAACAGCAAACACACCCGAAATATTTGTCTTTGTAGATTCATCTGCAATGATGTACCCTCTATTATCAAGCTCAAGCTGACCTGTAAAAAGCGACGTTTCAGGACTGCGACCAATACTTATAAATATACAATCAAGCCTTAATTCTTCTTCGTTACCCGTATTTACATTTTTAATCTTGATACCTGAAATTTTATCCTCGCCCAATAGCTCACTAACTTTGCTATTCCACTTAAACTCAATGTTTCTTAAATTCATAAGCTGGTCGTGATAAATCTTTGTGGCACGAAGGCTATCTCGTCTATGGATTAAAACTACCTTTTCACAAATGCGGGAAAGAAGGGTGGCATCCGCCGCCGCAGAATTCCCCCCTCCTACAATCGCAACCGTTTTGCCCTTGTAAAGCATTCCATCGCACATAGCACAATACGCAACTCCGCTGCCCGCATATTCATCTTCCTTTTCTATGCCCAAATGCTTATGGTGGGCACCTGTTGCAACAACAACAGTTCTTGCCAAAAATTCACCCTTGACAGTTTCGATTTTTTTAATATCTCCTATAAGGTCTGTGTGAACCACTTTTTCAAGCTTGGTTTCAGCGCCAAACCGCTCAGCGCCTCTTTTCATTTTTTCACCGAGAACAAAGCCTTTAATACCTTCATCAAACCCGGGATAATTATCAATCTGTTGAGTTTGTGTCATCTGTCCGCCAATTAACATTTTTTCCAAAACTAAAGTATCAAGTCCTGCACGAGCTGCATAAAGTGCAGTTGTATATCCCGCAGGTCCTCCGCCGATAACAAGCATATCATAAATGCGTTTCATAAATTTTCTCCTCAGTAATGATTAAAATTGTTGCCCTTTAAACTTATTTTTTCCTTAGTATAACCTATTTATACAATATCCTCTTTGGCTATATTAAAAAAATATAAATCTCCTGAAAAAAAAGAGTCCTCCGTTTCCGAATGACTCTTGCCATAATTTACTCAGCATTTAATTTTGTGCCGTTAAGCTCCTAAGCCTTCTCACAGATGCCCAAGCCTTGCTATACTGAAACTTAAACAGGCTGGGGTATGATTTTAAAATCACTTTTCTGTAGCCACTGATTTTTATTTTAAAATTGAAACTGCATCGTAAATTGTTTTTTCCAAAGCTTCTCTGCCGTATTTGTCTACCTCTGCCTTATTTTTCTCACCATGCGTTAAGCATCCTGCACCGCCTATGCAACCGCCAACGCAAGCCATTCCTTCAATAAAATTAGCATCAAGCACATTTTTACCTTTCTTTAAAAGCGCCAAGCGACATTCTTCAATTCCGTCGCATGATACGGCTTTTAGGTCAAAACTGTCAAGTCCCTGTTCCTTCAGCGACTGTTTAACTGCATCGGAAAGGCCTCCGCTTCGCGCAAATATTCTTCCATAGTACGATGCATTATTTAAAACATCCTCCTGAAGCTCTGTTATATCTATATCACGGCTATCGAAAAGAGCCTGAAGCTCTTCAAAGGTAAGCACAGCATCAACATAAGGCTTAACCGTTTCAAGATGAGCTTCTGCTTTTTTTGCAGTACAAGGTCCTATAAACACTATCTTTGCATCCTTATCGGTACCTTTTATATATTTCGATATCTCTGCCATAGGCGAAAGGTTATGAGATATATGCTCTGCTAAATCAGGAAAGGTCGACTTTATGTATGACACAAAAGCAGGACAGCACGAGCTTGTTAAAAATCCTTTCTCTACAAGCTCTCTCGCCTCACTCATAGCAACCATATCCGCTCCTAATGCAGCCTCAACAACAGTATAAAAGCCTAGCTTCTTTAACCCTGTTATAACCTGACCAAGCTTTGCATAAGAAAACTGACTTGAAATCGAAGGCGCAACAACGGCATAAACCTTGTGTTTTTCTCCGTTATCACTTTTTTTAATCAAATCTATAACGTTTAGTATATATGATTTATCGGATATTGCTCCGAACGGGCACTGATAAACGCACGCTCCACAAGCCGTACACTTGTCATTATTAATAAGTGCCGCATTATCATCGCTTATTGATATCGCCTTAACCTTACAAGCAACCTGACATGGGCGTTTACGATTAATAATTGCCGAATATGGACACACCTTTGCGCACTGCCCACACTCCACGCATTTCGTTTTATCAATATGAGCAACGTGATTATGGTCAAATGAAATTGCACCTTTCTTGCAAACATCCTCACACCTGTGTGCAAGACATCCTCTGCACGAATCCGTTACCTCGTATCCTGCAGCGGGGCATTCGTCGCACGCAATATCTATAACCTCTATAACATTGGGATTTTCAACATTACCCCCCATTGCAATTTTAACACGCTCCGCAAGAATTGCCCGTTCCTTATAAATACAGCAACGCATAGTCGACGTTTTTCCGGGAACTATTTTTTTAGGGATTTCAATAATATTTTCAAGAAGAGTATCATTCCACGCCTCTCTTGCCACTTCTCTTAGTACCTTATATTTAAGATGCTGCACCTTTGTATCAAACTTTCTCATTTCAATCCTCCTTAAAAATAGCTTACCTTTATCCTTTTTCCCATTTTGCGAAGGCTTTTTGAAAGCTCTTCAACAAGATTCATTTTTATATTGAAATTTATTGGAAGGTCAGGATTTTGATGAGCAGGATTTATTGCTCTTCCCACATAAAAATTAATATCTGTTGCTTCTTCAAAAAGCAGCTGACAAATAAGCGATGCACCATCCCTTTTGAAATTCCACTTTTCGTACATTTCATTTTCCCCCAAATAATCCTTCGCATATTCAATTACGCGATTCATTGTAATAACGCCCTCTGTAACGAGGTCAACGCCATCTATATGCGCTATTGGCGGAACATCGGATTCTTCAAAATTGAGCGATGCCTCTATCGGTTTGCCAAGGTACTTTGAAGCAATAGAAGATGTTGTTCCCCCGCAAATAATATGCTTTCCTTCTTTTGAAAAAAATAAAGACATCATTCTATCCGCATCATCACGATTTGAAGGCGGTCCAAACAAAATATTCATAGGCTCTCTTTTTCTGATTTTAACTATACACGCCGTTGCATCATCACCCGGCTTTCCGCCATATAGCTTATCACATTCATCTATAAGCATTGTTGACAGGTTCTTTGCCGTATATCCCGCAATAGAAATAGTTTCTATAAATTCAACAATGTCCTCCCTTTTCCATCCGAAGTTATATGCAAGTCCGATACCTGCGTGCGGACAACCATCACTCATAGCAACAAAAATATCATTTTCCCGAAGCTTGATAGTTGTTTTATATATTTTTTTACCCTCAACATTCATTTCCGTTTTAGGGTAATCATAGCTTTTAAAATCTCTTATGACAACAACATGAGGATTATCGTATTGCATAATTTCCATAGTTTCATTTTTCAGCAAATGAAGTATTGTAAAGGTTGAATACGCAACCCCTCTCACCGAACAAACAGGCAACGTTGCCGCAATGGTTGAAACGCAATCCTCCAAAGAAAGCCCCTGTGCCATCATTGTAGAAATAATTTTAGACGTAAGCGTAGACAAAATACTTGCTTTAACACCGCTGCCAAGTCCATCTGCAAGCACGATAACAGTAGAATTATCGTCCTGTTCAATTACATCAACATGGTCGCCGCAAAGCTCTTCGCCATAATGATTTATACTTTTGTATCCAATATCCGCACATAAATCATTCATCCGCAATCGTCTCCTTTAATTTTGATAATGCAATTTTTGTTTCTGCGGCTGTTTCACCGAGAAGCGATGCAATTTCCTGAACTATACGCATCTGCTTGTCAACAACCTTGTCGGCAACCTCTATAGTATGACGACTTATATTTTCTTTTTTCTCTTTTTGAATTTCTTCATCGGTTACATCTCTCATAATTCCGATTAAAAGCTTAGATTCATTGTCGTAGACTATAGTCTGCTCAACATACTTTTTATATTCTGCAAAATATGTTCTTTGATTTTTTATGCTCTCTCCCGTATTTTTAACATGCATAAATGAAACAGGGTCCAAAATGCGAATAACAGGCTCACCTAAAACGTCAGAGTTTGAGCGTATATTCATAATACTGCGAGCCGCTCTGTTAAGCTGCTGAACCTCCAATTCTTCGTTAAGAACAATAATTCCGTTTGGCGTATTGTTTACAATGCTGTCGGAAAAGCTCTCTGCCTTGTCCTTCAAGAAAGGAAGGCACATAGATATTTCTGCTTTTCCCTGATAAATTGCAATAGCCTTCTCTCTGCAAGTATTATATCCGCACGACCCGCAGTTTAGCTCCTGAGACGTTTTAAATTTACCCATTTGCCTTAAAACATTAGAAATTTCCGTTTCCGTTGGCTGCTGCAATCTATGGTCTATATATGAAAAGTTTTTCTTGAGCTCCACCGCCTTTACAGGCGCAACATCAAAATCCTTCTTGCCCGCATAGCTTGAAACAGACACATAATCCTTTATTGGCAATCTATGAAATTTTTCCATAACAGGTCCGCCAACGCAGCTGCCTACGCAAGCCGACATCTCTATAAAGCATTTATGAATTTTACCGCTTTCTATATCCTTAAGTGCCGCCATACAATTTTCAACGCCGTCCAGAGCAAAATAGGTATACCCTTCAATTTCAGGCTCCATCGTCTTTAGTATGCCGCCCGTTGTCGGGAAGAAACGTGCCCTGCTCTCCTCAGTATAATCTCTGCCTTCCTTAAGCTCTATATTTTCCTCTTTCAGCCACTGCGTCAGCTCCTCAAAGGTCAAAACCGCATCAACAATACCCTCATAGTATTCAGCCTCATCCTTTTTTGCAACGCACGGCCCAATAAAAACAGTTTTTGCATTGGGATAGCGTTTCTTTATATCCTTACAATGCGCTTGCATCGGTGAAACAACATCCGCAAGATATCCAAGTGTTTTTGGGAAATGCTTTTGAATAAGCAGATTTATAGAATGACAGCACGAAGAAATAACAATATCTCTTTCTTCTTCCCTCAATATTCTCTCATATTCTTTTTTTACAATTGTTGCGCCAATTGCAGTTTCTTCAACATCATAAAATCCAAGCTTTTGAAGGGCATCACGCATAGAATTAATGCCTACTAAATCATAATTTGCTACAAACGACGGTGCAAGCGAAACAATAACGGGCTCACTTCCTTGCACCAACACCTTTGCCTTTTCAAGCTCAGTAGCAATTTGTTTCGCATTTTGCGGACATACAACAAAGCACTGACCGCAAAGGATGCACTCATTGCCTATAATGTGCGCCTGATTTCCCGAAAAGCGAATGGATTTTACAGGACAATGACGAATGCATTTATAACAATTCTTACAATTCGATTTTTTAAGAGTTAAACAATTCGGCATTCTTCATTACTTCCTTTCCTCAGCAATTACATTTAAAACATTTTCTGTAAAAAACTCCTTAAAGTCTTCTCGTGTTACACCCGTATGAATAACATCATCTATCTGCACAGTAACCCCTACTCGATTACACTTACCAATACAAAAGCTACCGGCAAGTGTAATTTCATCTGTCAGATTATTCTTTTCTACATATTCCTTAAAAAGCTCAACTATCTCAGGCGAGCCCTTTAAATGGCACGAGCTTCCTACGCAAATCTGTATAAGCATTAAAAGTTTACCAAAACTTCCTTGTTAAAAAATTCTTCTACAGTTTCAGGGGTTACTGAATGAAACTTTTCATCAACTGTTACGCAAACGCCCTGCTGGCATTTACCCATACAAAATGTTCCCGCAAGCTCTACCTTATCTCCAAGCTTATTTTTATCTACAAGATACTGAAGCTGCTCAACTACCTGGCGTGAACCCTTAATATGACAAGAACTTCCTATACAAACTGTTATTTTCATAATGATTTTCCTCTCTGTTTTTATTCTTTAATCAAATAGTCTTATTCATAGTCTACTACATCAATCCATGAAAGAAGGAATTCTCTTTCTTTCTCATTGCCTTTAACAGATTGCGAAGCTGCAACAATAGGCATCCACTTTTGCACATACTGTTTAGCAGTATCGCTCTTTTCGCAGAACAAATCAAGATACTTTTTTGCGCCCTCTATATCGCCATTCAGCCAGAAAAGAAGATACGTTCTTGCGGCATCTGCAGATGCATTTCCCTGAGTTGCGTGCGCCCAGTCTAATATATACGGTACTCCATCGTCTGTGATAATAATATTTGAAGGGTTAAAATCGCCATGACAAACTTTAGCATGCTTAGGCATTCCCTCAAGACGAGTGTGAAGGTCGTAGCGTGTTGTTGCATCAATTTCTGACATACTGATTTTTTTGTTCATTTTGTCTTTGAGCTTGTTTAAAAGAGGACACGTTCTTGAATGAACATCAATTTGCAAATCTACAAAAAGCTCAAGGTATTCGTCCTTCTTATCAGGATTTTCTTCCATAAGCTGACTTAAGGTTTTGCCCTTAATATACTCCGATACAATTGCCCATTTGCCATCAAGCATTGTTACTTCTAAAATTTTAGGAATATTAAGTCCCGTTTCCTCTATTCTTGCCTGATTAAGCGCCTCGTTTAAAACGTCAGCCTTTGAATAGTGATTATCAAAAACCTTTACACACTTTTCTCCATCACGATAAATTGTTTTATTATTTCTTACAGCAATTACTCTATCAAGTTTCATTATTTTCTCCTCCATTCTTATGACTTACGCATTCTTGCTTTTGCGGTAAGCTTTTTTTACCGCATCGCCTTTTGTTTCTTTTGCCGCATCATTGGCATTGGGCATTTTTGGTTCTTCAAAATGCTTGCCATAATATGCATTAAGATACATCTGCTTAATTTCGCTCATAAGTGGGTAACGTGGGTTTGCGCCTGTGCACTGGTCGTCAAATGCTTGCTCTGTCATTTCATCAAGTCTATCTAAGAAATCTTTTTCATCAATTCCGTATTCCTTAATTGTATCTTTAATTCCAACCCTTGCTTTAAGCTCATTAATTGCCTTAATAAGGTTTTCAAGCTTTTCGCTATCGTTTTTGCCACCCAAGCCGAGATAGTCTGCAATTTCAGCATAACGACTGAGAGTATGCGGGTAGTCATACTGCGAGAAAGTACCCATTTTAACAGGTGCTTCTGCAGCGTTAAATCTTAATACTTCTTCAATCATAAGAGCATTTGCAATGCCGTGTGGCAGGTGGTGGAAAGCACCAAGCTTATGTGCCATTGAATGACAAACTCCCAAAAATGCATTCGCAAACGCCATACCTGCCATCGTAGCCGCATTTGCCATTTTCTCTCTTGCCAAAACGTCTGTCTGTCCATTTTCATACGCTCTTGGCAAATACTCAAAAATTGTCTTTAGCGCCTTTAGTGCCAAACCGTCTGTATAATCTGTTGCAAGCATTGCAGCGTATGCCTCAACCGCATGAGTAACCGCATCAATACCCGATGCTGCAGTTAAACCTTTTGGTGCAGACATATGAAAATCTGTATCAATAATTGCCATATTCGGCAAAAGCTCATAATCAGCAAGAGGATATTTAACGCCTGTTTGCTCGTCTGTTATAACTGCAAAAGGTGTTACCTCTGAGCCTGTTCCTGCAGATGTAGGGATAGCGATAAAGTACGCTTTCTCACCCATTTTAGGGAAGGTATAAACTCTTTTTCTTATATCAATAAATCTCATTGCCATATCCATGAAATCCGCTTCGGGATGCTCATATAGAACCCACATTATCTTTGCCGCATCCATCGCACTTCCGCCACCCAATGCAATAATAGTATCAGGTTTAAATGCCGACATCTGTGCCGCACCATTTTTTGCATTTAGAAGCGTTGGGTCAGGCTGAACATCAAAGAAGGATGTATGCGCAATGCCCATTTCGTCTAACTTATCGGTAATCGGTTTTGTATATCCGTTTTCATAAAGGAATGTATCTGTTACGATAAATACTCTCTTTTTGCCCATAACATTTTTAAGCTCATCAAGTGCAACAGGCAAGCATCCTTTCTTGATATATACCTTTTCAGGAGCTCTGAACCAAAGCATATTTTCCCTTCTTTCTGCACCTGTTTTAATATTTAAAAGATGTTTTACGCCAACATTATCCGAAACCGAGTTTCCTCCCCAAGAACCGCAACCTAAAGTTAATGACGGAGCAAGCTTAAAGTTGTAAAGGTCTCCGATACCGCCTTGAGAAGAAGGCGTATTAACCAATATACGACAAGTCTTCATTCTTGCGCTGAACTCAGCAAGCTTTTCAGTTTCATTTATCTCATTAAGGTATACAGAAGATGTATGTCCATATCCGCCATCAGCAACAAGCTGTTCTGCCTTTGTAAGAGCATCTTCAAAATCTTTAGCCTTATACATTGCAAGAACAGGAGAAAGCTTTTCGTGTGCAAATTCTTCTGAAATTTCTACGCTTTCAACTTCGCCTATCAATATTTTTGTTCCCTCAGGAACGCTAACGCCTGCAAGCTCCGCTATTTTTGCTGCTTTCTGTCCAACAATTTTCGCATTTAGAGCACCATTTATAATAATTGTTTTTCTTACCTTTTCTATTTCTTGCTCATTAAGGAAGTAGCATCCTCTGTTTGCAAATTCTTCTCTTACTATATCATATACACCCTCAAGAACTATTACAGACTGCTCAGATGCACAAATCATACCATTATCAAAGGTTTTTGAATGAATAATAGAGTTTACTGCCAAAAGAATATCCGCACTGTCATCAATGATAGCAGGGGTATTTCCTGCTCCAACTCCAAGAGCGGGCTTTCCGCTTGAATATGCGGCTTTAACCATTCCCGGACCGCCTGTTGCAAGAATTATATCTGCTTCTTTCATAACAACATTTGTCATCTCTAACGACGGAATGTCAATCCAATCTATTATTCCCTTCGGAGCACCTGCACTAACTGCCGCCTCTAAAACAAGCTTTGCAGCTGCAATCGTACAATTCTTCGCTCTTGGATGAGGAGAAATTATAATCGCATTTCTTGTTTTAAGTGCTAATAAGCATTTAAATATTGCAGTTGATGTTGGGTTTGTAGTAGGAATAACTGCGGCAACAACGCCAATAGGTTCAGCAATTTTTTTAATTCCGAAAGCCTTATCTTCCTCAACTACTCCGCACGTTTTTGTATCCTTATATGCGTTGTAGATATACTCTGCAGCATAGTTATTTTTAATAACCTTATCTTCAACTATACCCATACCCGTTTCCTCTACCGCCATCTTCGCCAAAGGAATTCTGGCTTTGTTTGCGGCAGATGCAGCTGCTAAGAAAATTTTGTCAACCTGCTCTTGAGAAAATTTTGCAAACTCTCTTTGAGCCTTTTTCAAATTTCCAAGAGCAGCTTCAAGCTTTTCCACACTGTCGATAATTTCATACGTTTTGTTTTCCATTATATTTCTCCTCCTATTTAAAATACAAATTTATTGATTTTCAAACGCCCAGATAACGCAAGCTTTTCTTTCTTACTCATTTTATCTTCCGCTTACCTTATCTCTTTTCCTTAGCGCTTGTTAAAATTATAACAAACTTTTTTATGATTTACAATTCTTAAAATGTTAAGTGGGTATTATCCTTTTCGATAATACCCACTTCAAATAAAAAGTTATTATAAATATTTCCTTTTCGCATCGCAAAGCGACGTTATAAAATCCTTATCCAGCTTCGTAAGCTTATATCCGCTTTTATAAATCAAAACATCCTTATATATTTTCTTGTTTTCCGCACATTTTTTCTGCACCAAATCATATCTTTCCAAAACGCTGTCAGGCGTTAACGATACCCACATAAACGTTTGATTATTCTTTGATAGCAAATCAAACTGACTTGCTCTTTCAAAAATAAAAATACGCCTTTTTATATTGTCGGGCAGCTCCGCCTTAATAACCTTTGACATCGGCAAAGATGGAACGTATGGGTCAGCATGAGCTATTTCGATATACTCGCATAAATCATCATACGAAATTTCTTCCTTTTTTGCAAGAGGATGGTTTTTGCTCATAATCAGCCGATACGAAAACTCAACTACCGTCTCATACGAAAACCCCTTTTCTTCAAGCATCTGCCTAAAATATTGGTCATAATTTTCAGCATAGCGAACAATTCCAAGCTTATAATCATGATTCAAAATATTATTAATTGCTCGCTCAGAGTTTGTTTCTTTATAAAATATTTCGGCATCCTCAGAAGAAAGCGACCTTGTAAACTCTGCAAAAGCATCTGAAATATAGCAAGCGCGAGGAACCGAAATTGAAAACTTCTGCTTTGGTGTGCACCCCTCTTTATACACATTTTCTACTTCTTCAATTTGCCCGAGTATGCTTTTTGCATAATTCATAAACTGCTCGCCGTCGGGCGTTAGGCGCATTCCCTTTGCAGTTCTGTCAAAAATTGTTATATTTAAGTCAGCCTCAAGCTCTTTAATTGAACGGCTCAAATTCGGAACAGCAATAAAAAGCTTTTCCGAGGCTTTGCCGAGAGAGCCATGCTTTGCTACTTCATAAGCATATTTCATATGTAATATATTCATTTTTCAACGCCTCACCCCATATTTTATTCAAACCAAATAAAAATCAATCACTCTTTTGCGTGTGCATACGTAAAAACATCTGCAACCTCTGAAATTGTCATAAAGGCTTTCGGGTCAATGGTATGCACGCTCCTTTCATTTCTTTTTCGATATACTATAAATTCCTTTTCTCGTTGCAAAGCAACATATCGCATCGTAGATATATCGCGTATGAAATACATATCGCTAATTCCGTCTGGAATTTATATCGCTAATGAATTCACTATGTGAATTCATTATATAATCAATGAACGGTTTAGATGCCACTCAAAATTGCATCATAAAAATATAAATCTTCTAAAAATTTACTTTTAATGAATTGGCAAAGCCATGAATTGATGTTCCATCATGAATTGAATTGCCTTTTAATGCACGAAGTGCAATTCAATGAGTTCAAATTACATTTGAACTCATTATACCACACATTTTTCCTTTCTGCAATAATTTGTTTATAAAAAGCTATATTTTACCGCTTTTTATAAAGCTTTTACTTTCGCCACGCAGGGCAACCGAGCGACGTGCAACGCTTCTTCCAACCAACTAAAATTCCAATTCCTGCAATCAAAAGTAAAACAAACAAAAAAATCAACACGAGAAAATAGCTTCTTGTAATGTCATAGATAAATCCATACAGCGGAACAAGTAAAACAGATGCTATAGGCGCACCTGTTGCTACCTTTGCATAAATTTTTTCATAATCTTTTTTCCCGTAAAACAATAGTATCAAAATGGGTGATATAATAGCAATGCTGGAGCTGGAGGCGCCGTGCAAAAATGCACTTCCTGCAAAAACCGCAAAGCTTATACCGCTGAGCAAAAAACCTATAATCGCTACAATCCAAAGAATAATAATTCCAAAACAGGTTTTAAGCCCACCTATTTTATCGCAAACTACCCCTATAGCAACAGAACCAATTGCACTTCCAACCGATGACAGAGCCATAGCAATTCCCACTTGGTTTATAGAGTAGTCTATCATATCACCATAATTTGGAATGTGCTGAGTAAAAACGGCTGTGCCTGTCATCGAAATCATAAATATAAGAAGCATAACAAAGGACACCGAACGAACAGCAACCTTTTCGGGAATTTCAATCATATCTGCCGTCTTTTCTTTTCCGTCAGAGCTATCAGCCTCTAAAATGTGTACATTCTCGCTTGACTTATTTTTAATTAATGTCAGCGCAGATACTACAACTACTGCAAACGTACTTAACCCTATAAAAAAGTACCCGTTTCGCCAACCGCTGTTCCCAATAATCTGCGAGGCTAAAGGCTGCAAAAAAGCCGCAAAAAGCCAAACAAAGCCCATTTGAATTCCGAGCATCAAAGCAGTCTTTTCAGGAAACCATCTATTTATCATAACAGGTCCCAAAAGATTTACCAAAATCGCCGCTCCTATCGTTTGAGGAATCGTAAGCAAATACCACCCCACAACGTTATTCATAAGTCCGAGCCCCGCAAACGAAAGTGCCTGCAAAGCCGCAGAAATCAAAACTATTGTGCGAATATTATATTTTTCCATAAGCTTTCCCGCATACGGTAGCCACAATAACATAACAACCGATGCAATGCTGAAAAAAATTGATAGCGTTCCTATTCCCACGCCAATCTCATCAGCAACAGGCTTTAAAAACAAGCTGGCAGTCATATTTATCCCACTTCCCGCAAAGCCTCTTATCAAAATAACACCTATCAATATCAGCCACGCTTGATTTATTCTTTTATTCATTAATGACACTCCTTTTCTATATCATATATTTTTCTCGTGTTTTCCTATTCATATACATACTTTTTTCATTTTTGAACACGCTAAAGATAAAAGGAGTTGCTTTTTATGAAAGATTCAACAAAAAAAGTTGCCGTAGTTACCTCTGCTACTAAGGGAATTGGATTTGCTTGTGCGTTAAAGCTCGCAAAAAACGGTTTTGATGTTTTTTTGGCAGTGCGTCGAGTTGAAGACACAAAAAATATCTGTAGCTCTTCTGAATACGAAGCCCTTCCGATGACACCCGTCTATTTTGATGCAACAGTAGAAAGCAGTTATAATTCTATGATAGAAACAGTTTTAAAGCAACGAGGCAGAATAGATGTTTTAGTGAATAATTTCGGTATCGGAAAGCCGAGCGAGGATTTAGACCTTCTCAAAGGAAGCGAATCTGCATTTTTTGAAATTATAAAGCTAAATCTCGGAAGTGTATATAAGTTATCAAAGCTGGTCATTCCAAATATGATTAAAAACGGTGGCGGAAGCATTGTAAACATTTCTTCAATCGGCGGAATTATCCCCGATATTACCCGCATAGGCTACGGTGTTTCAAAAGCCGCCGTAAATAATATAACTAAGCAAATCGCTCTCCAATATGCCAAAAACAACATCCGTGTCAACGCAGTGCTCCCGGGTTTAACGGCTACCGATGCGGCAATAAAAAATATGCCCAAGGAATTTTTAGAGTCTTTTCTTTCTCACGTTCCTCTCAATCGTATGGCATCAGTTGAAGATATTGCAAACGCAGTAGCCTTCTTTGCCTCAGAAGATTCCTCATATATAACAGGTCATATTTTAGATGTTGCAGGCGGCTACGGAATAGGCACTCCCCAATACGCAGAATGGACCAAAAATTATAAACCAGAATAAATTAAGCATTTCAAAAAGATTCGGTTGCAGATTGAACCGACTTTTTTATTACAAGCCATTTTCAGCCTCATCCTATATTTATCACTTGACTAAATATGGTAAAAGGTGTATAATAGCAGTTAAGTAAATTATATAAAAGGGGTGTTTTGTGTGAAAGCAATAGTTTTGGCTGCAGGAAAAGGAAAAAGGCTTCACAGTGAGGAGTTTAACCTTCCTAAAGTAATGAGAGAGGCAAATGGTAAGCCGCTAATAAAGTATGCATTAGACAGTATAAATTTTATAGATAAGAAAGATACTGTTTTAGTTGTTGGCTATATGAAAGAAAAGGTTATGGAAAGCCTTGGCAACGAATATTTATATAGTGTTCAGGACGAACAAAAAGGTACGGGGCACGCTGTTAGCTGTGCAAGTGAGCATTTTGACGGCTACGACGGAAATGTTTTTATTTCCTATGGGGATATGCCTTTATTTAAAAAAGAAACCTTTGAAAATCTAATCAAAAAGCACGAGGAAACAAATGCAGATTGTACTCTTTTAACAGGTATAGTTGACCCTCCTCCTGCATACGGAAGAATTATCAGAGATGAAAACGGAAAAATTTGCGATATTGTTGAAGACAAGGATTGCAACGATGAGCAAAAAAAGATTACGGAGCTTAACGTTGGTGTATATGTATTTAAAGCAAAGCTTCTTTTTGAAGGCTTGAAAAACTTAAAAAACAACAATGCTCAAGGCGAGTATTATTTAACGGATATGCCAAAGATTTTTGTTGCAGACGGAAAAAAGGTTGAAACATTTTCAACAAGCGACGAAACTGAAATATACGGCGTTAATACTGTTGAGGATTTGGAGTTTTGTGAAGCTCAATTAAAGCTTCGCTAAGCTTATATCGCTTTGAAAGGAATGTGAATTATTATGGCAATTTTAGTTACGGGCGGTGCAGGTTATATTGGCTCGCACACTTGTGTTTCTCTTTTAGAGGAAGGATATAACGTTATTGTTTTGGATAATCTTTCAAACAGCTCGTCGGAATCCTTAAATCGTGTTGAAAAAATAACAGGAAAAAAAATTAAGTTTTATCTTTGCGATATTTTAGATAAAGACGGTATGAGGAAGGTTTTCTCTGAAAATGATATAACTGCTGTCATTCATTTTGCAGGCTTAAAGGCAGTTGGCGAATCCGTTGCAGAGCCTTTAAAATATTACAAAAACAATATCAGCGGAACGGTTTGCCTTTTAGAGGTTATGGGCGAATTTAACGTTAAAAAAATAGTATTCAGCTCGTCAGCAACAGTATATGGCGTTACGGATAAAATGCCTCTTACAGAGGACCTCCCAACCTCTGCAAATAGCCCATACGGTCAGACAAAGCTTATGATTGAGCAAATGTTAAAAGATTTATCTGTTTCGGATGATGAGTGGTCAATTTCCCTTTTGAGATACTTTAATCCCGTTGGTGCTCATAAGAGCGGAACAATAGGCGAAAATCCAAAGGGTATACCAAACAACCTTATGCCGTATATCACTCAGGTTGTTTCAGGCAAGCTTGAGCAGCTAAGCGTTTTTGGTGATGACTACCCAACTAAGGACGGAACGGGCGTGCGTGATTACATACACGTTGTAGATTTGGCTTTTGGTCATATCAAGGCGCTTGAAAAGGTTAATAAAGACAAGGGAATTTTTGTTCACAATCTCGGAACAGGAGTAGGCTATAGCGTTTTAGATTTAATTAAAGCATTTGAAAAGGCAAACGGCGTTAAAGTGAATTACAAAATTGCTCCTCGTCGCCCTGGCGATGTAACAATTTGTTATGCAGACCCATCTAAGGCAAAAAATGAATTAGGCTGGGAAGCAAAGCTTACAATTGAGGATATGTGCCGTGATTCGTGGAATTGGCAAAAGAATAATCCTAACGGATACGATAAATAATTGATATAACAGAAAAAAGGCTATGCAGACAAGTTTTCAGTTTGCATAGCTTTTTTGCGCAAAAATGTGGTGTGCCTATTGACACACCACGCACATTTTTTAATTATAAATTATCACGGCTGCTTACCGATATAAGCCAAGATACCGCCGTCAACATACAAAACATGTCCGTTTACAAAGTCCGAAGCTTCCGAAGCCAAGAACACAGCAGGACCCATTAAATCCTCAGGTGTTCCCCAACGAGCAGCAGGAGTTTTAGCAATAATAAACGAATCAAACGGATGTCTTGAACCGTCAGCCTGCTTCTCACGAAGAGGAGCTGTCTGAGGAGTTGCAATATATCCGGGTCCAATACCGTTACACTGAATGTTAAACTCACCATACTCAGATGCAATATTCTTTGTAAGCATCTTTAATCCGCCCTTTGCAGCAGCATACGCCGAAACAGTTTCACGACCAAGCTCACTCATCATTGAACAGATATTAATGATTTTACCATGACCCTTTTTAATCATTGAAGGAATAACTGCCTTAGCCATGATAAATGGTCCGTTAAGGTCAATATCAATAACCTGACGGAACTGCTCAGCAGTCATCTCGCACATAGGAATACGCTTAATAATTCCGGCATTGTTAACCAAAATATCAACTGTTCCAACTTCTTTTTCGACCTGAGCTATAAAAGCATTTACCATCTCCTCATTAGTAACGTCGCAAACGTAACCATGAGCATCAATTCCCGCTTCCTTATAGCTTGCCATTCCCTTGTCAACTAACTCTTGATTGATGTCGTTAAACACAATCTTAGCACCGCAAGAAGCATACGCACTTGCAATAGCAAAACCGATGCCGTAAGATGCACCTGTTACCAATGCAACCTTACCTTCTAATGAAAACTTATTAATGTCCATTTTTCAAACCTCCACTAAACAAAATTACTACGTCTACATTATACCATATATAACAAATAAAAGCAAATATTTTTTAAAATTCTTGAATTTTTTTAAATTTATTGGTACAATAGACATATATAGTAAAAAAATCTTTGGGGGATTTAATGTGAAATCTAAGACAATAGTTTATACAGTTGCTGCTTTAGCGCTTGCCGTTATGCTTGTCGGTACAATTATTAAAAATCTGAAAAACGAAGAACTGTCAACAAAAAATGTTTTTATGCTTGATACATATATTTCTATGACTGCATACGGAAAAGGTGCTGAGGATGCATTAGAAAAATGCGTTAGTGAAATTTCTTCTTCGGAAAATATTTTTAGCGCCTACAAAGAAAGCTCCGAAACTTATAAAATTAATCTATCAAAAGAAAAAAAGAGAAAAGCAAGCGAAAAGATTATAGATATAGTAAAAAAGGCGATAGAATACTCAAAAAAAACAAACGGAAAATTCGATATAACAATAAAACCTATTACGGATTTATGGAAAATAAACGACGGCGGCTATGTTCCTGATGACGAAGAAATAGCTTTTGCCCTCAAAGGCGTCAGTATTGATAATATTGATGTTGGCGAAAATTTTATAGAATTTAAAAATGAAAGCACAAAAATAGATTTGGGCGGAATTGCAAAAGGATATCTTGCCGATGCCTGTGCCGATATATTAGAAAGCGAAAACATTTCAAATGCACTTTTGGATTTTGGCGGAAATATATGCGCCCTTGGTAAAAATCCAAAAACAAACAAAGGTTGGGGCGTTGGAATAAAAAAACCGTTCGGCGAAAACGGGGAAGCAATCGGAAAAATTTCTTGCAGCGCAAATAAAACATTTGTTGTTACCTCTGGTGCTTATGAGCGAAATTTCACAGCAGATGACGGTGCGTTTTATCACCATATTTTCGATGCAAAAACAGGCAGACCTTTTAACGGTATTTTTGATAGTGTAACTGTTATAAGCGACAATTGTACAATGGCAGATGCCTTTTCAACCGCTCTTTTTATGTGCGACATAAACGAAGCCCAAAATCTGGCAAAGGATAATGATATAAAAATCGTTCTTATCGCAAAGGATAAAACTATTTATACAAATTGCCAAGACTTTGAGCTTTTAGACAGTTCTTATTCAGTTGTAGAATTTTAGTTATTTTATTATTCCGCCGCCAACAACATAATCGCCATCGTAAAAAACGGCAGATTGCCCCGGCGATATTGCACGTTGCGGCTCATCAAACTCCGCCCTGACAGCTCCGTTTTCTAACGGATAGATTGTTGCGGGCGTTTCTTTTTGCTTATATCTCGCTTTAACGCTAACCCTCATAGGCTCTTTAAGCGAGTCAATTTTTATCCAATTTACATTTTCTGCAACGAGCGACGTCGAAAAAAGCTCCTCGTGCCGCCCAATCATAACTGTATTTTTTTCGGCATCCTTTTTTATTACAAACCTCGGCTCTCCAAAAGTTACTCCAAGTCCCTTCCTTTGCCCTATAGTATAGTTAATTATTCCGCTATGAGTGCCCAAAACATTTCCGTCTTTGTCAACAAAGCTTCCGCTCCTCGGCTTTATTTTCTGAGTTTCCTCAATAAATTTTGCATAATCTCCATCGGGAACAAAGCAAATATCCTGACTATCGGGCTTTCGTGCATTTACTAACTCATTTTCCTCGGCAATCCTTCTTATATCACTTTTTAAATATCCTCCGAGTGGGAAAAGAGTATGCTTTAGCTGATGCTGAGTTAAATTATATAAAACATACGTCTGGTCTTTCGAATCGTCTGCCGCCTTTTTTAGCAAATATCTACCGCTTTCCTCGTCGTATTCTCTTTGAACATAGTGTCCCGTAGCAATATAATCACATCCCATATCAAGTGCACTTTCAAGCATTTTTGAAAATTTTATGTGCTTATTGCACTCGATGCATGGATTTGGCGTTTTAGCAAGATTATAGCTTTCGATAAAGTTTTTTATAACCTTATCATTAAATTCATTCCCAAAATCAAAAACGAAATGCTCAAGCCCTAATTTCTTTGAAACAAGCTTTGCATCATCTATATCGGAAAGCGAGCCGCATGTTCTCTCGTCCGAACTTTCTTTTTTATCACTTTTGCAAAAAAGCTTAAGCGTTGCTCCAACAACATCAAAGCCCTCATTTTTCAAAAGAAGCGCCGTAACAGAGCTGTCTACTCCGCCGCTCATTCCAACCATTACCTTTTCTTTCATATTTTCATCATCCTTAAATCTTTCAATTCAACTTTACTAATTCATTATATAAACATTGAACGATGTAGTCAATGTACCACAAAATTGTAGGGAACGGGCTTGCTCGCAAGGGCATTTTTGCGACGCCGTCAATTGATGAAGTGCTCGAAAGAGCACAAAAAGCCGACAGGCTTTAATAAATTTTGCTTTGCAAAATTTAGCACACATCAATTATACCACAGTAAAAAAAATCGTGCAACTAAAATTTGTTGCAAAAAGTATTTTTTTATGATACAATATAATATGTTGCAAATTTATCGGAAAGGAAGGCGTACCGTTTTTATGAATAAAATTATTAAAACCCCCGCTTCAATAAGGGTTTATAAGAAAAAATCGTTAAAGAAAACTTTTTCCCATATTGGTGTATGCCTTACTTTATATGATATTTCCGTAGTTTTTTTATATTTGATTATGACTTTTATTTTAAAGGACGTTTTTAACTTAAAAATTGACGGAAACGCTTCGATTGCTCTCAATTGGATTTTAACAATTCTTTGCCAATACGGTCTTGGCTTTTCGCTTTTTCTTTTTCTTATGCATCTTAAAAAGCCAATTGCCTTAAAGCGCAAAAAAATAACGTTGAGCCTCGATAAAGCAATAGTTATCGCCATTATATGTATTGGCATTATGAATATAGGCTCAATGGTCAGTGCTTTGTTTACTTCATTTTTTGAAAGGGTTACAGGCGTTGGTTTGGAAAACGAGCTTAATCAAATTATTTCTCAAACAAATATTGTTGTTATAATTCTCATTGTTGTTATAATTGGTCCTATAATTGAAGAAATAATATATAGAAAAATGATTTTAGACCGCATACGAATTTACGGTGAGAATTTTGCAATTGTTTTTTCAGCTCTTATTTTCGCCTTTGCACACGGAAATTTTTTCCAGGTATTCTATAGCTTTGGTTTAGGATATCTTCTCGGTTATCTTTATATTAAAACAAACAATATTAAAATAACAATTGGTTATCACATATTTGTAAATTTCTGTGGCACAGCAATTCCAATGCTTCTTTCGTATTGTAATTCGTGGTTTTTTACAATTGTTTTTTGCGTTTACTTTGTGATAACGTGTTTGGTGTCGATTGCTAGCTTGTTTTTGATTTCAAAGTTTATTAAAAACCTGTCCTTCAAAAAAAACAAGCTATCCGAGCTGTCAACCTTTGATAAAATAAAGGCTTCATGCATAAATGTCGGCATGATTGCATTTTTTGCGCTTACAATTTACAATTTTACTCTAAGTGCTATAAATTAAAATTTGACATAATATAAAAACGAAAGCAGTTGATATAATGAAAAATATAGTTTTAATAGGAATGCCTGGGTGCGGAAAGTCAACCCTTGGTGTAGTTTTGGCAAAAGCGCTCAGTATGGGCTTTTGCGATACGGATTTAATAATTCAGCAATTTGAAAAAAGAAAGCTCCAGGAAATTATAAATTCTGATGGTGTCGAAAAATTTTTAGAGCTTGAAGAAAAATATATTCTTTCATTAGAGAGCGAAAATATGGTTATTGCAACAGGCGGAAGTGCTGTTTTAAGCGAAAAGGTTATGGCTCATCTAAAGAAAAACGGAACTGTTATTTACCTTAAGGTTGATTTTCACCATATATCAAAGCGCATAAGAAATCAAGTCAGCAGAGGCATTGCTTTCGGAAACGGTCAAACGCTTCGTGATGTGTATGACTATCGTACCCCGCTATACGAAAAATATGCCGACATAGCCATTGAGTGTAACAAACGAAAATTCAATGATATAATTAAGGATATTGAAAAGCTACTATAAAAAATTTTAGGGCTACAGCATAAAAATTACTGTAGCCCTCAAAATTTAATTAAATAAATGGTCTTCTGTCCAAAACAAGCCTTAATAGCTTTTTCGTTTCAATTTCACCTCTTAGCGCCTGCTGCAGCTCAGCAAGTGCGCCGTTGTATGTATAAAGTGATGCGTTCCCTCTTCAAAGATGCCCGTTTCAGGATTTTGGAAGCTTTGCAAAGTTTTAACCCGGCTTGCCCTCTTTTCAGGCTCGCAAACGAAATTATTTATAGTATACAAAATATTTGCCGCATCTGCACAACTATATTCATTCAAATCCATTTTCCTTGTTTTTTCTTCGTTCTGCCACAAAAATCTTGTATACTCGCCTTCATTTTCCAAACGGTGATTATCAACAGCAGCTTGAATTTTTTGAATCAATTCATCAATGTTTCTTGTTTTCATAACCTTTCTAAAATCATATCAAGTCCGCCTAAAACATCTTTTTAAACTTTAAAACAACTCCGACAACAGCCGAAATCAAAACGGCAATGCCTATAACAATCCAAAAACCAAACTCACTGCCCTCAAACGGAACGGGAACATTCATTCCCCACAAGCTTGCAATAATAGTTGGAATTGTTAAAATCATTGTTATAACAGTCAAAACCTTCATAATCATATTCAAATTATTCGATATAACCGATGAAAAGGCATCCATCGTTCCGCCCAAAATATCACGATAAATTGTACACATCTCAATAGCCTGCTTGTTTTCTATAATAACATCTTCAAGCAAATCCGTATCATCGGGGTATTCTCTTACAAAGCTCATTCGCAGCAGCCTCTCTAAAACAACCTCGTTACCCTTAAGCGACGTTGAAAAATAAACAAGGCTTTTTTCCAATTGCAGCATATCTATAAGCTCTTTATTTCTCATACTCTTATGAAGCTCATTTTCTATATCAATACTCATTTTATACATATGGCGCAAATAGTGCAAAAACTTTGCCGCATTCCTGTATAAAAGCTGCAAAACAAATCTGTTATGCTTTTTTGTTGAAAAATTCTGAACTCTGCCCTTGTAAAAATCTCTTATCAGCGGCGGGTCCTTTAAGCAAACCGTTATAAGACATTTCTCCATCATAATTATTCCAAGCGGAATTGTTATATATTCCCCTTTTGAATCATCCTTTTCTTCAATCGGAGTATCAACCAGAATCAAGGTTTGACCGTCCTCAACTTCTATACGAGACCTCTCATCATCGTCCAATGAAGCTCGCAAAAAGTCCGCAGAGGCACCTGTCTGTGCGATAACCTGTTGAAGCTCCGAGCTTGTTGGCGCACACAAATGGTACCAACAATCGAAAACATTTTCATCTTGTCCTACGCTATAAATTTCTTTATCACTCGTACGATAAATATTAAGCATATTTAATTCACCTGCTTTCCGCGAGAAAGCATACTACAAATAAAAAGGAATCTTTTTATGCGCCTTGCAGCATACCTTCTGCATTAAATTATTAAAATTTCTACTATCGGGGTCCGCACCCATAAAAAGCTCCTCCTTTTCTGTATTCATACTTACTATTATACTCCCTTAGCTTATATGTGTCAAATATTTTTTGCATTTTTATTTTATTTTTATCAAATTTTTTTGATTTACTCATTTATTTTCTTACAAATAGTAGAAAAGCTTAAAAGATTGAAAGTTTTTTAACAAAAGACTTGTATTTTTTTCTTTTAGTGGTATAATTATATTATAAATCTTTTCAAGGAGTGATATTAATGCCATTAGTTACAACTAAGGAAATGTTTAAAAAAGCATACGAAGGCGGATATGCGGTAGGTGCTTTTAACGTAAACAATATGGAAATTATTCAAGGTATTACAGAGGCTGCAAAGGAAGTTAATGCTCCTTTGATTCTTCAGGTTTCAGCCGGTGCAAGAAAATACGCAAATCACACATATTTGGTTAAGCTTGTTGAAGCGGCAATCGAGGAAACAGGTCTTCCAATAGCTCTTCATTTGGACCATGGTGATTCTTTTGAGCTTTGCAAATCGTGTATCGACGGCGGATTTACATCTGTTATGATTGATGGCTCTCATCTTCCTTACGAAGAAAATATTGAGCTTACAAAAAAGGTTGTTGAGTATGCGCACGCTCATGGCGCTGTTGTTGAAGGCGAGCTTGGCAGACTTGCAGGCGTTGAGGATGATGTAAACGTTTCTGCTGAAGATGCTTCGTATACAAGACCTGAAGAGGTTGTTGATTTTGTTACTCGTACGGGTGTTGATTCGCTTGCAATTGCAATCGGAACAAGTCACGGTGCATACAAGTTCAAACCGGGTCAGAAGCCTCAGCTAAGATTTGATATTTTAAAAGAGGTTGAGAAGCAGCTTCCTGATTTCCCAATCGTTTTGCATGGTGCTTCTTCTGTTATTCCAAAGTATGTTGATATGATTAACTCAAACGGCGGCGAGATGCCTGATGCAATCGGCATTCCCGAGGAAATGCTCCGTGAGGCGGCAAAGAGCGCAGTATGTAAAATCAATATAGACTCTGACCTTCGTTTGGCTATGACTGCGGCAATCAGAAAGCATATGGCTGAAAATCCAACTCATTTTGACCCAAGACAGTACCTGAAGCCTGCAAGAGAGGCAATCAAGGATTTGGTTAAAGACAAGATTGTTAATGTTTTAGGTTGCGACGGAAAAGCAGAATAATTTATAATTTTATATAAAAAAGCATCTTGCACATAAAGTTGCAAGATGCTTTTTTTAATTTTTATTCTTCAGGGAATGTTTTGCTAACCTCTTCTGAGTATATTGTCTTAATATCACCGTCAGCATCAGCATAAATTACATAAGCCCTTGCGTACCATGTGTCTCCCGCCTCAACATTGGCCTTTCTTATTGTATACTGTCCCTTATTTGTTGTATATCTTGCTACCGCACGAATCTCAGCTGTATTTACATCAAAGTCCGCAGCCTTATTTAGGATAATACCTGTTTCAACAATTGTACAATCCTCAGGAATATCACGCTCTGCATAGAACGCAAGCTTTCCGTCAGCCTTCATAACAATCGGCTCAGCAATTGTTACAACTGCTTTCTTTTCAACTGCAACGCTTGCATAAACAGCCTCAAGCTTTGTTTCTCTGTTTGCATAGAATACATATTTTGGTTCATAAGAAACAATCTTACCATCACGAGTCCAGTATACAAATACCTGCTCACCATTTGTCAATTCAGCATTTGCCTCCACCTTATCGTTATACTTATACATTGCTCCTACGCCGTTAATCTTAACCTCGTAAGTTGTTTCTTCAACAACGAAGCCTGCATAATAAGTTGTATCTTCATCTACATCAAGAGCTGGAGTTTCAACCTTCTCTACAGCATTTTTATACCAACCATTGAATTTATGTCCTGCAATATATGGGACTTCAGGAACTATAACCTCGTCGCCAACATATCCCGCAGAAAGAATTTTTCCGTTTGACCTGAATACAATATATGCCTTACCGTTTGTTCTGTCTGCGAAAATTGCCGTATAATTCTTTTCTGTACCAACAACAAACTCAAATTTCTCTTTATCTGTTACTATTCTGCCTGTTGTATTATCCTTCCAATACAAGAATTCATAATCTTCAGCATTCAATGAAATTGCTGTAAGCTCAATTGTTGTACCACGAGGATAAGAACTGTCATGCACTCCTTCCCATTCAGCTTCCATTCCGTTTATTTTCGCTATTATTGTTCCGTTATTTGCATTAGCAGAAACTTTTATCTCAGGAATAACAATATTAAATGTTATCTCATAAGTTTTTGTTGTTCCGTCCTCTGCCGTAACAACTATTGTTGCCTTCTTGACATCTGCGCTTAAATCAGCATCTGTTACAACTGCACTTGCAAAAGCATCATTACAAGCTGCCGTAACCTTAACATTTGCTGTTCCTTCAACAATATCAACTACGTAGCTTAGCTTATCTGCGGCAAAGTTCTCAACCGAAACTGCCGTTGCACCACTAACACTATATGAAAGTGCCGAAAGAGTTGCATCATTTGAAACAAAAGGTGCATTTGTAAACGTGAATGAGTCTATAACTAAATTATCATCTGTTTTATTTTTATAAACTATATCATCATTTATCTTCATACCGCTAAGCTGATTAATAGCTTCAAAACCTTCCCCTGACGTTTCAATTTTAAAGGTATCTTCACTTAGCTTGCTTTTGTCTATAACCCTAAAATAAAACTCCAAGAAATCCATTCCTTCGCTTGCATCTACACCAGGATAGTCTTCATCAGGCTCACAATAGCTTCCTGCAGCTAATGTAACTCTGTCTTCGCCATCGAAAAACAAAATCTTTGTTCCTGTAAACTCATAATCTTCGTCTGCATAGTAAACAAATGACTTTTTAAGATTTCTATCAGTTATTGTCAAATCTTCTCCGTTAGATGCATTTACAGGAGCAACTGCCGCCTTATCGTATGATAACACAACATTCGTTCCAAAAACAACATCACTTGTTTCCACAGAAAAAACAAGCTTCTTTATGCCATCAAAATCTGTTTCTTCTTCTGTAATAGTAACATGAGCCTTTATTTCGGCTTCAAGTGCTACGACTCCAAGTGTATTAAACATCATAGCAATTGTTAAAACCGTTGCAAACAACTTTTTAAATGTTCTTTTCATAATAATTATTCCTCCAAATTATCAATTTGCATAAGTCTTTACAAAATCTTTATTTGCTTTTCCATACTTACCAATAATAAAAGATAAGTCATCATAAATAACTGCTCCGCTGCAATCTATATCAGCATTTTCATTTGTTGCTTCAGATGTCTTTTTTCCGTAATTAGAAATTACTGCAGACAAGTCATCGTAAACTATTGCATTACTTCCATCAACGTCACCTGCAAGACTTCCCACATCTATCACTCCCATATTGACATCTGCATTATCAACGGTAACACCTTTATACTCCATATCAAGATATCCTGCCTTTGTAAAAAGAACAGAATATGTCTTTCCAGCCTCAAGTAACACTGAAAACTCTTCCACATTTTCAGTACCAACAGCAGAATTAACTGTTGCAACCTTTGTTGCACCATCCATAACTGTTATAGTTGCGAGTTTCTTTGTTCCCGCTACATTATCTTTAATTGTTCCTTTAATTTCAAACTCCGGTTTTCTCGCCAAAAGATTTCCTATAGCTGTTACAGGCTTTCCACCGCCGCCAATAAAGGCAGTTGCACCCTTAAACGTACCCTCTGTGTCCTTTAAGCCGATTTTACCGAAATCAAGAGTATTATCCTTTGCAGCAGCCTGGTCAATATAAAGGACTACTTCAGAAATATTCTCCTCATTAAGGTCTAAAACAGCATCCATACCATTGATTACAATAAATCCATACTGTGCATCATTTACAAGATCTTCACTCTCGTAAACAATTTCATACAAACCCTTTTCGTCAGCGGAATAATCAGCCGCGCAAACACCTACCGCTGAACATACCAGCATAACACTAACCGCAAATACCAATAACATTTTTTTCATTTTCTTGCATCCCCCTTCAGGATTTTTAACAATATGTAAATATATAGTTCTTTAAAAAAATTTCATATTAAAGTATATTAAGAATAGATAAAAGCATCTCATTTATTGCATTAATTTCTGCTTTTCTTTCGGGCTGCCAAGGATTATCCTTCGGCGAAATAATAACCGCACTGTTTATAGCCTCCCAATACACATCGCAATCAAGCTGCTCCGAAACAAATCTTATAGGCACCATCGTTCTGTCGTGAACAACCTCAACAGGCACTTCAAACGAAAACTTTTCACCGTTAACAAAGAACTCTGACGAGCCAAACTCAAGCTTTATTTCCTTTCCAGCCTTTTTAATTATGCATCCGCTCCAACCGTTCTCCCATAAAACATCTGCTCCAAGCGCCTCGCTTATAAATCTTATAGGCACCATCGTCCTGTCATGTATAATATATGGAACAACAAGAGGATTTTCATCATCTATATTTTTCTTTAAGCCGTAGGAAATCGTCATACTCTTGCCAACCTTTAAGCATATAACATCTTTCTTACGCTCTGCGCTTGAAAGCTCCTCATCTGCGGGCAAATTAACCGTAGGTTTATCCTGTGCGGGTTTATCCTCTGTGGGCTTATCCTCTGCGAGTTTATCCTCAGGCATACTTGGGTCAAGCAACACAGACCCCTTTTCCTCGCCATTTATTACCGTTGTTACCTCTGCAACCAAATCGTTTCCCGAAAAGTCCATCAATCCGATTCCCTGAGGGAATTTTTCATTATATGTTTTACTTTCGTCTTTTCTTGCAATCTCAATTCCGCAATCGCCCTCTGCAATCCGCTTAAACTTAAAGTTATAAAGAACCAATCCGTCTTCACCCGAAGCGCATTCGTAATTTTCATTAACGTATTCGCTTTCCGTTTCAGGCATCACGAACACTACAAACTCAAAAAACTTCCTTTCGGCATCAAATCCTTCGCCAAGCGTACTCAAAAATCCCGCTTCTTCACTTAACGAAGCAAAATCCTTAAACTTTTTTGTTTCCTCGCCGTTTACATCTACTGGCACAATAGCTTTATCATTATACCTTAATGTTGCTTGCATAACTACAAAGCTTGTATTTTTCACGGCAACACTTACGTCTACTGAATCACTCTTCTCGCTAATCTCCAAAACTATATGCGCTTTTGGGGCTTCCTCTTCAGCAAAAGAAGCATTAAAAACAACCGATACCAGCATAAACAAAACGCAAATGCTTCCGATAATTTTCCTAAACATTCCCAATGCACCCTCTCTACAATAAGTACAATAACAGATACTACACTATGTTCTGTATAATAATATCACTTTCTTTGCAATATGTCAATAGTCTTTAAGCTATTTTCACATATTTTTTTATTCAAAGTTCTAAATAGCTACTTCTTTTTTAGCAATGCGTAAACTTCATTTTTGCGAACTCCCCTATCCTTTGCAACAGCCTTCATCGCATCACCTTCGCTCATACCGCCTTTTATATACATCAAAAAGTGCTCCTCAACGCTTAGCGATGAAAAATCCTCTTTCTCATCAGCCGCTCCCTCTATAATAAGTACAAATTCACCCTTTGGTGTCTCATTTTCATATTTTTCTATTGCAGCTTTTAAATCCGTTGTCCAAATATCCTCAAACCTTTTTGTAATCTCTCTTGCAAGACATATACGCCTGTTGCCAAAGGTTTCATAAAAATCGCTTAAGGTTGCCCTGAGCTTATGAGGCGCTTCATAAAATATCATACTGCGCCTTTCCTTTTTCACCTCGTCTAAATGAAGCTTTCTCTGTCTCCTGTTCATAGACAAAAATCCCTCAAAGCAAAACCTTCCCGTTGCCATTCCCGAGGAAATAAGTGCACAAATTCCCGCAACAGCCCCCGGAACAGGGCTAACCTTTATATTTTGCTCTACGCAAGCTCTTACTAAATCCTCGCCTGGGTCAGAAATTGCAGGCGTTCCCGCATCGGAAACAACGGCAATGCTCTTTCCCTCTTTAAGCATTTCTATAAGCTGAGCTCCCTTTTGCTGCTTGTTATGCTCATAATAGCTTGTCATTTTAGTTTCAATATTAAAATGATTTAATAGCTTCAAGGTCTGCCTTGTATCCTCTGCGGCAATCAAATCAACACTTTTTAAAACCTCAAGGCACCTATTTGTTATATCTCCAAGATTTCCTATCGGTGTTGCGCATAAATAAAGCGTTCCATACTCACTCATTTAACTCATTCCTTCTATATATCTCATTTATTTTATCCGAATAGCTTCCGTTTTCATCGTAAACATATATCGGCTCTGTCATCTTCAATTCCCTGCCACCGTCCAAAGCACCTTCAACCAAAACAATGTTTGCCTTTTTAGCAGAGCTTGGGTGTACCATACAAAGCTTCTTAGGCTCAATTTTATATTTTCTCATAAGGCAAAATATATCAACAAGGCGTTCGGGCTTATGTACCAAAAATAGCTTTCCTTTAGATTTCAACAGCTTGCTTGCCGCAAAAATCACATCCTCTAAATTGCACATTATTTCATGACGCGCAATTGCTATTTCGTCGCCCTTGCTTACAATTCCGTCCATCGCCTTCATATACGGCGGGTTGCAGGTTACGGCATCAAAAACTCCTTTTCCCAAAACATCAAAAGAATTTTTTAAATCTATATTGTGAACAAAAACTCTGTCCGAAAGTTCATTTATGGCAACACTTCTCTTTGCCAAATCTGCTTGCTTTTTTTGGATTTCAACGCAATGTATCTCCTTTGCATCAGTCTTTCCCGCAAGCAAAATCCCAACAATTCCGTTTCCACTGCACAAATCAACTATCCGCTCAGCCTTGGAATTTTCCGCCATATACGAAAGCAGTACCGCATCAATCCCAAAGCAAAAGCTTTCCGTATCCTGAATTATTTTTAAGTTTTTAAGCTGCAAATCATCAATTCGCTCTGCCAAAAAAAATCACCCCCTGCCAAAATTTCTCTCAGACGAAAAAAGCGTCAGCTCTCGCTGACGCTTTTTGCCGTAATTATTCCTCAACAGGAGCGCCTACAGGACAAACACCTGCACATGTTCCGCAATCGATACAAGCATCTGCATCAATAACGTACTTGTCATCTCCGGCAGAGATACAGCTTACAGGACATTCAGCTTCGCAAGCTCCGCAGCTGATGCACTCATCTCCGATTTTATATGCCATCTAAATACACCTCCCACATAGAATCAAGGCACACGCAATTTGCAAAACACAAACCACAATGTTTATAAATTATAAACCGCACTTTTTATAGTGCGAAGTCGGATCGTAGCCATGTCGTTCTGT
>JAZNSA010000138.1:0-3352 GCA_045590935.1 Clostridia bacterium | reverse complement strand
GTCTGCGCTTGATTGTTTCCTATGGAACCCGAGCTTGCAGGGTTTTTATTTGAATTAACACCTGTATTGTTGTCATTTTCTTGAACAGCTTTATTTTCCTCAGTCCCGCTTGTACCTTTCCCGTCAAGCGGCTTAACTTTTTCTTGCGACTCAACGTTTTTCCTTAATGCAAGCTCCGTTTCGGATGCATAAACCTCAAGCGTTTTAATCTTAGCTAATATCTTTTCATCGTTTGCAAGCTTGTAATTAATATGATTTAAAATATCAAATGCGGCTTTTCCGTTTTCAGCATCAACTAATATATCACAAATTTCACATACATATTCCGCAGTTATACTTTCCTTCTCACAAAATTCAATACAATTGTTTATTTCAGTTAAAATATCCCTTACAACAGTTGCATCATTATTCTTAGCAAGTGCCATTATATTTTTTGTATATGCCTCGCTTTTGCCTGAATTAATTTTTTGAGCAATCGAATATTGCGATGCCGCCTCATAGTATTTCATTTCCTGCATAGCTCTATCGCCTTTCTTAATAGCCGCCTCATACGGGTCGGCAAAAACAGCTCTTATCAAAAAGACTCCCACAACTATTAATACTACTGCACTCAATATTGGCCAAACATAGCTTTTTCTTCTCATATAAACTCCCTGCTTTCTTTAACTAAACTCTCGCAACCTTAGATGCCTTTGCCGCCTCAGCCACGGCTTTTGCAACGCATTTTCCTATTCTTTCGTCAAATGCGGGCGGTAAAATATATTCTTCACAAAGCTCGCTATCGTCAACCAACGAAGCAATTGCAAACGATGCCGCCCTTTTCATTTCTTCATTTATATCACTCGCACGAACATCAAGCGCTCCTCTGAAAATTCCCGGAAAAGCCATAACATTGTTTATCTGGTTTGGGAAATCAGACCTTCCCGTGCCAACAATTCTTGCCCCTGCCGCCTTCGCTTCATCAGGCATAATCTCAGGAGTAGGATTTGCCATAGGAAACACAATTGCGTCTTTATTCATAGATTTAACCATTTCCTCGCTCACAACTTTTGGCGCTGAAACACCAATAAACACATCTGCACCCTTCATTGCATCCGCTAAGCTTCCCATAAGCAGTTCTTTATTTGTACACTCTGCCATTTCTCTATGTGCCTCATTAAGCTCCTCCATACCCTTGCAAATTATTCCAAATCTGTCGCACATAATAATATTTTCTGCATTAAGATTAATGAGATGCTTCGCAATCGCAATTCCGGCGGAGCCCGCACCGTTTATAACAATCTTAGCATCTCCTATATTCTTTTTAACAACACGAAGGGCATTTAAAAGTGCCGCACCAACAACAACCGCTGTACCGTGCTGGTCGTCGTGAAAAACAGGAATATCACAAATCTCCTTCAATCTTTTTTCAATTTCAAAGCACCTTGGTGCCGCAATATCTTCCAAGTTTATTCCGCCAAAGCTCCCCGAAAGAAGATATATCGTACGAACAAGCTCGTCAGTATCCTTAGAGCGGATACATAAAGGGAACGCATCAACATCCGCAAATTCCTTGAACAAAGCGCATTTTCCCTCCATAACAGGCATTCCTGCTTCAGGTCCAATATCCCCAAGCCCCAAAACAGCAGTTCCATCCGTTATAACTGCAACAAGATTATGACGTCTTGTTAACTCAAAGCTCTTTTCATAATCCTTATTTATCTCAAGACAGGGTTGCGCAACTCCCGGCGTATATGCAAGAGAAAGCTCTTCCTTATTCCTTATTGGTATTCTTGAATTAACCTCTATCTTACCTGCCCACTCGTAATGCTTTTTTAAAGCTTCTTCCTTTATATTCATTTTTTTCATCCCCAATTATCTTCGTTCCAAAACTTAGTTTATAATCAAACATTATACTAATAGTCGTCGTCGAATATTGTATAACAAAAACTCAACAAAGTCAAGCTTTTTTTAAACCTTCCATCTCTTGATTTTTAAACCATATTCCACTATTTTTAAATCACCTACTTGCGCTACACAGAAAAAAAACAGCGGCTCAGCCTTTTAAAAAGCCAAACCGCCGCCTAAATCAAAATTTAAATATTTAACATACTACTCAATTGATTACTCAACGATATTCTTGTAGTACCAGTTAATCTTTCCTGTGATAGTTGCATCATCAAGCTTCTCGCCAGCCTTGCAGATAACGTTTCCTTCATTATCACTGATTTCGCCTGAGAATACATCCCACTCACCGCTCAAAATCTTTGCTCTTGCTTCTTCAATCTTCTCTTTAGTACCTTCTTCGCAAAGCTCAGATAGCTCAGAAATGTCAACCAAATCCTCTGCCATACCTGCGTAGTAGTTCTTGCCTGTCCATTTGCCTTCGATAACTGCCTTTGTAGCAGCTGTGTAGTATACTGACCAATCCCACATAACAGATGTCAAAACTGCATTTGGAGCCTGTTTAGCCATGTCTGAGTTGTATCCAACGCCCCATACACCTGCTGTTTCAGCTGTTGTCTGAGGACCTGCTGTATCACAGTGCTGACCAATAACATCACAACCCATATCAATCAAAGCCTGAGCTGCAGCCTGCTCACCTGCAGGGTCAAACCAGCTGTTTGTTACTTTTACATAAACCTCAGCATCAGGATTTACGCTCTCAATACCCATAGCGAAAGCGTTAAGTCCTCCTGTTACTTCAGGATTTGTTTTATCCATTGCTGCAACATAACCAATCTTGTTAGACTTTGTCTTTAATCCTGCAGCAATACCCGAAAGGTATCTTGCCTGATAAATTCTTCCGAAGTAGTTGTTGAAGTTTTTGCCGTTCGATTTATAACCTGTACCATGAGAGAATATTACATCAGGATATTCCTCAGCAAGCTTTTCACAAGTATCCATAAAGCCATAGCTTGTAGCAAAAATCAAATTACATCCGTCAGAAACACATTCTCTGATTGCAGCTTCAATAGCTGTAGGGTCTGTATCACTAACATTGTTCTTTCTTACAATCTGCTCATCAGCTAAGCCAAGAGCTTCCTGCATACCAACGATACCAAGGTCATGTGTATAGGTATAACCGCTACCCTCTGCAGGGTCTGTAATATGGATTACACCGACCTTCAAATCCTCTTTTGCGATTGCAGGCATAACTGCCTCGCCATCTGTGAACTCAGAAACCGCACTGTTTGTGTCTGCGTTTGATGAAGTGTCATTTGAAGGCTGCTGTAGCTGTGCAGGTGCACATGCTGCAAAAGAAACAACCATTGCAACGGCAATTAACATCATCAATACTTTTTTCATGTTTTTCATTTCTAATACCCTCCTAAAAAATATAATAAAATATTTTATTGTTAAAAAGGTTATC
>JAZNSA010000137.1:0-12228 GCA_045590935.1 Clostridia bacterium | reverse complement strand
ACTTTGTAGGAAAAAATGTGCCTACTTCAAAAACCGAGATAATAAGAGTGTCTATAAAAGAAATAGACGGGAAGGATATTATAGAACTTTTTGAAATGTAAGTGTTTGAAATGTAAAAATTCCTCATACCGCAAAAGTGTGGGGATAATTATTGCAGTATTTTAATGTGGAAAACCATCATAAGATGGTTTTCTTTATTTTTTTCACTTTTGCTTTGAACAAACTTTCTCTCTCGGTGTATCCCGAATTGTTTAAAAAGTGATATAACTGCAAAAAGACTTCCATTATCAGGAAGCCCTTTTTGTTAAAATTTTGTAGGGAAGGGCTTTAGTCCTTCCGTTTGTAGTTCTCTCATTCGGCAGGAGTAAACCCCTGCCCTACATTGTCACAATATAGATGCCACATCGTTTAGCGATATACTCACTACGTTCGTGCGATATATTTGTTCCAAATGCGATATAACTCGTTCCTCGTTGCCGTAAGGCAACATATCGAGTGCGACAGCACATATCGAAGCCGTTAGGATATATCGAAAATCGAGCTCCGTGAGATTTATATCGATAATGAGTTCAAGTGAAACTTGAACTCATTATATCACCTTTCAAACAAAAACGCAAGTTTTAATTTTCAAATTTGCATTTTTGCCTGAAAAAAACGTGTTCACTCTCAATATTTTCGTCTTTTGCAACATTAAAATTGCAATTTTAGCTATTCCACTCTTGCATTTTTATATATTTTCTAATTTTTTTAATATTTCATCAAGCTTATTTTTTTCAATTTTGCCGTCTGCATAAAGCAATATCTTTTCAAGCGACATTTTTTTTGCAAACGCAAGCATCGGACTGCTGTAAAACTCATAAAGCTCGCTTTTTATCAGGCGTTTTGCCTCCTCATTTTTTAAAATTTCCCCAAGCGTAATTTTATTTCCCTTTAAATCCATAAAAATTCACCTCCGCTAATATTGTATGTAACAAATATCTTTTGTTGAATAAAATCTTTCTTCGTGCAAATAATATTTGCGAGGAGGTGATTTTCCATGTCATGTGAAACAGCAAATCAAGCTATAGGTTGCACAGTTACTTCTTGCAAAAACCACTGTCAATCTCAGAACTACTGCAAACTCGAAAAAATTCTTATAGGCACTCACGAAGCTAATCCAACAATGGACCAGTGCACAGATTGCAAATCGTTCCAAAGAAAAAACTAGCTTATTTAAGCAAGGATGTATTAATCAAAATGCATCCTTTCTTATACATATATATAAACCAAAAGGGGAATTTTTATGAGTGGAATAATATTTGCAATAATAGCAGGTGCCGCAATGAGCCTGCAAGGAGTTTTTAATACTCGTCTTTCCGAAAATGCAGGGCTTTTTGAATCAAACGTATTTGTTCAATTAACGGCGCTTGCCCTCTCTGTAATTTTGATGCTTATATTTGGAAAAGGAAGCTTCAGCTCCCTTTTCGCAGTCGATAACAAGCTTTATTTAACAGGCGGACTTATAGGCGCCCTTATAACAATAACCGTTATGCTTTCAATCAAAAACTTAAATCCAACAGTTGCAATCAGTATTATTTTAATATCACAGCTTGCAGTTGCCGCACTAATAGACGGCTTCGGTCTTTTTTCAAGCAAGCAAATTCCCTTTCATTTCACAAAGCTAATAGGCCTTGCTCTTATGGCAATTGGCGTTATAATTTTTAAATTAAAAGGTTAATTAGCGTTTATTATAAGCTCTAATGCACCTTTTAACGAGCGAATATCTTCCTTTGAAATCTTTTCTGCCCCTGTGTGATAATTTTTTATTGCCGCTCCAACGCTGCAAACGCAAACGCCGTTATTTGAAGCGATAAATGCTGATGCCTCAGTTTGAGATTTCGCCGTTGCATCAATTTGAAATTTTATATTTTTGCTTAAAAGCTCACCCTTTAAGCTGTCTATTATTTTCCTTGTAAAAATAGCCGCTGAATCCCTTGCCCTCAAAACGACTCCTTCTCCGCATTTTATACCTTCGCTCTCATCTGCCATATCAACAGAAATCCCAATATCGGGATTAATATATTCCCCGCAAAGCTTTGCTCCTTTAAAGCCTATGTTTTTCTGCGCCGTAAATACTGCATAAACGCTATTTTTCCCATTTGCATTTTTAAAAGCATCTATAAGCGCATAAACGCCGACTCTGTTATCCAAGACTTTTGCAAAAACAGCCTCATCGGTGTCAAAAAAGTCGAAATCAATCGCAAATACATCGCCTATCGAAACAAACTTTTCAACGTTTTCTCTCCCGCTTATTCCAATATCAATATACAAATCCGAAAATTTGCAATCACCTATGCTTTTCTTATTATCTATACAAACAACTCCGCAAACGCCATTTGAAAACCTCACTTTTTTATATGGGCAAATTTGCACATCAAGCTTTCCAAGCCCTGAAAATCTTATATGACCGTTATTTTCAATATATGTTACAACTCCGCCCTGCTCGTCAGTATTTGCAGTTAGCATAATTTTTTTGCCGCTACCCTTTTTTATAGCAACAATATTGTTTAATGCATCAATTTTAAGCTCATCTGCAAAATCCTTTATTTCATCAACAATAATATCCTTTATGTTAAATTCATTTCCACTTATCGCAACTTTTTTGCAAAGTTTTTCTAAAAGCTCCATACTCTTTCTCCGTTCCGTTTTTCTATATCTTTATATTTTTATATATTTGTATATTTGCAGGCTCAATCTGCAAAAAACCTTATATTTTTCAAAAATGCTTCCGCAAGCTTTTCCGATGCCTCAAAATCCGCCTTTGAAATAACACCAACAGGTGAATGAAGATATTTGCAAGGCGTTGATACAACAACAGTTTTAACCCCATATCCCGCAAGCTGAATAGACCTTGCATCGTTTCCTCCGCTTGTTGTTCTCTTATATTGAACCGAAATGCCGTTTTCTTTTGCATATTCGTACAATTTCTTCGTTACAAAAGCATCCGAGTAAGAGCCTCCGTCAACAATCGAAAGTGCCGCTCCGCCGCCAAATTCAGTAACCTTTAAATGGTCGGGCGTCTGATAAACATCGCTACACGTCGTATTTTCCAAAATTATTGCCAAATCGGGCATAATCTGCCTCGCACATACCGCCGCACCCCTTGTGCCAACCTCCTCTTGAACAGTAAAGCACAAATAAGTATCATAATAGTATTTCTGTTTTGCAAGTGAGAGCAAAATTGCACATCCGCACCTGTCATCTAACGCTTTTCCCTTATAAGAATTATCCCCGAAGCTTGAAAACTCACATTTAAAAGATATATAATCGCCTATCTTTACCATACCTTCCGCTTCTTCTTTTGAATTTGCGCCAATATCTATTGCAAGCGAACTAACGCTTGCAGTTTTATCCCTTTCGCTTTTTTCCTGAAGGTGAATTGCTTTAATTCCTATAACTCCCTCAATTCTATCATCAACGACAACCTTTTTCGCAATCAAAACTCTCTCATCAATTCCGCCAACAGTTTTAAATTTTAAATATCCGTCGTCTGTAATCTGCGAAACAATTGCGCCAACCTCGTCAATATGAGCCGCCGCCATTATTTTCTTGTCAGAAGATTCTCCCCTTATATAAACGATTAAATTTCCCATTATATCAACATAAATTTTGTCTGCGTAAGCTTTTATCTCGTCTATTATAAATTCTCTTACCTTTTCTTCGTTTCCGCTAACGCCATTTAATTCACTAAGCTTTTTTAACAGCACTTTATTTCCTCCGTTCTCTTAAGCTTTAATGCTTCTTTTGTAAACTCACAAACTATTTTTGAAACGCTTTCAATATCTCTTAAATCAAGAGTTTCAACCGCAGTATGCATATATCTTAACGGAATTGATAAAACGCCCGTCATAACCCCCGTTTTGCTTACCTGTATCCCCCATGCATTTGTTCCCGTACTTCCGCCGTCTACCTCAGGGTGAATTTTTATTTCAAGCTTTTCTGCGCTCTTTTCAATAATTTTTTGAACTGCTTTTGAAACGTTAGGTCCAATTGAATATGACGGTCCTTCTCCAAGCGCAAACGAATCTTTTCTGTTGTCGTGAGTTATGCCATGCGTTACATCTATGGCAAGTGCAACATCGGGACAAATCTCATTTGCCACCGTTACTGCGCCATTCATATTAACCTCCTCGCCGACCGAGAAAACATAGTATATATCGCCATCAAACTTTTCATCCTTCATCATATATGCGCTATATAAAATACTGCACACTCCCGCTCTGTCATCCAAACTCTTGCAAGAAATTTTATTCTCACCCAAAAGCGAAATATCTAAATTAAACCCAACAAAATCCCCTACGCTTACAAGCTCTCTCGCCTTATTTTCGTCATAGCCTATGTCAATAGCAAGCTCATCTGCAGTAAATGACAAATCCTTTTCCCCGCTCTTTTGAAGATGTGGCGGCTTTGTTCCTATTATTCCGCAAAGCTTTTCCTTTCCAAAAACAGTAACCTCACTGCCCGGCAGACTCTTAAAATCAACTCCGCCAGCCGTCGTAAATTTCAAAAATCCGCTTTCGTCAATTTTTGAAACCATAAGCCCTATTTCGTCAATATGAGCATCAAGCATAACCTTGATTCCATTTTCACATCTTCCCTTTTTAACGCCAATAACGCTGCCCGACTTTGAAATATAAACCATATCGCAAAGCGGCTCTAAAAGCTCTTTCGCTACGTTTGCGGCATTTTTCTCATTACCTGAAACGCCGTAGGCACTCAAAAGCTTAAAAAGATTTTCCCTTATATCCATTTTTCCATTCCTCTCACAAATTGTTTACTGCCTCTTTAAAAACATTTCCTCTCACCATAAAGTTTTTAAACATATCAAAGCTTGCGCAAGCAGGCGAAAGCATTACAATATCGCCCTCCTTCGCTATACGCTTTGCTATTCTCACAGCCTCCTCCATAGATGAAGCCATAGTTATATCTGTCATATCTGCCGCTTCTGCCGCTTTTTTTATCAATGGTGCAGTATCGCCCATCAAAATAAGATGACTTGCGTGCTTTTTTAATTCAAATCCATATTCGTCAAACGGCAAATGCTTGTCGTACCCGCCTGCAATAATAATAAGCTTTTGGTCAAACGAGCGAAGCCCCGCAATTGCCCTTGTTGGGCTTGAGGCGATAGAATCATTATAATATTTAACTCCGCAAACCTCTCTTACAAACTCTATCCTATGCTCAACGCCGCCAAAGTTTTTTGCAACATACTCTATAGAAGCTATGTCAACAAGCTCGTAAACAGCGCCAATCGCCGCCATATAATTTTCAACATTATGCATCCCGGGTATTCTTATATCACAAATATCAATAATCTTTTTTCCAAATGCGACTATTGCTCCGTCATCTAAGTATACTCCGTCTTTTATCTCGCTTTTAGCCGAAAACATAACTGTTTTTCCAACTGCCTCGCTTTGCATTTTACTCGTTATTTCATTATCATAATTCAAAACAAGCAAATCGCTATCGCTTTGATGAAGATATATATTCTTTTTCGCATCTGTATATTCTTGCATATCCTTATGCATATCAAGGTGATTAGGCGAAAGATTTGTTACAACGCTTATGTTAGCCGATGCTTTCATAGTGTGCAATTGAAAGCTGCTGAGCTCCAAAACCGCAATATCACTTTCCTTAATATTTTCAAGCTCACCAATAAGCGGATTTCCGATATTTCCGCCAAGCCATACTTTATATCCTTGCTTTTTTAAGATTTCACTGATAAGGGTTGTAGTTGTTGTTTTTCCGTCTGAGCCTGTTATTGCAATAATCTTACACGGGCAAAGCTCAAAAAACACTTCCATTTCCGACGTTACTACGCTTCCCCTCTCTCTTGCTTCAACCAACTGCGAAACGTCATATCTCATACCGGGTGTTTTAAAAATAATTTCGCCCGACAAATCATTTAAATAGTCTTTTCCCAAATTATATGTAATGCTATAAGAACTTAAAGCCTTCATTTCGCCCTCAAGCTCAGTCGCTTCTCTTTTGTCGCACGCCGTAACGCAAGCTCCGTTCTCGCAAAGAAACTTAATAAGCGGCACGTTGCTTACCCCAATTCCTATAACGGTAATATTTCTTCCGCTAAGGCTTTTTTTAAATATTTCAAGTTTCGTTGTCATTTCTATTCCCCCTCATTATATATTATCATCCAAAAGGTCAAAAATGTCAATAGATAATACGCAAAAAAGCAAAGGATATTTAAAATCAGCCTTTGCTTCTTTAAACTCATAAAACAATTTTCATAATAGCCGCTATAACAATCAATGCGATAAAAAAAAGAACAATTGCTTTTTTCCTTTTATTTTCTTTTTTCAGCTTTAAAACAATCTCACTCGGACACCTGAAATATTTCTTTTCGTATTCATCAACAATCATCTGCGCTTGTATTATAATGTCAAACTGCTCGTTTTTTCTTCCGCCCGTCATTACTTTTCCTCCTATATTCAGCAACATTCATATTTATTATTTCCAAATTCAAGCGCATATATACTAAACTTACAGTTTTTTCTTCATAAATTTTCTTTAAGCTTAAAAACAACAACGCTCATATCGTCTAAAATCTTTCCTCTGTTCTTTATTATAGCTTCCTTTAACAAAACCTCGCAAATCTCATCAGGCGAAGCGTATCTAAGCTCCCAAGCAATGTTACAAATCCAATCGTAACTATTTTTATCGTCGCACACACCATCGGAAAACATAACGATTAAGTTATCCGCTTGAAGCTGTTTTTTTATTGTTGTTGCCTTAACGCTGTCCAATATTCCAATCGGCAAATTATTATCAAAAACCTTTTCCATTCTGTCATCATATACTATTATCGACGGCATAGCACCTATTTTAACAAACTCAACTACTCCATCCATTAAATCAACAACGCTCATATCAACCGTTGTAAAAACTTCTCCGCCCTGTGATGCAAGTGCGGAATTAACAAGCTTAATCGCTTGCGCCATATCATACTGCGCATCAAGAAGCGTTAAAAACATAGCATTTGCCTTTCGGCTTTGCATTGCCGCCTCGTGCCCACTTCCCATTCCGTCGCTTACAGACATAAAAAATCTGCTTTTTGACATATTTTCCTTTATAATATTATCTCCGTTCTCACCATTTTTATCCTTTCTCACCGTTGCAGATGCGCAAATCGGTAAATATCTGTAAATAGGCTCCAAAAACAAGGTGTTTTCTTCTTTACTTTCATTTGTGTTGACAATATTCATATCTATGCCAAACACATCAGACACAAGCTGCATAATTTCATTTCTGTATGAGTTGTAGCTTTTTTCCATAAATTTTATAAAAACATTATAATACCCTTTATCCGCATCCCTAACGCAAACATTTACAGGTGCAAGGTTCATTTTGCAAAGCTCACTGAAAATTTTTGTTTCAAGCTTTTTTTCATCATACTTCTCACCCGCAAGCTCCTTTGCAAGCTCAAGGCGTAACTTGTTTAATGTTTTTGAAAATTCAAGATACTGAGTTGAAACAAGCTGTCTTGAGCTTAAAATTTGTTTTTGCCAAAGCTCATTTGCTCGGCTTAGCGAATAAAAATGATTAACACACGAAGAAAAATCCTTAAAATTAATGCAGTTTTTTATAAATTTTTCGGGAAACTCTCCGCCTCCGTCGCCTCCTTGTTCAAACAACTTAAGCTCACCTTCAAAAAGAAGCTTTGGAACTCCGCTATCCTTCTCTATACACATATTCTTCATTCCGCATCGTGAACAAACCTTCAAAACTGCGCTATTTACCGCTTTTTCAACATTTCTTTCAAAATTTTCTTCAACCGCTTGGACCCTTGTTGCCTCCGAGAGATTTTCATAACTCCGAATTAATGATTTAATTCTGCCCTGAATATATTCGCTTGCCTTTTTCATATACAAAACATCTTCAGGTTCAACGTAAATCCCCTCCGTAAACATTCTCGCCTTATCGAGCGTTTTCATTGGAACAGAAAGGAAAATAACCCCGCCAATTATCATATTAATTAAATTTGCACCTTCAAACATAGCCGTAGACGTCAAAAAACCGCTGCACGCCCCCGAAAGAAGAAAGCCCGCACAAACTCCTCCTCTTCCTAAATTTTTTACGCAACCGCCAAAAAATCCACAAAGTGCATATATTCCAACACTATTCATTATTGCATCTTTTCCTATTGCGCAAACTATTCCCGAAACAACCCCTGCGCAAGCTCCGAACGCTCCTCCTCTTTGCATTGCCAAAACCATAATTATAACGCTGCAGGCTATCTCGCAAAAATTCAAATATCCAATCGCAACCGTTTTCCCTATCCCCGAAAGCGACAACGCTAAAACAAACGTAAGCGACAAAAGCTGTTCATTTGAAATATAAGAAAAAAACATTTTATTATTTATGTACGACGTTGCCGCATCAAATGCCACAACAAAAAACAAACATACAAAAGCCTCCAATGTCAATATAAGCAAATCGTATGTAAGCATATAACCCGCAAGAGTTTTAATAAATCCGCATACAAAAAGTGCCGCTCCCGCAAGCATTGCATTTGTATACAGTCCATCTTTTTTTATAGGTATTTTAAGCGCCGCAAACAAAAGCATTGATGCAATATATTTCAGCGCATCTGCTCCTTGAGAAAGCGTAAGAACGCCGAGTGTCGCTCCGAAAAACGAAAAAACGCTTTTTCTTTCCAATCTGTAGCCCGCCGCAAAAAACGCCGCTCCGAACGGGCTTAAACCGTTTGCAATGCTCACTCTTGAAATCAAAAAAGAGATAACTCCGATAATAAATTCATCGAGCTCTATTTTCGGAACATATTTTTCTTTTTTCATTTCACCATCTTGATTTCTTTCAACACGTTTATATGATTGTATCTCAGCGTTTGCCATATTTAAAAGCTCCTTTTTCTTTCGTATTAATATAAATATTATATATCAGAGCTTTAAAAAACTTTGTAAAATATTGCTGTCGAAAAAAATTTTTTCATCCCTCAAAACCCACAAAAAAAGATAAAAAAATACGGCAAACTACACTTTTAATGCATCTTGCCGTACTTTTTTATACTCAAACTATTCCGCAGCCTTTACAATTTCAGGCTCATCCTTTGCCTTTTTTTCCTTGATTTTATTTATTTTGCAATTTATTTTATCTATAACCTGCGGTACAAAGTCTATAACCTTATCCACCGCCGAGGACTGCTGATTAATAGGCAAAAGCTTAATCTGCTCTTTTCCTACAACCATAAACGCAACAGGCGAAATAGAAACTCCGCCGCCGCTTCCTCCTCCAAACATTGCCTCAGAGTTTTCTCCCTTTTTTCCAAAATCGCTTCCGCCTGCCGCAAATCCAAACGAAACCTTAGAAATAGGAATAATAACCGTTCCGTCAGGGGTATTCACAGGATTTCCAACGATTGTTTCAACATCAACCATTTCCTTTATATTGGAAAGAGCTGTTTGCATAATGCTGTCAATTTGATTACTCATATTCTTACACCACCTATAAAAATTTTTAATATTAAATATCTTATGCGATATTTCAAACTTTACTCATTTCTCCCTTTACAATTTTATACATCCTTAAAATATCTAAAATTGCAAGAGAAACATACGCCAACCTGACCTTAAACTCAAATTTTGTATACAATTCCAAGCATTGATTGTCAAAATGCGGCACCACACGAATATCCATATTTTCTTTTTTTATTTTGAAAAAATAGTATATTCTTGCAACCACACCATAAACTATAGAATATGCCGCTCCCCCCGCAATTCCCGTTGCTGCGGCATCCGAAAATCCAAAGTCAAAGCTAAGCTCAAGCTTTTTTAAGTCAGAAATTCTCCGCAAGCTTTTACAAGCTCTCAAAAAGCATCTTTTTACATTTTCGTTTTTTACAATGCCTCTCATCTTTTCAAAAGAAAAATCTATATCTAACTTTTTCTCATCTTCTTTTTTATCTTTTTTTTCTTTATCCTTTTTATTTTCAGAATTATAAACATCTTTCCCAAAAACTCTTATAACAAATATGCTCTTCTTTTGGGTTGCGGAAAACGCATATTCAAAGGATATTGCAACAGGAAAAAACAATATTATCATAATAGCCGCAAACGCAAACCAAAGCCAAAATAACACAATTGCTCACTCCAGTCAAATCGTAATAATAAAGCTTTTATATATCAATTTCCATCGCTTCGCCACTCTCGTCTGCAACCTCTACGCCCTCTTTAATCTCAGGCAAGTCCGCCAGGCTCTTAAGCCCGAATTTTCTTAAAAACTCCTGAGTTGTAACATACAAAATAGGTTTTCCGGGTGCATCAAGACGGCCGCTTTCCTCAATAAGCCCTCTTTCAACAAGCCTACTGACAGCTCCGTCGCTGTTAACACCTCTTACATACTCAATCGTCTGCCTTGTAACAGGCTGATTATATGCAACAATGCTCAGCGCCTCAAGCGCCGCATTTGAAAGCCCTTGCTGACGACGCAAGCCCGCAATCTCCTGCACATAATTATAATATTCAGGTCTTGTACAAATCTGATATCCGTCATCTATTTCCAAAATTGAAAAACCTCGCTCGTTTTGCTTATAAAACTCTCTTAGCTTATTCATTTCTTCAACAACATCCTCAGCCGAAACCTTTGAAATTTCTGCTAATTTATCCGTTTTAACCGCTTCTCCTGCGGCAAACAAAACGCTCTCTAAAATTCCTTGCAAGCTACTCATTAAAATCTTCCCCATTTTCTGCCGATTTTATTTCAAAATCATCATTCTCTTTTGAATTTGTTGCATAAATTTTCCCGTCTTTTATCAGCTCAAGCACAGCCAAAAAAGTTGCAACCATTTCATCTCTGTAAACCAATTTGCTAAAAAGTCTTTTAAAGCTCAGCTTTCCTTTTTTAGCTATTCCGCCCATAATCTCATTAATCTTTGTACCAACCGAAACAACATCTCTTTTAACAATTCCCTCAAAGTTTTGCTTTGGCGGCGGCTCTCTGCGCTTCGCCCTCTCCAAAATATCCAAAAACGCATCCGTAAGCTCGCTTATATCAAAATTTTTATCAATATATTCAACCTTCGGCTTAATATCCTCAGCTTCCTTAAAAAACAAATATTTATCCGAAAACTCATGTTCTTTAAAATAAGGCAAAGTATTTTTATATTTCTGATACTCCAAAAGCCTGTTTGCCAAATCGTCTCTCGGGTCGTCCTCTTCCTTGCTTTCGTTTGGAAGAAGAAGCCTAGATTTTATATACAAAAGCTGAGCTGCCATAGTTATAAATTCGCTTGAAATTTCCATATCAAGCTGCTCCATTCCCGCAAGCACTTCAAAATATTGAGTTGTAATCTCGCTTATGGGAATATCATAAATGCTGACCTTGTTTTTTCCTATAAGCTGCAAAAGCAAGTCCAACGGTCCTTCAAAAACCATCAGCTTAAACGAAAGCTGCTCCATACTTCTCACCTGTATATCTTAAAAGAATAATCCAACAACAAAATTTTCAATGTAATTGATAGGCACAAATACAATGCCCCTCAAAAATGCAAGCGGATAGTCCAAAATTCCAATTGCAAGCGCCGCTATAAGAATAATAGAGCCGTATCTTTCAAACGTCAGTATAAAATTATAGCACTTATACGGCAAAAATGAAAACAAAACTTTCGAGCCATCAAGCGGCGGAATAGGTAAAAGATTAAAAACCATTAAATTCAAATTCAAAACACATATTACGCTCACAATATCAAGCAAAATTCCAAACAGCTTTTCATTTACCCCTCCGAGCTTTATAAACAAAACAAGCAAAAGAGAATGAACAACAGCGGCCACAATCGCAATCAAAAAGTTCATCGCAGGTCCTGCAAGGGCAATAAGTGCGCTGTCCCTTTTAGGCTTTTTCAAATTTCTCGTTGAAAATGGAACGGGATTTGCCCAACCAAATCCAAAAAGAAGCATACAAATCGTTCCGTACAAATCAAAGTGTGCCCTCGGATTAACAGTTAATCTGCCATACATTTTCGCCGTACTGTCCCCAAGCCAATACGCAACAAGCCCATGCGCAAACTCATGAAAAGAAAGAGCAATAACAACAGCGGGGATTGCATAAAGTATACCAACAAACCAATCCAACAAGCTTCCCCCATTAAAAAGCGAAGATATCAACTAAAAACACACTCCTAAACTCAAATTTAATAAAACAACATCTATCAAGCTA
>JAZNSA010000136.1:0-11752 GCA_045590935.1 Clostridia bacterium | reverse complement strand
ATTCCCTAAAGAATGCAAGGATTTGGTTTTGGCCGTTCAGAAGAATATACTTGAAAAAACAGGAAAGCATGTTGAAGTTATGGTTTACGGTGATGGTGCATTTAAAGATCCACAAGGACAAATTTGGGAATTGGCTGACCCTGTTGTTTCTCCTGCTTACACAAGCGGACTTGAGGGAACGCCAAACGAAATCAAGCTTAAGTATCTTGCAGATAACGATTTTGCTGACCTCAAAGGTGAAGAGCTTAAAAAAGCAATCGAGGGCGAAATTAAGAAAAAGGGTAGCGACCTTGTTGGAAATATGGCTTCTCAGGGAACAACGCCTCGCCGTATAACAGACCTTATCGGCTCACTTTGCGACCTTACGAGGGGTTCGGGCGATAAGGGTACGCCTATCGTTTTGGTTCAGGGATATTTCGACAATTTAACAGATTGATTGATTTAACATAAGAAATACTATTCAGACAAGAAAATGCAAAGGTTTTTTACCTTTTCATTTTCTTGTTTTAGCAAGCGATTGAAATAATAGATTGCGAAATAAAATGCTATGCTCATAAGTTAGGCTTGCTTATAGTTGAAAAATATTTACAGGGTTTAATTTTAAAAACTTGAAAGGAGCGGTTTTATGTCATCGCCACTTGCTGACTTGATGCGTCCGAAGACGTTGGATGAGGTTGTTGGGCAGAGTCATATTTTAGGGAAGGACAAGCTTTTATACAAGCTTCTTCAAAATGGCAATATTCCAAATATGATTTTTTACGGACCGAGCGGAACGGGAAAAACAACTGTTGCAAATATTATCGCATCAAATATCGGGAAAAAACTGTATAAGTTAAATGCAACAACGGCATCAGTTTCGGATATTCGTCAGATTATTTCCGAGCTTGGCACGTTTGATGGCTCTAATGGCGTATTGCTCTATTTAGATGAGATACAAAACTTTAACAAAAAGCAGCAGCAATCCTTACTTGAGTTTACGGAAAATGGCAAGATAACTCTTATCGCATCAACAACGGAAAACCCTTATTTTTACATATATAGTGCGATTTTATCTCGCTCAAACGTTTTTGAGTTTAAAAGCGTTGAGCCAAAGGAGATAGAAAAGGCGTTGGCGAGAGCTGCTGAAAAGCTTAACGAAACAATGAAAATTTCGTTTGAAGACGGGATTTTTGAGCATATTGCAAATGTTAGCGGTGGAGATGTAAGGAAGGCTCTTAATTCGCTTGAGCTTTGCGTTTTATCGGGAGCAACTGATGAAAAAGGAAACGTTTTTATAAGTTCGGATATTGCGCTTCAGGCAACAGGGCGAAAGAGTATGCGTTATGACCGTGATGGAGATAGTCATTACGATATTTTAAGTGCGTTTCAAAAGTCTATACGAGGCTCTGATGCGGATGCGGGAATACATTATCTTGCGAGGCTTTTAACATCGGGGGATTTGATTTCAGCGTGCCGAAGGCTTTTGGTTATAGCTTCTGAGGACATAGGGCTTGCGTATCCTATGGCGGCGACTGTTGTTAAGTCTCTTGTTGATTCGGCACTTCAGCTTGGTTTGCCCGAAGCAAGAATTCCTCTTGCGGAGGCGGTTATTCTTTTGGCTACGTCGCCAAAATCAAATTCGGCAATTTGTGCGATAGATGCCGCAATGAGCGATATTAATAGCGGAAATGTAGGAAATATTCCCGATTCGCTTCAGGACAGTCATTATAGCGGAGCGGCAAAGCTTGGGCATGGAGTAGGGTATATCTATCCTCACGGAATGGAAAATAATTATGTTAATCAGCAATATTTGCCCGATGAAATAAAAAACAGAGTTTATTACAAATATGGTAATAATAAAACTGAGCAAGCGGCAAAAAAGTATTGGGATGAGATAAAGAAATAAAAATATCAAGGTGCTTTGTATGTGCTTGAAATAAAGCCACAGGCGTTAATTAATAGTAAAATGAATTGGAGCAAAGGAGAAGTTATGTCATTTGCGTCGGAAATAAAAGAAATTATATGTGAATCAACAGATGAAAAATGGTGTTGCAAGCGCAGTGAGCTTGTAGCGATGCTTTGCTTTGGTGCAACTTTAAAAAATAATGTTTTAAAAATAAAATTGGAGAGCAGTGCCGTTTTTGAAAGAATGTTAGCTCTTCTTGATGAGGTTGCAAATGTTGGAAGGCAAAAAATAACCCTTCCTGCAAAAGAGGGTGGGCGATATATTTTATCTATAGATAAAGCGGAGGAAATTGAGAGATTAAGCTTGGATTTAGGCCTTAAAGCAGACGGCGACAATATCAGCTTTTTAGATGAAGGGGATATATTTGAAAGCAATTGTTGCGAAAAAAGCTTTATAAAGGGTGCGTATTTAATCAGCGGCTCTTTGTCGGACCCTAAGAAGAATTACCACCTTGAGTTTGTATGTAAGCAACCGAGGTCGGCGGATATTTTATTTGAGCTTTTGCAAAAGAGTAAAATTAACGCAAAACTGACTGTGAGGAAAAATACATTTGTCGTTTATATAAAAGAATTTGAGGCTATTGCAGATTTTTTGGGAATAGTTGGGGCAAATTCAAAGATGATGGAAATTTATAATCTCAAAATAGAGAGAGAACTCAGAAATGAGGTAAATAGAGTTGTTAATTGCGACAGTGCGAACATAAAGAAAATTACGGGAGCGGCTAAAAATCAGATTGAGGCAATAAACAAAATTTCGGAGCTTTACGGATTGGATAAGCTTCCTGAAACATTGGTTGAAATTGCAAGGCTGAGGTGCGAAAATCCTGAGGCATCGCTAATTGAATTGGGAAGGATGTCTTCGCCGCCGATTGGGAAATCAGGAGTTAATCACAGATTAGAGAGAATTGTTGAATTTGCAAAAAAATTATGATAGGAGAGAGGTTTGGTGGCTGAGAAATTTGTGCATTTACACGTTCATACAGAATATAGCTTGCTTGATGGAATAGCGAGAATTGATGAGCTTGTTAAAGAAGCTAAGAGGCTTGGAATGGATGCTGTTGCAATGACTGACCACGGCGTTATGTACGGAGCAGTTGACTTTTATAAAGCCGCCATAAAAGAGGGAATAAAGCCTATAATAGGGTGCGAGGTTTATGTTAGCGAAAGAAGCAGATTTGACAAGCAAAAAGAATTTGATTCGGAAATGTATCATTTAGTTTTGCTTGCAAAAAATAATAATGGTTATAAAAATTTGATAAAGCTTGTTTCGGATGCATTTGTTGACGGGTTTTACTATAAGCCAAGGGTTGACAGAGAGCTTCTTTTGAAGTATCACAACGATTTGATTTGTTTGTCTGCCTGCCTTGCGGGCGAGGTTACGTCAAAGATGGTTAATAACGACTACGAGGCGGCAAAGCAGGCCGCTTTATGGTATAGAGATGTGTTTGGGGCGGAAAACTATTTTATTGAGATACAAGACCATGGAATTGAGGAGCAAAAGATAAGCAATCCAAAGCTTGTTCGTCTTGCGGATGAGATAGGAGTTGGAATTGTTGCAACGAATGATATTCATTATATTCGTCGTGAAGATGCTACTTATCAGGATGTTTTAATGTGTGTGCAGATGGGAAAGATTGTTGATGATATAAACAGAATGAAATTTGCAACGGATGAGTTTTATTTAAAGAGTGCCGAGGAAATGACAGCTCTTTTTCCAAATTTGGGAAGTGCAATTGAAAATACGACTAAAATAGCAGAAATGTGTAATGTGTCGTTTGATTTTGATACGACTCACCTTCCTAAATTTGACGTTCCCGATGAAATGACATCGTATGAGTATTTAAAAATGCTTTGCGAAAAAGGGCTTGAGAAAAGATATTCGCCCGTTTTGGAGGAGCATAGAAAAAGGCTTGATTATGAGCTTGGAGTTATTAACTCTATGGGCTATGTTGACTATTTTTTAATTGTTTGGGATTTTATTAAATATGCAAAGGACAATTCTATTCCTGTTGGACCGGGAAGAGGCTCGGGAGCGGGAAGTATAGTTGCGTATTGCCTTAATATAACAACTATTGACCCTCTTAAATATAATTTGCTTTTTGAGAGATTTTTAAATCCTGAGCGTGTTAGTATGCCTGATATTGATACGGATTTTTGTATTGAGAGGCGTGGAGAGGTTATTGATTATGTTATTGAGAAATACGGCAAGGACAGAGTTGCGCAGATTATAACCTTCGGAACGCTCAAGGCAAGAGCCGCTATAAGGGATGTCGGCAGGGTATTAAATGTTCCTCTTTCGGTTGTTGATACGGTTGCGAAGCTTGTTCCAAACGACTTAAAAATGACGATAAAAAAGGCGCTTGATATTTCAAGTGAGTTTAAAGCACTCTACGACGGTGATGAGGAGATTTCAAAGCTTATTGATACTGCATCGGCTGTTGAAGGACTTCCAAGACATTCGGGAGTTCACGCCGCAGGCGTTGTTATATCAGGTGAGCCCGTTGATACTCATGTTCCGTTGCAGATGAGCAAGGGCGTTATAACAACTCAATATCATATGGACAATTTAGGCGAATTAGGTCTTTTGAAGATGGACTTTTTGGGACTTAGAAACCTTACTGTTATAAAAAATGCAGTTGATAATATTTATAAAAGTCAGCAAAAAAAGATTGATTTAGATGCGCTGACGTATGATGATAGCGAAGTATACAGCCTTATATCTTCGGGAAACACTATGGGAATATTTCAGCTTGAAAGCGATGGGATGAGAGAATTTATGAAGGAGCTTAGCCCAAGCTCGCTTGAGGATATAATTGCAGGAATATCTCTTTATCGCCCGGGTCCTATGGACCAGATTCCGAGGTACGTTAAAAATAAAAATAATCCTGACAAGGTAACATATAAGCACCCGATGCTTGAGAGTATATTGGATGTAACGTATGGGTGTATAATATATCAGGAGCAGGTTTTGCAGATTGTTCAGAAGCTTGCGGGCTATTCTTTGGGAAAAGCCGATTTGCTTCGTCGTGCGATGAGTAAAAAGAAGCACGATGTTATGGCAAGAGAGAGAGAATATTTTATTTACGGACTAAAAGATGAAGAAGGAAAGGTTATAATAAAGGGTGCTGTTGCAAATGGAGTTGAAGAAAAAATCGCAATAAGCATATTTGATGAAATAATGGACTTTGCAAGCTATGCCTTTAACAAAAGCCATGCGGCGGCGTATGCGGTAGTTGCGTATCAAACGGCATATTTAAAAGCTTTTTATCCGACGGAATATATGGCGGCGCTTATGTCGTCAACTATGGACAGAACGGATAAAACCGTTGAATATATTTCAGAATGTAGCGATATGGGAATAAAAATTTTGCCGCCAAATATTAATAAGAGCTATTACTGCTTTTCTGTTGAAGGCAAAGATATTCGCTTTGGGTTGGAGGCTGTTAAAAATTTAGGACATAGATTTTTAGTATTGCTTGCTGAGGAAAGAGAAACAAACGGCGAATACAAAAGTTTTATGGATTTTTGCGAGCGTATGAGCAAAAAGGAATTAAACAAAAGATGCGTTGAAAATTTGATAAAGTGTGGCGCATTTGATTGCTTTGGGGCAAAGCGGTCTCAGCTTCTTGCTGTGTATGAAGAAACGCTTTCGGCGATAAGTGATGAAAACAAAAACAACATAGAGGGGCAAATTTCTCTTTTTGAAGATGAAGATGAGAGTGATGCTTCATTTGTTTTACCGCCTCTTAAAGAGCTTCCGAAAAAAGATTTGTTATCATTGGAAAAAGAAACGATGGGAATTTATCTTTCTGGGCATCCGCTTGAAGATTACAAAGAGGAGCTAAAAAGAGTTTCTACAACAACCATCCAAAAAATTAATTCGCTTGTATCAGAAGGCGAAAATGGGGAATATATTATAAGTGCAGATAAATCTGTAAAGGATGGCGACTATGTAACAATTGGCGGAATAATAACTCAGCGAAAAAATAAGACAACAAAAAGCAATGCACAGATGGCATTTTTAAATTTTGAAGATTTATTTGCATCAATTGAGGTTATTGTTTTTCCTCAAAAATATATTTTATATTCTCATATTATGAATGAGGATGAAATCGTTGTTTTAAGGGCGAGAGTAAGCCTTAGGGAAGATGAAGCGCCAAAGCTTATCTGCGAAAGCATATATCATCTTGAGAAAAATGGCTCAAAGAAGGATTTGGAAATTTTGTATATTCGTTTAAGCGAGGAGAACGAAGAAAAGTGGGGGGAAATAAAAAGTGTTTTGGAGCAAAATCACGGAGATATGGCGGTCAGAGTATATTTTGAAAAGACAAAAATCGTCAAAGAGGTTGCAAATTCCTTATTTTGCACAAAAGAACCCTCTGTATTGTCAAAATTATCGGCTATTGTTGGCGAAGAAAATGTTAAAATAAAGTAAATTCGAGATTTTATTAAAAAAATTATTGCATTTATTTGGAAAATAGTATAAAATAACAGTATGGAGTTTTTTATTGTTAAATTTTTAGCATATTGATTCGTGCTTGGCGATTGTTTTGATAGAGAGAAGGTAAGGTAGTTATTATGTGGATTGTTATTTATATTGCGAAAAACAGAGAGATTGCTGAAAACCTGAGGAAAATGTTGGAGGAAGAGGGCGTGGCAGTAAAAATCAGACCTGTCAATAAAAATGGCGAACAGGATGATTGCTCGTATGATATATTGGTAACAGATTTGCATGTTTCTCAGGCGCATAGCATTATAATTGATAAGATATAGGTTTTTGAAAGGATGATAATTTATGGCTGAACTTAGAAAAATAGGTGTATTAACAAGTGGCGGAGATGCACCTGGAATGAATGCGGCAATAAGGAGTGTTGTTCGTACGGCACTTTATAATGATATTCAGATTATGGGAATAAAAAAAGGCTATAATGGTCTTATTAGCGGGGATATTTTCGATATGACGACGAGAGGTGTCGGCGATATATTGCATCGTGGAGGAACAGTTTTGCAGACGGCAAGATGTCCTGAGTTTAAGGAAGAGGAAGGAGTTAAGCGTGGCGCTGAGGTTGCTAAAATATTTGGAATTGACGGGATTGTTGTAATCGGAGGAGATGGCTCGTTTAGGGGTGCTAAGGCTTTAGCGGCGTATGGAATATCGACAATTGGTATTCCAGCAACAATTGATAATGATATTGGTTGTACTGAGTATTGTATAGGCTTTGATACCGCCCTTAATACAGCAAGAGAAGCGATTGATAAAATTCGTGATACGGCTTCCAGCCATGAGAGAAGCTCGGTTATTGAGGTAATGGGAAGAGATGCGGGATATATTGCAGTTGAGGTTGCTATAGCTTGCGGAGCGGAAGCGGTTATTATTCCTGAAAAGAATTTTGAGTTTGAGGAAGATATTTTAAAGCCTATAATTGAAGGCAAAAACAGAGGCAAAAATCATTACCTTGTGATTTTGGCAGAGGGAATTGGCGATGCAGTTCCAATGGCTGAGGAAATTCAAAAAAGAACAGGAATAAGAACAACCTCAACCATACTTGGACATATTCAAAGGGGTGGCTCACCAACTACGAGAGATAGAGTAATGGCTAGCGAGATGGGCTTTAAAGCTGTTGAAGCGTTGATGGAAGGAAAGCAGAACAGGCTTGTAGTCGTTAAAAATAACAGGGTAATTGACATTGATATGGAAGAGGGCTTGAAAATTAAAAAGGAAATCGATGAGGATTTGATAAAACTCTGTAAGATAATGAGCTGGTAATTTGTAAGAAAAGGTACTGATGTGGGGTGAAAGTGTTGACAATTCCAAATATATTGACGTGTATACGGTTGTTTTTGATGCCTGTCTTTCTGTGGGTATATTTTGCACCGATTGAAAATGCGAAATATATTGCTATGGGTGTGTTGGCGTTTTCGTTTATAACAGATGTTTTAGATGGGTTTATTGCAAGAAAATTTAATATGATAAGTAATATTGGAAAAGTATTAGACCCGATTGCGGACAAGCTGATGCAGGTATCTGTTTTGGTTTGTATTGCATTTGGAAGGGCAAAGCTTGTTTGGGTTGTTGCGTTTTTGCTTGTTAAGGAAATTCTTATAGGAATAGGGGCACTTGCGTTATATAGGAAACATAAAAAACTTTTGTCATCGAATTGGTTTGGAAAGGTTTCTTGCTTTATCAGCATTTTAGCATCTTTGATACTTGTTTTTGCTGAAATAACTGTAGCTGTTGAATGGACTTGCGTAGCGTTTATTGTTGTTGTAAACATTGTTGCATTTATAAGCTATTTGATTGTTTATATAAGGCAGACAAAAAGCAGATAAGCAATAAGAAATAAATAAGCTTAATGGCTTTTTAAGTTATTTATAGAAAAATGATTTTGATGATAATAAAAAATGGGTTGCACCGTATTTGATGCAATCCATTTTTTTTATTTTAATGTGTAATATGGGAATAGGGTTACAAATAGAAAATGTGATATTTTTTAGAGGTCATCTGCATCTTGAACAGGCACCTCATCCCTGTTTACGGGATTACCGGTCCAGCTTCCGAGCGGATCGGATTTCAACTGATGCTTGCCGACAAACGCGTCTACAACATCCCAAGCTTTCTTTGGTGTTTTTTTGTTATTTGAATTAAACTTGTTCATAAAAAACCGCCTTTGCTCTATTACACATCAATTTTAGTATATCGCAAAAAAACTGTTTTATTCGGTTAATTCAAATTTGAAATCCAAAACATCGCCATCGGCAACTTCTTCCTCATCAAGTGCGGTATCAATAGCATTCCCGTTTATGTAAAAATTCCATTTTTTTGTATCGTCATTTGAAATATCCTTAAAAGAAGTTAGAACGCCCTCTTCAATTGTGTACGATATGCTTTGCGGCTCGCAAAGAGTCTTAATGGCAGATAGTGCAAAAGGCTCTTCCTTTGATATAGAAATTGAGCTTTCCAAAACAACCTTGTCGTCGGATGAAAATTTAATCTTTAGTGCAATGGCATCTTCCTGAGGAATAGGAGTCATAGCAGGAGTATCACCGAAGGCCATATTGGAGTTTTCAAAACGAAGCTCCAAAAAATCGTTCTCGACTATAGGGCACTGCTCTGCACCCATTGAGGCAAGCTCATTGTTTTTATAAAAAAGCCACGCTTCGCTTTGGGTATATGTAATATTATCAAGCCCGTCAAAAAATCCGTTTTTAAATGTGTATGGAATATTTTTTTGTACGCAAGCTTGTTCAATCGCAGCTGAAGCCGTTGGATTAACGCCAACAACCGTAATTGGATAGTCTAACAAAACCCTATCGCTTGTTGCAATTCTTACTCTCACCTGAACTGTCTGGTTAACGGGCTTCGCAAATTTGAAATATCCAACAGCTATTCCTGAAATTAATATCAAGAAGAGCAGAGAAAAAATTATTCTTGAACGAATAACCCCTTTTTTCTTTCTTCTTTTTGAAATATCTTGTTTGTTTTTCATAAAAAATCGCCCTTTCAATTATATCTTTTTTTATAAACATTATAAAAATTTGATTTACAGCTTATAGTTTAACATATTATTTCAGCAGTGTCAAGCGTATAAAATATCACCTTATTGCACAAGCAACCTTAACTCCGTCAGCCGCCGCACTCATTATTCCGCCTGCATATCCTCCGCCCTCACCGCAAGGATAAATACCTTTTATATTAGCCTGAAGCGTTTCGTCTCTTGTTATGCGGACAGGAGAGGAGGAACGTGTTTCAACGCCCGACAAAACGGCATCGTACATATTAAATCCTTTTATTTTTTTATCAAAATCTAAAATTCCTTGTCTTAAACTTTCGCAAACAAAGTCAGGTAAGCATTCGTTTAAATCACAAAGTGAAAATCCCGGCTTGTACGTTGGGAAAACATCTCCCAAGCTACGGGATGCTCGCCCTTTGATAAAGTCGCCAACAAGACTTACAGGAGCCTTGTACCCTCCGCCGCCGATGTTAAATGCTTGTTTTTCCCACTTCCTTTGGAAATACATTCCCGCAAGGGGATTGTCGCTTCCAAAATCTTCGGGACGAACATCGCAAAGAAGAGCCGCATTGGAGTTTATTCCGTCTCTTGCATGAAAGCTCATTCCATTTGTTACAACTCCGCCATCTTCGCTTGCCGCTCCAACAACAACGCCACCCGGGCACATACAAAAGCTATATACGCCACGCCCGTTTTGAAGATGAGTCCATATTTTGTATGGTGCCGCACCGAGCGATGGATGATTATAATACTTTTCTCCAAACATTGCCTTGTTTATAAAGATTTGAGGATGCTCAATCCTAAGTCCTACGGCAAACGGCTTTGCCGTCATAAAAACTCCGTTGTTTTTTAGCATTTCAAAGGTATCTCTTGCGCTGTGCCCCGTTGAGAGGACAAGTCTGTCGCAAGGTATGTTAATTAGCTTGCCATTTCTTATAGCCGAAACGGAGCAGATTCTTCCGTTTGAGACATCGAAGTCGGACAGAGTTGTATCAAAATATATTTGAACGCCCATTTTTATTAACTCGTTTCGCATATTAACAACAACATTTCTAAGCAAATCTGTACCAATATGTGCCTTTGCCGAATATGCAATTTCAGCAGGAGCACCATGCTCTATCAAGGTGTCGCTTATATATTTTAGGATGGGTGTATTTATTTGAGTGTTAAGCTTGCCATCGGAAAATGTTCCTGCCCCGCCTTCACCAAACTGTATGTTGCTATTTGTATTTAAAATTCCTTTTTCAAAAAAAGTGTTTACGGCTTCCATTCTGTCTTCCATTTTTGAGCCACGCTCCAGAATTATTGGTGAAAGTCCGCTTTTTGCAAGAGTGTATGCGCAAAATAACCCCGCAGGACCCATTCCGCAGATGATAATTTTGAGATTCTTTTCAGAAGTACAATCCAAATTAAGGACAGGAATGCAATATTCTTCAACATCCTTTTTAGATAGTGCCCTATTCTTTATCTTGGTGCTTGCGCATTTAACAATAACAGAATAGTTTAGCCTTATATCGCTTTTTTTTCTTGCATCTATACTGCGTTTGAATATTTTAAAAGAAAGACATTCGCTCGGCAAAAGAGAAGCCTTTTTAAAAGCCTTCTCTTTTAAAGTTTCAAGATTATCAATTTCAGGATTCAAATAAATGGAATTTATTTTAATCATATTTGATTTTCACCTCAAATTAAAAATTTATCATATCCGTCAAGGCTACTATACAAGGTAGAGTAATTATTGATATAAGAGTAATAATTGAAACTACTTCAGATGCGTATGAGGCATCTGAATCATATTTTGCGGCAAAGAGAGATGCTATTGTTGCGCACGGGCATGCCGCAGGAATTAGCGTTGCAATCAATAGGTTATCGGATAAATTGATAAGCCTGCCGGCAAATATTATTAATATCGGAATTGCTATTAATCTGAAAAATGAAACAATGTATAAAGATTTATTTAAAAATGCACTTTTAATATTTACATCCGAAAGAAAAACACCAAGCAAAATCATTGCAACGGGCGTATTCAACTCGCTCATATAGCTGACCGCAGAGAAAATCGGTGCGGGCAGGCGAAGTCCTGTTAAAAATAAAAACAAACCTGCAATAACGCCAATCATACCGGGCGTTGTAAAAATCTTTGATACAGAGAGAGTTTTTTTGTCGTTTGAATAAAGATAAAGTCCATGAGTCCAAACGAAAATCGTAAACGCAACAAGATAAGCCGAGCCGAAGAAAACTCCTTCATCGCCCAAAATTGTTTGCAAAAGGGGGATTGCCATAAAACCGCAGTTTGAATA
>JAZNSA010000135.1:0-12615 GCA_045590935.1 Clostridia bacterium | reverse complement strand
GACCGCTTGGCCTCCGACTTAGCCGATGAAAAGCGGTGAGGAGTCTGTTGACGACGAGGTAATAAAAAAGGGTATCACAGAGCAAATGAAGATGGACGGACTTGTTTTGTGCGACGAAAATATTATTTCGGCTATGGACTCATATATGGATTCAAGGTCGGAAATTATTCCTGTTTCATATAAAAGCGACGGCAAATTATCGGCAACGTCAAAGGTTGCAACGATGACAGAGTTTGAACGCATTTTTAAGCATCTTAAAAGGCAACTTGGCGAAATAGGCAATAAAATTATTGACGGAAAAATTGATGCTAAGCCGTCATTATATGAAAATTCAGCCCCTTGCGATTACTGCAAGTATAACGGGATTTGCCGTTTTGACAAAAAGTGCGGCGAATACAGGGTGTTTACTAAAATGAAAAAGGATGAGGTTTACGAAAGCCTTGCAAAAGCTTACGGAAAGGAAGATAACAGTGGCAATTAATTGGACAGAAAAACAACTTAGAGCAATTGAAAAAAGCGGCTGTAATCTTATTGTTTCAGCGGCGGCAGGCTCGGGAAAGACGGCGGTTTTGGTTGAGCGCATATTAAGAAAAATAACGGATGAAAATGTGAGCATAGATATAGAGTCTCTTTTGATAACGACGTTTACCGAAGCGGCGGCGGTGAAAATGAAAGAGGATATTAAGGCGGCAATACTAAATAAAATTGCAAACGACGATGAAAATGCCGAACAATTGACGCGGCAGCTTATCTTGCTTCCTAAAGCCGATATATCAACAATCCACGCATTTTGCCTCAGAGTTATAAAAAGTAATTTTCATCTTCTTGATTTAGACCCCGATTTCAGAATTGGAAATGAAAGCGAAATTCAACTTATCAAAAATCAGGCGCTTGATAATGTTTTTTTGAAAAATTATGAGAGCGGAAATGAGGAGTTTTATGAGCTTTTAGATGCCTATTCATCGCAAAGAGGGGATGACAGGCTAAGGGAAATGATTTTAAAGGCGTATGAATTTGTTAAATCAATGCCGTTTTATAAAAAGTGGATTGATATGGTTATTAACGATTATGATAATATAGAAAATTTTGAAAAGACGAAATTTTTTGATTTTATTATTTCCCAAATTGAGTTTGAGGTTAAAAAGTACATATCTCAGTTTAGAGTTTGTGCCGATATTTGTGCGGCGGCGGACACTCTTTCGTCGTATGAAAGTGCGTTTTTATCCGACATAGCTTCGTTAGAGGCGATTTTAGATGCGCTAAAGGGCGGAGATATGAAGAAAATGGGTGATGCGCTTTTAAGCTTTTCACCAACCTCTGCACGAGCGAAAAAAGGCGCTGATGAAAACGATAAAAAATATATTCAAGGCATTAGAAAGAAATCGAAAGACGGGCTTTATGATATATATGCCAAATTCTTTAAGGACAGAGAGGAAAATATAGAGAGATTAAAACAATCTAAGGTTAAGGTGCGCACAATTTTAAACTTGATTATTGAATTTGACGAAGAATTCACCAATGAAAAAAGGGAAAAGGCACTCGTTGACTTTAACGATATTGAGCATCTATGCTTGGATATTTTATCGGAAGTAAAAGAGAACGGCGAGGTTGTGGCATCTGAAAGTGCAATGCGCCTAAGAGATAAATATGAAGAAATTCTAATTGACGAATATCAAGATGCCAATGAAATGCAAGAAACAATATTTTCTCTTATTTCGAGGGGAAATAATGTTTTTATGGTTGGCGATTTGAAGCAGAGTATATACCGCTTCCGCCACACAAATCCTTTGATATTTAAAAACAAAATGAATACATACAGCGACGATAGCGGCGAAAATCAAAGGGTTATAATGTCGGAAAATTTCAGGAGCAGAGAGTCGGTTATAAATTTTGTAAACTTTATTTTTGCGCAGGTTTCATCTGAAACTATTGGAGAGATGACGTATGACGAAACGGAAAGATTGAATTTTGCGGCTGATTATCCCGAGGCTGAGGGCGAAAATGTAGGAGGAAATTGCGAGCTTTTGTTTGTCAGAAGCTCAGTCGATGAAGACGACGAGGAAAGCGAAAAGGAAGTGCTTGTTGGGCTTGAGGCTGAGGCGCAAGCTGTGTGCACGAGAATAAAGCAGCTTTTGTCGAGCGGCTTTAAGGTATATGATAAAAAAGAAGGGTATCGAAAAGCGAAGCTTAGCGATATGGTTATTTTGATGCGCTCGCCGACCGTATCAGCGGGAATTTTTTCAAAGGTGCTTGAGGAGAATGGAATTGGTGCATTTGCAGATGTTTCATCGAGCTACTATGAAACGGAGGAAATAGGCGTCATAATGAGTCTGCTTTCGGTTGTTGACAATCCGAGACAGGATATTGCACTTTTATCTGTTATGCGAAGTCCGATTTTTGGCTTTGAGGATGAAGAATTTGTTTATATACGAGCAAAAAATTATGATGGTGATGTATATGACAGTGTTTTAAATTATATTGAAAAAGGAAACGATGAAAAGCTCAGGGAAAAATGTAGATTATTTATTGAAAAACTGAATAAGTGGAGAAATTGGGCGTCATATATGCAAGCAAATGAGCTTATTGATGCACTCTACAATGATACGAATTATTATGCATACGTTGGGGCAATGAGTGGCGGTGATGTAAGAAGAGCAAATTTAAGGCTTTTGCGTAAGCGTGCGGAAGCATTTGAAAAAACAAGCTACAAGGGATTGTTTAACTTTATTAATTTTATTGAAAATACTAATAAAATGTCGGGCGAGGGAAAGGGCGCAAGAATGCTTGGCGAAAATCAGGATGTTGTAAGAATTATGAGTATTCATAAAAGCAAAGGACTTGAGTTTCCTGTTGTGTTCGTTGCTTGCTTAGACAGAGGATTTAATTTGAGAGATTTGACAGAGCCTGTTTTGATGCATAAAAAATATGGAATAGGCATTGACCATATTGATTGCGATTTGAGGTATAAATATCCATTGCCGATTAAAAATATTATTAAAACTGCTACAAAAAATGAACAGCTTTCCGAAGAAATGAGGCTTTTGTATGTTGCATTGACAAGGGCAAGGGAAAAGCTTGTTTTAGTAACTGCACCAAGCAGATATGAGGAAAAAATGCGAAAATGGGAAGAAATTGCAGCGGCGGCGGAGAGCGTGTCTTTGCCTGTTTATAGCTGCGCTGAGGCGAAAACATATTGCGATTGGATAGTGCCTGCGTGCATGAGAAGCAGTGAGGGTAAAAAAATAACGGAGGGCAGAATTGCCGTTTTAGATATAAAATCTGATTTGGAAATAAAAATAACAAATGAGGTTGCCTTTGAGGCTGATGGCGTATATAATGAAGATACAAAGGAAAAAAATGATATTATATATGAAAGAGTTTGTAAGATTCTTGACTACAGATATGACAAAAGCGGAGCTATGATTCCCCAAAAACTGTCTGTTACGGAGCTTAAGCGTGTATTTGATACTGAGCTCGACGGCGAAAGGTATATAGAGGATAATACGAGGCTTTTGAAATGCCCTTCATTTATGGAGGAGGAAAGACAAGCCTTCGGAGCGCTTAAAGGAACGGCAACGCATTATATAATGCAAAATATAGATTTAAAAGCCGAAATAACAAATGAGTATATAGATTCTTTGGCGCAAAGGTTTTTTGAGGAGGGTATTTTTAGCGATAAGCAAAAAGCCGCAATAGATAAGGAAAGTATAATCAGGTTTTTTGAAAGTGAAATTGGAAGAAAAATGATAAATTCCGAAAGAGTTGAAAGAGAAATTGCTTTTGAAATAAATATGAGAGCGGCGGATATTTATAATGATTATAAGGGAGAGGAAAAAATTCTTGTTCAGGGAATAATAGATTGTTATTTCTTTGAGGGTGATAAGGTTATTTTGCTCGATTATAAAACGGACTCGTTAAAGAATATAAGCGGCGGCTTAATTAATAAGTATAAGGTACAGCTTGATGTTTATGCAAGGGCACTTTTGGAAAAAATGAAGGAAAAAGAAATTGAAAAATATATCTATTTCTTTTCAAGCGGCGAGGCTATGCGGATTTAAGAAATAAGACAAAAGTAAATTTGATAGATTTATTGATTGATGGTATCAGTGAAACGGAGGGTTTTTTTGTGAAAAATAAAAAATACTATAGCGGAGTCAGATATAAAAAAAGGAATACAGCAGGAATTGTTGCCGTTATTTTAGGAATTATTTCGATTTGTGCAATATCGTTTATCGTGTGGGCGATTGCGTCATTTTCCAGAGGAGAAAACGAGCAGTTTAAGGACCAAAGCAGGCAAATAAGTGAGCTTAAAATTGAAAATGAGATGCTGATTCAGGAAAACGAGGATTTGAAGGCAGAAATCGAAAAATATAAAAATGGCGAATACGACAAGGTGGATGATGAGCCTCTTACAAGCGTTAATTCAAGCGACGACGAGGAAGGCAAAGATGAAAACAAAGAGGATAAGCACAGTGAGGAGGACAAAAAAAACGAGCCTGAGCCGACGCCTGCAGAAAGTACAGACGAAAGCAAAGAAAATGGGAAGGAAGAGGATGACGAAAATCAAAGCCTTGAGCAAGAATATAGTGAAAATGACGAAATAAACGAGGAAAATGTATAAAAAAAACAAAAAAATCTATAGTTTTGTAGTAAAAACAATAAAAATTTAGAAAATTTAGAAAAAAATTTATAAAAAACTTGACATTTATGAGAATAACTAGTATAATGTTTATTGCAGTTTTATGAGGTGAGTTATGTTTATTGATTTATCAGAGCTTGTAAAGAATACGGGAAGCGAAAAAGACTTTTGCGGGGATGTGTGCCTTGAAAGCATAAGGTATATGGGCGAAGAAATTCGCTTTGACGGTCCTGTAAAGGTTGAGGTTAATGTGAAAAACGTCGGGGGCGTATTGTGTCTTAGCGGGCATGCGCAGTGCGTTGTGCTTGTTAGTTGTGGAAGATGCCGCGAACCGTTGACGGAAAATGTGGGATTTGACATTGACGAGTCGCTTGTGTATGAGGGAAGCAATGTGCAGATTAACGATGAGGATGATGTTATAGTTTTTTCGGGCTATCGATTAGAGCTTGATGAAATTGTGTCTAATTATGTGTTTATGAATTTGCCGATTCGGTATTTGTGCAGTGAGGATTGCAAGGGCGTTTGCTTTAAGTGTGGAAAGAATTTAAATGAAGGCGAATGCGGATGCGATAGACAAGAGATTGACCCAAGGCTTGAGGCTTTAAAGAAGCTGCTTTAAAAAATTGCTGCAAATTATTGCAATAGTAATTTTTAATGATTTTGCGGGGTTTGTTAGACAATTAATTCTACAAATCAAAAAATAAATATAATCTTATAAATTTTAGGAGGTGGCCCAAATGGCAGTACCAAAGGGGAAAGTGTCAAAGGCAAGAAGAGATAAAAGACGTGCGAACTGGAAGCTTGAAGCTCCAAACCTTGTTAAGTGCCCTAATTGTCAGGAGCTTAAAATGCCACACAGAGTTTGCGGAAACTGTGGTTTTTACAATGGCAGAGAGGTTATAAAGGTTGCTGAGTAATTTTTGATATTCTTGTAAAAGAAAAAGTGCATCTGAAATGTCGGATTTGTACGTCGTTTCAGGTGCGTTTTTTATCATTTTTTGTGCGATTTTAGCAAATATCAAATGAAAAGCAGGAATTTATTCAATAATAATGGAAAAAATATAATAAAACTCTTGACTTAATCGTTAGAATATGGTATATTATTATTGATTTGGCAGAAGTCTTTTTTTTTGTGCGTGAAAAATTTGATTGATTGCAGTTAAAATTTGGCACAAAAAAATAAACATAAATGGAGGTGTCGTATAAATGAGAACAAAGATTACGTTGGCTTGCTCAGAGTGTAAGCAGAGAAATTACAATACAATGAAGGATAAGAAAAACACTCCTGACAGATTAGAGCTTAATAAGTACTGCAGATTTTGCAGAAAGCATACTTTGCATAAGGAAACGAAGTAATTTTTTTCGTTTCTCTTTATTGAGGAGGTTAGTAAGATTATGAGTGAGAATGCTAAAAAGGTCGGCTTGTTCGGCAAAATTATAAAATACTTCAAGGAAGTTAAGGGCGAAGCTAAAAAGGTTATTTGGCCGACTTGGGCGCAGACTGTTAATAATACGGCTATTGTTATTGCTGTTATTGTTATTGTAGCCGTTTTCTTGGGAATTGTCGATGTTATATTCGGCGGTTTGGTTAGAGGTTCTATCCTTGGAGATATTTCAAAGGCATTTAAGGATATGTTTGGAATCGGAATGTAATTTAACTGTAAAGGAGTTAATACAGTATGGCAGAAGAAGCAAAATGGTATGTAGTCCATACCTATTCCGGTTATGAGAACAAAGTCAAGACTAATATTGAAAAAACAGTTGAGAACAGAGGAATGCAGGATTTAATTCTTGATATTAGAATTCCTATGGAGGAGTCTGTTGAAATTAAGGAGACAGACGAGGGTGTTCAGGAAAAGAAGACTGTTTTGAGAAAGGTACTTCCGGGTTATGTTATAATTAAAATGGTTATGACTGACTCAAGCTGGTATGTTGTCAGAAATACAAGGGGTGTAACGAGTTTTGTTGGTCCCGGTTCAAAGCCTGTTGCTTTAAAGGATGAAGAGGTTATTGAGCTTGGAATTGAGAAACCGTCGTTTGACATTGACTTTGCGGTTGGCGACAGCATCAGAATTTGCTCCGGCGTTTTGGAAGACTTTATTGGTGTTGTCGAGGAAATTAATCCGGAGAAGCAAAAGGTTCGGGTACGCGTATCTATGTTTGGACACGACACTCCGGCAGAACTTGATTTTTATCAGGTACAGGCTTTAGATTAATAGACGCAGCAGCGTTTGTTATAGCACACTTTTGTGTGTAGGTGAGGCTTGCTTGGCAAGCGTTGCCAATATAAAATTGCGAATTTTTCGCATCCTCCAAGGTGCAGTGTGCATCTTGCGTGGGAGGACGATGGTCCGCCATTACCACATTATTGCTTTAATTTTTGTTAAGGCAAAGTTAAGAAGGAGGTGCTCAGTCACATGGCTCAGAAAGTAATAGGTTTTATTAAGTTGCAGATTGCAGCCGGAAAAGCAACACCGGCACCACCGGTTGGTCCTGCTCTAGGTCAGCATGGCGTAAATATTATGCAATTCTGTAAGGAGTTTAATGAAAAAACAGCAAAGGATGCAGGTTTGGTTATTCCAGTTGTTATAACTGTTTATGCAGACCGTTCTTTCAGTTTTATTACAAAGACTCCGCCTGCCGCTGTTCTTCTAAAGAAGGCTTGTAAAATCGAAAGCGGTTCAGGTGCGCCTAACAAGACAAAGGTTGCAACAATTTCTAAGGATGCTGTTAAGCAAATCGCAGAGCAGAAAATGCCTGATTTGAACGCGGCAACTGTTGAAGCAGCAATGAGTATGATTGCAGGTACTGCAAGAAGTATGGGTATTGTTGTTGAAGACTAATCTGTTAATTCGGATTGTTTATTACGTGGGAGAAGCTGAAAGATTCAGTTTTGTTTGACCACAAAAGAGAGGAAAGGTAAGTATGTTTAGAGGTAAAAAGTATTCAGATAGCGCAAAGCTTGTGGATAAATCTAAATTGTATGAGCCTGCAGACGCGCTTGACCTTGCAGTTAAAACTTCAAAGGCTAAGTTCGACGAAACTGTAGAGCTTCATATTAAATTGGGCGTTGACTCCAGACACGCAGACCAGCAGGTTAGAGGCGCAGTTGTGCTTCCTCATGGTACTGGTAAAGTAGCAAGAGTTTTGGTTTTTGCTAAGGGCGACAAGGTTGCTGAGGCAGAGGCTGCAGGTGCTGATTTTGTAGGCGGCGAGGAGTTAATTCCAAAAATTCAAAACGACAACTGGTTTGAATATGACGTTGTTGTTGCTACACCTGATATGATGGGTGTTGTTGGACGTTTGGGTAAAGTTTTAGGACCTAAGGGCTTAATGCCATCTCCAAAGGCAGGAACTGTTACACCTGATGTAACAAAAGCTGTTAGCGAAATTAAGTCAGGTAAAATCGCGTACAGACTTCATAAGACAAACATTATTCACTGTCCTATCGGTAAGGTTTCTTTTGGCACAGATAAGCTTAAGGAAAACTACAATACATTAATAAGTGCTGTTATTAAAGCAAAGCCATCTGCTGCTAAGGGTCAGTACCTAAAGAGCATTGCTGTTGCTTCAACAATGGGACCTGGAATTAAGATTAATCCTGCTAAGGCTGAGGGTTAATAAAAAAAGTTATTGACATAACACAAAAATTGTGATATAATATGTCAGTAGTAATTTTTAAATATAAATATTCTTGTCGCAGACAGTAGGTTCTTTTTGGTAAATCCTACCGAGATGAGGTTTTAATTGTTTATTATATATTAATGTAAACATTAGGCTCTCTTGCGTTCTGTGCAAGAGAGCTTTTATATTGGAATATCACAGGAGGTGAAAACAAAATGGCAAGTGAAAAGATTTTAAATCAAAAGAAGCAGGCTGTTGCTGATTTGGTTGAAAGATTGAAAAATGCTCAAGCCGGAGTTTTGTTTGACTACAGAGGCTTGACTGTTGAGCAGGATACTGCTTTGAGAAACGAGCTTCGTGCGGCTGGTGTTGATTATCATGTTGTTAAGAATACTTTAACAAGATTTGCAGCAAACGAAGTTGGTTTGAATGAACTTGATGAAGTTTTGCATGGTCCTACAGCTTTGGCTATATCTTCAGAGGATGCTCTTGCTCCTGCTAGAGTTTTGGCTAAGTTCGCTAAAGCAAATGCTGACATTGTAAGCATTAAATCAGGTTTTATGGATGGAAAGGTTATCAGCGCAGACGAGGTTAATGTTTATGCTGAAATTCCATCAAAAGAAGTTCTTATCTCGAAAATGCTTGGAAGCTTACAGGCTCCTATCAGCAAATTGACAAGAACTTTGGATGCTATCGCAAACAAGGATGGCGAGGCTGCTGAATAATTTAAATTTAGTGCAGTAGAAAATTATTGCGTTTTTCATTAGAGAATGTAGAGCGTAAAAACAAAAATCTAAAAAGAAAAATCGGTTTAACCGAAAAAATTTATGTAAAAATATGGAGGAAATTAAAATGGCTGATGTAATGAAATTAGTTGAAGAAATTAAAACACTTACTTTATTAGAAGTAAACGATTTAGTAAAGGCTTTGGAAGAGGAGTTTGGTGTATCTGCTGCTGCTCCTGTAATGGTTGCTGCTGCTGGCGGTGCTGCTGCTGCAGCTGAAGAGAAATCTGAGTTTGATGTTATCCTTGCTGATGCAGGTGCAAACAAGATTTCTGTTATCAAGGTTGTTCGTGAAATCACAGGCCTTGGTCTTAAAGAGGCTAAAGAGCTTGTTGATGGCGCTCCAAAGCCTGTTAAAGAGGCTGCTGCTAAGGAAGATGCTGAAGCTATCAAAGCTAAGCTTGAAGAAGCAGGCGCTAAGATTGAGCTTAAGTAATTTAAGTCAATTAAAAATAAGAAACAGATTGGACTTTTGTGCCCAATCTGTTTTTTAGTTTTTAGAGTTAAAATTGTATTGACATAGGCTTGTTACTTCTTTATAATAGTATGTATAGATTGGAGTTGAATTATATTGAAAGAAACTATATATACAATACCAGTAAATGAGGCGTTTGACGAAAAGTGTGGCTGTCCGTTTTGCAGGCTTTATTTGAAGCTTGAGCAAAGCAGGATAGATTATACGGTTGGTCCGTCGATGATGGAGCCTGATGCAAGAACACTTTCTAATTCACTTGGCTTTTGTCAAAAGCATTTTGATATGCTTTTGAAGGTGCCAAACAAGCTTAGCCTTGCACTGATTTTAGATACTCATTTAGCCGAAGTAAGAAGGAAGCTTGATTTGGATAGGACAGCCATTGAGAATTTTAAAAAGAAAGGCGCTTTTTCTAAAAACAAGGCATCAACAGGAGAAAAAATTGCGGCAAATCTTAAGTCGATTGAAAAGTCTTGTGTTATATGCTCGCAGATTAATGATACGATGGAGAGATATTTTGAGGTTTTTTTCTATATGTATGAAAATGATAAAAAATTTGAAAATAAAATTAAAGAGTGTGAGTATTTTTGCATATCGCATTATAAAGATATTGCACTTAAGGCGGAAAAATATCTTAGCAGTAAAAAATGTGAAGAATTCTATAGGGTGATTTTTGAAAAGCAAAAGGCGGCGTTTGAAGCGCTTAATGAGGATGTTCATACATTTACATTGAAATTTGATTATAGAAATAAGGATATGCCGTGGGGGAATTCTAAAACTGCGCCAAAGAGAAGCGTTTATGCATTGAGCGGGCAGATGTATGCGGAGGAGGAAAATGATGATTAAAAAAATTATTTTTGTAATTTCTTTGTTTCTTTTTGTAATAACTGTTTGCTATGCGCAGAATTTTAATATTAAAAGTTTTATAGATGCGAAAAATGGGATTGCGACTATTGATATTTCCGAAAATGAAAAAAACGACAATATGAGCGAAAGTGATATGCTTGTAGAGCTTGAGGAAAGCGTTTTAAAAGCGAGGGAAGCGGGCTGTGAAAAAATTATTTTAAGGCTAAACTCTGGCAACATAAATGAAGAAAGCGTTGCAAAATTAATTGATGGAATAGATGTAGTTATAGCTTTTAATAAAATTGGGGAAAATAAAAAAATTGGTGATACTATTATTGTTTATGAGCCGAGTTTTGAAGAGGATAATGATGCTATAATAGATAGCGACAAAAATACAAGCAATCCTGTAAGCTCAATTTCAAATATGCTTGTTTTAACACTTGTTGTTCTTGCGATTGTTATTTTCTTGTATTTTATTATAAAAAGGTTTAAGAACAATAAGAATTCGACCCAATAACCCTTAAAACTTGTTGTATTCAAAATAAAAGCGAGGTGGCAAAGGCTGCCAACTCGCAAAAAAATCAAATCTTATCAAGACTAAATCCAAATTCGGAAACGAAATCAATATCCTTTACTGAAAATGTTTTTCCGTTCAGATAATTTAAAATTCCTGCATCTTCTTTGAAGCTAAAGGTTAATTTGTATGAGCAGAGCGCCTGATATAGTCGCTTTGCTTTTTTGTTTTCCTTGTTTGTTCCGTATTTACCGTCGCCAACGAGAGGATGTCCTATTGATGCGAGATGTGCACGAATTTGGTGCGTTCTGCCTGTTAAAAGATTTACTTCAACGAGGCTTATACCATCTTTGTAGCTTAAGACCCTATACTCAGTTTTGATTGTTTTAGAAGTTCGTGTTGGAGCTTTTAATACTTTGACGGTTTTTGTTTTTTCGTTTTTTACAAGATAGTCAAAAAGCATATCGTACTTTTTTTCAAATTTACCAAAAGCAAGGCAGATATAGCTTTTGTCTATTTCACGGGATTTTATTTTTTCATTTAAAACCCTAAGCGCCTCGGCGGTTTTGGCAGCAATAACAATCCCTTGTGTGTTTCTGTCTATTCTGTTTGCAAGAGCGGGAGCAAAGGTTTGCTCATCTTCGGGATTATACTCACCTTTTTTATATAAATAGCTTTGAATATGGGCAATAAGAGTATCGCAGGTTTTAGTTTCGTCGTCGTGTACAACCATTCCGACAGGCTTATTTACAAGAAGAATATTTTCGTCCTCATAGATAATGTCAATATTTGAATGAACGTGCATAAATGCTTCATCTGCGGGAGGTGAATCAAAAAATTCGTCGTTTATATAGAGCTTTAAAACATCGCCCTCAGAAAGCTTAAAGCTTTCTTTTTCGTGCTTCTCGTTTACTCTTATACACTTTTTTCTTATATATTTATATAGAAGACTTTGCGGCATAGAAGAAAATCGCTTTGTCATAAATTTATCTAGCCTTTGTCCGCTATCGTTTTTTCCGATTATTATTTCTTTCAAAGCAAAAATCCTTTCAAATTATTCACGACCGAATGTTATTTTTCCGTCGGCAATTGAATCTATTATAGCGAGGGAATGAATTTCAAAGCCTTTTTCACGAAGCATATTGCTACCCTTTTGGAAGCTTTTTTCAATTGCAATTCCTGCGCCGACAACGCTTGCACCTGCTTGGGTTACCAAATCAATTAAGCCAAGCATAGCTTTTCCGTTGGCTAAAAAATCGTCTATGATTAAAATGCTGTCGTCTTTGGATAAGTATTCTTTTGAAACACGAATCGTATATGTTTGATTTTTAGTAAACGAATAAACTTCGCTTTCGTAAATATCGTCAGAGGAATTTCTTGAGGCAGTTTTTTTTGCAAACACCATTGGTACGCCAAGGTGAAGAGCCGTCATAGCGGCAATTGCAATTCCCGAAACCTCTAAAGTTAAAACCTTTGTTATTTTTTTGTGCGAAAAGAGACGTTTGAATTCCTTGCCCATTTCGCTCATCAAATTCATATCAACCTGATGATTTAAAAACATATCAACCTTAACAATATCATCGCCAATAATTTTTCCGTTCTTTGAAATCATTTCTTCTAAAAGTTGCATAATTACTAAGTCCCCCCATAAAAAAATAAATCTTATAATACATTTTAACATAAAAAAGAAAAAAAGCAATAGTATTAAAATAAATTTTGCAAAAAAAGTCCGATT
>JAZNSA010000134.1:0-3249 GCA_045590935.1 Clostridia bacterium | reverse complement strand
TCAGGCGGACAAAAGCAACGAGTTTTGCTTGCTCGTGCGCTTTGCGCTTGCGACAAGCTCCTCGTTTTAGACGAGCCTGTTTCGGGTCTTGACCCAATTGTTACAAACGAATTTTATCAAATAATATACAATCTTAATAAGACAAAAGGTTTAAGCGTTATAATGGTTTCTCACGATATTGAAACAGCAGTTAAATATGCCGATAAAATTATGCATTTAAAGGACGGTATAGAATTTTTTGGAAGTGGCGAGGAATACAAGAAAACCAAAATCGGACGTCATTTTATGGAGGGCAGTGAAAATGATTGATGCCATAACAAAAATTTTTTCATACGGATTTTTAACTCGTGCTCTTTTTGTTGGAATACTTATATCAATATGCGCGGCGCTTTTGGGCGTTAGCCTTGTTTTAAAGCGCTATTCAATGATTGGCGACGGACTTTCGCACGTTGGATTCGGTGCCCTTGGCATTGCAACGGTTTTTAACCTCGCACCAATGATGTTTAGCGTGCCAATAATAATTATTTCCGCTCTCTTTCTTTTAAAGTTAAATGAAAAAGGGCATCTCAAAGGCGACTCGGCAATTGCGCTTTTATCGGTGAGTTGTCTTTCCATTGGTGTTCTTGCTGTTTCACTCGGCACAGGAACTAACATTGACATTGAGAGCTACCTTTTCGGAAGTATAGTTTCTGTTAAGGAAGAGCATCTTTATTTAAGCCTGGCTCTCTTTGCTCTTGTTTCATTAACGTACATATTTTTCTACAACCATATTTTTTCGGTAACATTCGACGAAAGCTTCGCAAAAGCAACGGGCACAAGCATTAATCTTTTTAATACAATTCTTGCAATTTTATGTGCGCTTGTTATCGCCGCAGGAATGAGAATTATGGGAACAATGCTTATAACAGGGCTGATTATCTTCCCTGCTCTATGTGCAATGAGCCTGTTTAAAAGCTTCAAGGGAGTAATTATTGCATCTGTTATAATATCAGTTGTTTGCTTCTTTTCAGGATTTGTATTTTCTTTTATGTTTAATACTCCCCCGGGGGCAAGTGTTATAATTGCAAATTTGATTTCATATATAATTTTTAGAATAATCCGAAAATTTTGCTAAAAACAAAGGCGGCATCAAAATGAAATTGATGCCGCCTTTGCTTTTAATCATTTGATTATGCCTCTTCAAAAACTTCCTTGCCTAAACCGCAGATTGGGCAAACCCAATCCTCAGGAACATCTTCCCAAGCTGTTCCTGCTGCAACTCCGTTATCAGGGTCGCCTATTGCAGGGTCATACTCATATCCACATGGACATACATATTTTTTCATAATCAGATATCATCCTTTCTAAATAATAACAACCTAACTATATGATACCACATTTTTCAAAAATAATCAAGCTATTTTTGGCTCAATAAAAATCCCAAGCTTCGGCGGATATAGCGTAAAGGCAAAAAACATAATTGCTACAATAATTATTATAAAAAGCAATATGCGCTCCAAACTCTCAATACCGCTTAAGCTTAAATTTTTTATCAGTATATACGAAACATAAAACCCAATAGCAGTGCTTATAAAAAACGTTGCAATATCAAAAAACGGTTTGTTATATCCTAAAACTCCGCTATATGTATAAAATAATACAGGAATTAAAAATGTAGCAACAAGAATCCCGATAAACATAGACGGAGCAATATTTTTAAATTCCGATTTTAAAGCCCTGATACCAAAAATCGAATAAATAAGCATTGGAAAAAATACAAGCTTCATATGCTCCCATGTTGATTCATTAACAGGCGCAAAAAGCGAAACAAATCTGTTCTCTCCGCTCCACTCATAAGCAAAATGCATCAAAACTCCAACAACCCATACAAATATAAGTCCAATACCGATAAAAGCTTTCAAATTCATTTTCATAATCCCCACCCCCGTTTATATTAATATGAATATTTTAAAATTTTATTCGCATTAATATGTTAAGTGAAGATTATTAAATTTGATATAACGAAAAAATCTATTATAATTCAAACAAGCTCATCTATACCGACCTTCGCTATTTTTTCCTGATTATCCCTTAAAATTCGGGTCATTATAAACATCAAGCCTTGTTTCGTCCATTATATAGCCCGCATCAAAGAATTTTTCTGCCTCGTCTGCCTGAAAGCGAAGCAAAATTCCATCAAAATGCCAACGCTGAGTCAAAACTCCATTTGACGCATAATAGTAATACGCATCATTTCCAACGCCACACAAAATGTCAAACCCTTTATCAACAAACATATCAAATTTCGGGTCAGACGGAGAAACTACACTTCCGAAAGGAAAAAGATAAACAGGCGTATGCCCCGTCAAATATTCTACCTCATCTATCCATTTTTGAGTATCGTACGCAAGCTTATCGTAGCTTATGGCGGAAGCATCATAGTGTCCGTAGCTATGCGAAGCAAACTTCCATCCCGTTTTTTTCAAACGCTCAATAACGGGCTTTATCGCCTCAACCTCGCTGTCTCTGTTAGGATTATCAATTTTATCACCCGAAGGATTTTCAGGATTTTTAACCTTTGATTGCGTTCTGTAGCCTAAAATTCCCTCGTAACCCGTTACTCCTATCAAGCCCTTAGCATTGTTCCATGAAAAATCAGGATGCTCTTTTATAAAATCATCTAAAATCGGAACGATTGCCAAATCTCTCCTTACTTCCTCTTCTTTCGTCTGCGGATTAACAGTATACGCCGCAACCTCTCCATTATCGTCTAAAACAAGCTTGTGAACGGTTCCATGCTCAATCATATACTCATAATAGTTCAAGTCATCAATCGAGAGTATAAAAGGAATTTTTTCAGGAGGAAGCATAAGCGTTTTTTGCTTATATCTTCCTGTTTCTTCACTGAATTCATAAACCTCATCAATGTTTACAAGAATGTATCCCCTCTCATACATCTGCTCTAAAATGCGTTTAAACTCTCCCGCCGTAACAAAATAATCGTCAAACCCCTTAGACATATAATCAAGGTCAAACGAAAGCTCAGGATAGGCAATAAGCGGATGAAAAAACACATGGTCAACAAGCGCTGTATATTCAACAAGCTCACCCTCGTACACATACGGAGTAGGCTCTGGGGGCAAGACAGCCTTCGAAGAAACGACGACATTCTTTTTATCCCCTGCCTTTGAAAAAATGCTTACCATCACCGCAACTGCACATATTGCAACAAGTCGGATCGTAGCCATGTCGTTCTGTGAGCCAAGGAGT
>JAZNSA010000133.1:0-8609 GCA_045590935.1 Clostridia bacterium | reverse complement strand
GTACAAGGTTCTTTTTGAAAATATGCCTGCAAGCGAATCCATTGCTGCGCTTATGGAGCGAAAGAAGAAAAATGAAAGCGAAAAAGAGCTTTATGTTGAAAAAAATAGAAATTAAAAAATAGTCGAATTTTAAAAAAAACTTGACACTTGTGTAAATCAGATATATAATAGTATGGTGTAACAGAGTAGAGCTTGGTGCGTTAAGTGCTGTGGAAACGGGGAGTTGTTCTTCAGACGAAAACGAGAGGTTGCGGTATCAGGCTTGCATCCCGCTGTGAATATGTATGGCAAAAAACCTTCTTATTCATCTAAGCGAGATAAATGGATAAGGAGGATTTTTTTATGGAAAAAAAGTTTTGGTCTGTCGGAAGAATTTTTAATTTTCCGAAAATGACAACAAAGAGAATTTGTATGATTGGGTTGCTTATTGCGATAACGTTTGTACTGTCGGCAATTTCGGGGTATTTAAGAATAGGAAATATAAGTAAGCTTTCTATAAGCTTTGCCTCGGTTTTTGTTGCGGCGTATGTTTTTGGCGGATTTGTTGGGGGAATTGTAGGAGCGGCGGCGGATATTATTTCGTTTGCGGTTAATCCTACGTCGGCATTTTTGCCTCAGCTTACAATTATTGAGTTTGTTATCGGCTTTGCCTTTGGGTTTGTTTTTTTTGGATATGGCAAGGAGCAGAGCAAAAAGACATATACATTTAAGGTTATTTTAGCGGATGTTGTTATATTCTTGATTAATATGCTTTTAAAAACATATATCCTTGCTTTGACCTTTGGGATGAATTTTAATGTTATGCTTATGAGCAGATTGCCTGTTTGTGCTGTTCAGGCAGTTATAACATTTGTTGTGTTATTTATGATAAAACCGTTTTTATCTAAATTTTCAAAAATGACGGGAGAAGTAAAATGAGCTTTAATGATTATGTTAAAACATTTCAAACAAAGATTGAGCTTGGATGCGAGAGAATGAGCCTGCTTTTGGAAAAGCTTGGAAATCCGCATAAGGATTTGAATATTATTCATATTTCGGGAACTAATGGAAAGGGCTCGGTGTGTGCATTTTTGGAGAGTATGCTGATTAGTGCGGGAAGAAAGGTTGGGCTTTATTCTTCGCCTGAGCTTATAGATAAGTGCGAGGTTATAAGGTTTTTTGGGAAAAATATTCCCGTAAGTGAGCTTGATGGGCTTATTTTGGCAACAAAGAGTGCGTGCGACGAGGTTGAAGTCGAATTCGGAAGCTGTCCGTCGCAATTTGAAATAATAACGGCGTGCGCATTTATGTATTTTAAAAAAGTTTGTGCCGAGCTTGTTATTTTAGAGGTCGGAATGGGCGGCACAGGCGATGCAACAAACGTTTGCGACAATACAAAAATTTCAATAATAACAAAAATAGACATAGACCATACCGCATACCTTGGAGAAACAAAAGCTGAAATTGCAAAGGTTAAGGCGGGAATTATAAAGCAAAATTGCAATGTTGTAACAACTGCATTAAACGAGGATGTTTTAAGCGTTTTAGCTGAGGAAGCGGAAAAGAAAAACGCAAGGTTAAATATAATAAGCCCGTTTAAGAGCGTTGGTTGCAGAGAAATATTTGAAAAAATTTCGTTTGAAGACAGGGAAGTGATACTTTCGCTAGGCGGCGAAAATCAGCTTGAAAATGCGGCGCTTGCAGCGGCGGCGGCAAGGCTTGTCGGAATAGGGGAAAGCGATATAAAATTCGGGCTTGAAAATGCTAAGCACAGAGGAAGGCTTGAAAAAATAGAGGAAAATATCTATTTTGACGGCGCACATAATATTGCAGGAATTCAGGCGCTTAAGAAAAGCATTTTAAAATATTTTCAAGGGAAAAAAATTGTATATATTATGGCTATGATGAAGGACAAGGATTTCGTGGGCGCACTCGATTTGCTTGGAGGAGATGGCGTTGAGTTTTTGTTTGTCAGTGCAAATGCGGCGGGGCGTGAAATGAAAAGCAAACAAATGCAAAAGCTTGCCGAGGAAAAAAAGCTTGTATCAAAAAACTGTAATTCGGCAAGAGAGGCGCTTGAGCTTGCAAGAATGAGGGATGCAATTATAATTGGTTGCGGTTCGCTTTATTTCTATAAGGATTTTATTTCTGCGTTGGATTTTAATAATTAAATATTTTTAGGGGGCTACGGCAAAATTTACCGTAGCCCCCTATATGTTTTTGAAAAATTTATTCTTTAATATGAAATTGTTGCCGTTTTTATTTCGTCATCCCATAAAACCTCGCAGTCAAAGGCTTCCGAAACAGCCCTTAGCGGAACAAATGTCCTGTCTTGTATAATGTCGGCAGATACATCAAGCAAAACAGCCTCGCCATTTTTATAAAGCGTTGCTTCGCCAATTTTTAAACTGATTTTAATATCTTCACGCTCTGCACTGACTGTTTTTGTTTCATCGTCCCATAAAACCTCAGCCCCTAAAGCTTCAAAAATGGCACGCAAAGGAACGAGTGTGCGCCCGTTTCTTATAATCGGAAGGGCATCAAAGGCTACCTTTTTTTCGCCTACAACAACATCTATAAGAGGCATATAATTTATATAGTTGATGTGAGCAAAGTTAGCCGCATAAGAATTTTGGTTTGCAAAAATTGTAAGCGTTTTTGGACGCTCTATAAAAATTCGCCTCATAAAACGACCGTAGTATCCGTCGTAGAATTCGTAATTATAAAGCGTTTTGAGATTGTCGGGCAAAATAACCGTTTCCAAAGAGGGGCAGAAGGTAAATGTGCCGAGCCCTGCTACTTCTCTTTCCGAAAGGCTTTCAAGTCCTTTTCCTATCTTAACATATTTAAGCGACGAGCATCCGTGAAAGACTTCTTCACAAATCGTTTTTACGCTATCGGGAATAATAACTGCTTTAAGAGCTTTGCAATTTGAAAATGCTGAATTAGATATTATTTCAAGCGTGTCTGGCAAATTGAGCTCTTCGAGGCTTTCGCAATTTGAAAAGGATGTGTTTCCGATTTTTGTTATATGGCTTGGCAGGGTAAGCTCTTTAATTCCTGTGTTTGCTGCAAAGCCGTCGGGTATCGAGGTTATGCTTTCGGAAAGCTTTGGAAGCTTAACTAGCTCCTTACAGCCCGCAAAGCAACTGTTGTCAATTGAAACAACGTTTTCAAAGCCTTCTACGGCTTTAAGCTTGGCACAATAGTAAAAAGCACCAGCATCCGAAGCTACATTTTTTCCTTTTATTGTTACTTTTTCGAGCATTTCACAATTTGCAAACGCATACGAACGGATTTCGCAAAGCGTTTCGGGCAGAACTATTGAAACTGTATTTTGGTTAAATGATAGTGCACCATTTTCTTCCTGGGAATAAAATGCAAACTCACCTATTGCTGTAGTTGGAAAACCGCCCAAGGTATCAGGAATAACAACATCACCGCCTGCACCGATATACCTTGTTATTTCTGCCTTTTTCCCATATACTCGATACAGAAAATCATTTTCCGTTTGAGGTCTTGTAAGCAAAAAATCCTCCTTGTCGTTTAAAGAAATCTGATTTTCGATTGCATACTTTTCGCCGTAGCTCTCATTTGAGGCGTATATATTAAGCATTGGGTTTTTGTTTAACACATCAAAGGTCATTTGAGTAACCTTGTGAGCACCAATATTGGTTTCGTAAACATTTACGCCCGAGTTAAAAATATCGCCCGTTAAAATATTTTCGGCAAGCTTGAATTCGTCGGGCGAAAGCGCCGTAAGACTATTTGGCAAATCAACACTTCTTAACTTATAACAATTTAAAAACGCAGCGTTTGGTAGGCTTTGGATACCCTCTGCCATTTGAACCGAATCTAAATTATCGCAGCTGAAAAATGCGGGAACAACGCCGCTGCCGCAATTTTTAAGAGTTGACGGAAGAGAAACGCTTAAAAGAGAATTATTGTCTTGAAATGCGCCATCACCGATAGACACAAGTCCCTCAGGCAAAATCAAATCGTTCCATCTCAGCGAGTATGAAAGTGCAAAAGCGGCGTCGCCGATTTCGGTAATATTTGGCGGCAAAACAATATCCATAGTGCTCGGTATGCCATAAAAGGCAAAAGCACCGATTTTTTTTGCGCTATATGGCAAGAAAAGCTTGCTGTAATCGTTAAATGTTGCACACATAAAAAGCCCCTCGGGAATTTCTTCCATAGTTTGCGGAAGTGCAATCGACCTGACGGGCGAAGCCGCAAAGGCATATTTTCCGATATGAGAAACATTTTCTACGCCTATATATGTTTCTATAGATGAAAAGGCGAAAGCCTCATCGCCGATGTAATTAATGCTTTCGGGAATAGTAAGCTTTGAAAGCTGACTTTTTATAAATGCCCTGTCGCCTATTGCAACAACGGGGCATCCCGAAAGCTCGGAAGGAACTGAAAATTCTCCTGTTAAATACTCGTCGCAATGAGTAATTGTTGCTAACCCGTCTTTTATCGTATACTGCAGATAGCCGACTGCATAGTCGCCGTCAGCTTCAGAAGCATAAGCTGTTACGGATAAGACAATGGAAACGATTAAAAATAAAGTTGTAATCCATTTTTTTAACATAATAATCCCCCCCTATCTTTGGTAATTTCATTATATAATGTGCGGGGGATTTTGTCAATAAACAAATTTTTTAGTGTTTGTTAAAAAAAATATTTACTCTTAAAATATACGAAGAAAAACATTGATATTTTATTTGAAATATGGTATCATATCATTAAAGATTATGTTTTGAGGGAGATGTTTTTTTGAAGGACAGAATAGTAGAGCTTACAAATTTGCTAAACGATTATTCTTATAAATATTATGTTTTGGATATGCCTGAGGTAAGCGATTATGAATATGATATGTTGCTCAGGGAATTGGTAGCTCTTGAGGCGAAATTCCCGCAGTATGTTATGCCCGAATCGCCTACTAAGAGAGTTGGCGGAGCGGCACTTTCGGAGTTTGAAGAGGTTTTGCATACTGTGTCGATGGAAAGTCTTCAGGATGCCTTCGACGAAGGCGAGGTTATGGAGTTCGGAAGAAGAATTGCCGAGGCAACCTCTGATAATGAGGAGTTTGATGTTGAGCCGAAAATTGACGGACTTTCGGTTTCGCTTGAATATGAGAACGGGGTTTTTGTTCGAGGCTCAACGAGAGGCGACGGAAACAGAGGCGAAAATGTTACTGAAAATTTAAAAACAATAAAAAGTATTCCTTTAAAGCTAAAAAAGAATATTCCATATATAGAGGTTCGAGGCGAGGTTTTTATTTCGAGAAAAGATTTTGCAAAGCTTAACGAGGAAAGGGAAGAGAGCGGGCTTGCAACGTTTGCAAATCCGAGAAATGCGGCGGCGGGCTCTCTAAGGCAGCTTGACCCTAAGATTGCGGCGGGAAGAAAGCTTGATATTTTTGTTTTTAATGTTCAAAGAGCGGACGGAGTTGAGTTTTTAAATCACGGCGAAAGCTTGGATTTTTTAAGAGAGCTTGGGTTTAAGGTTGTCGAAAACAGAATATGCAAGGGAATTAAAGCCGCTTTTGAAAGAGTTTTGGAAATTGGCGAGGAGCGAGGCAAATTCAGCTACGATACTGACGGGGCAGTTATTAAGCTTAACGACCTTAAAAAGAGAGAGCTTATGGGCTCAACTGCGAAAGCGCCAAGGTGGGCGATTGCGTACAAATTTCCGCCTGAACAAAAGGAGAGTACAATTTGCGATATAACAATTCAGGTTGGAAGAACGGGAGTTTTAACCCCAACTGCTGAGCTTGAGCCTGTTTTTGTTGCGGGCTCAACCGTTTCAAGGGCAACTCTTCATAATATAGACAATATTCGTCAAAAGGATATAAAAATAGGCGACAGAGTTTTAATTCAAAAGGCGGGAGATATTATTCCTGAGGTTGTAAGAGTTCTAAAAGAAAAAAGAACGGGCGAAGAAAAAGAGTTTTATATGCCCGACAGATGCCCTGAATGCGGAAGTGCGGTTGTAAGAGAAGAGGGTGAGGCGGCGTATCGCTGTATGGGGCTTGATTGCAAGGCTCAGCTTTTAAGGCACATTATTCATTTTGTTTCAAGAAATGCAATGAATATTGATGGCCTTGGTCCTTCTGTTATTGCGCAGATGCTTGAAAGAAAGCTTATAAGCTGTTCTGCTGATTTGTACTACGTCAAGGCGGAGGATATTGCCTCTATGGATAAAATGGGCGAAAAGTCTGCCGAGAATTTGCTTTTTGCACTTGAAGAATCTAAGAAAAATGATTTGGGAAGGCTTGTTTATGCGCTCGGAATAAGGCATATAGGCGAAAAAGCGGGAAAGCTTTTAGCAAAACGCTTTAAGACTATGGATGCAATTATTAATGCGAAAAAAGAGGATTTTGAGCAGATTGATGAGTTCGGAGAAATAATGGCGGAGAGCGTGTATACCTTCTTTAGAGATGAGAAAAATTTAATGGCAATAGAAAGGCTCAGAGATGCGGGGGTTAATTTTAATTATCTGCAGGCGGAAAGTGAGGGAGGCATTTTTGATAAAATGACGTTTGTTTTAACGGGAACGCTTCCAACATACAAAAGGGAAGAAGCAAAAGAGATTATCGAAAGTCTCGGCGGAAAGGTTTCGTCGTCTGTTTCTAAAAAAACGAGCTATGTTTTAGCGGGTGAGGAAGCGGGAAGCAAGCTTGATAAGGCGCAAAGCTTAGGAATTAATATAATTGATGAGGAAGAGTTTAAAAGGCTTTGCAAAATAGAATAGTTGATTTGAGGTGCAGAGATGATTGAGGAAATTAAAAAACTTTTAAATGAATATGAAAGTGAAATTATAGAAACGAGAAGGAGCCTTCATAAAATTCCTGAGCTTGAGTTTGAAGAAAACGAAACGGCGGATTTTATATGCAAAAGGCTCGATGAAATGGGCGTTAGCTATGAAAGAGGAATTGCAAAAACGGGAATTAAGGCTGATATAGTTGGCGAAATTGAAGATAGCAATGCTAAGTGCGTTTTACTGCGTGCCGATATGGATGCACTTCCGATTGAGGAAAAAACCGATGTTTCGTATCGCTCTTGCCACTCGGGAAAAATGCACGCTTGCGGGCACGACGGGCATATTGCGATTTTGCTTGCCGTAATTTATGCGTTAAATAAAAATAAGGACAAGTTTTCGGGAAGGATTGTTGCGGTTTTTCAACCCGCTGAGGAGGGAGATGGCGGAGCAAAGCCTATGATAGAGAGCGGTGCCTTTGAAAGCTATAATATTGATTATGCTTTTGGAGTTCACGTTGAGCCAACGTATAATACGGGTATTATTGCGCTAAAGGACGGACCTCTTATGGCATCGCCTGATGAGTTTGAAATTGAAGTTGTTGGAAAGGGCGGGCACGGCGCATACAGAGAAAAATGCATCGACCCTATTTATGCCGCATCGGAGCTTGCTTTAAAAATTATTGATGTTGCAAAAAATCATAGCAGCGAAAATTCGCCTTGCGTTGTTTCTGTTGGGGCGTTAAACGGCGGCGTTTTTTATAATGTTATTCCCGATAGCGTAAAACTCAAGGGAACTGCGAGAGCAGTAGATTTTGAGAAGAGAAATATTTTATATAACGAGATTAAGCGAATAAATGACGAGGTATGCAAAAAACATAATACGACAAGTAATTTCGAGTTTCGGTTTATGTATCCGCCGCTTGTGAACAATAAGTCTGCGGTTGATTTTATGAGAGGGGCTGTTTGCGATATTGGACTAGAGCTTCTTGAATTGGAAAAGCCTTTTATGGGCGGGGAGGACTTTGCTTATTTTGCGGAGAAGTATCCGTCGGCGTTTGTATACGTTGGGTGCAGAAACGAGGAAAAGGATTGTATATACCCGTGGCACAGCTCAAAATTTAATATGGATGAGGCGTGTCTTGTAAACGGCGCAAAGCTTCTTTGTGCGGCAGTTATAAGAGTTTTTGAAAATAAACTTGAAAGGGATTGAATAAAAACGTGAAGATTTGTCTTGTGGCAATTAATTCGAGCTATTCGCACAGCTCACTTTCTATACGATGCTTAAAAAGAGCTTTAGAAGGCGAGGATGCTGATGTTTTTGAATTTACAATTAATGATACATACGAACGTGTTTTATCAAAGCTTTATGAAAACAAGGCGGATTTGTATGCGTTTAGCTGTTATATATGGAATATTGAATATGTTTTAAAAATTGCATCTATGCTAAAAAAGGCAAATCCGAAATGCGTTGTTATGCTTGGCGGCGCAGAGGTGAGCTATGATGCAAAGGATGTTATTTTAAAAAATGATTTTGTTGATTTTGTTCTTTGCGGAGAAGGAGAAATATCTCTTAAAAAGTTTGTTTCAGGCGAGCCTTTTGAAGATGTCGAGGGCTTGTGCTACAGGGATAAAAACGGAGAAGTTGTTGAAAACGAGCCAAAAATAATTTGCGACCTTGATAGTCTGCCTCAGCTATATAATGAAGATGAGCTTCCGTTAGCCGACAACAAAATAATTTATTATGAAACGTCGAGAGGGTGTCCGTTTAATTGCAGTTTTTGCCTTTCGTCAACGATTAAAGGAGTAAGATATTTTTCGCTTAGGCGTGTGTTTAAGGATTTTAAGATGTTTTCCGATAGG
>JAZNSA010000132.1:0-11376 GCA_045590935.1 Clostridia bacterium | reverse complement strand
ACTCTTGATGTTCCCGCAGAGATTACTAACGGAAGAACATTTGTGCCTGTGCGTTTCTTTGCTGAGGCGCTTAATATGAATGTTGGTTGGGATTCATATAGTAAAACTGTTATTATAACGTCGAAATAATATTGAAACAACTTAAAAAGGGGTATAGCAAGATGATTTTTGCTATACCCCTTTTGCGAGTGGTTTTAAATATTGAAAATTTATTTTAATACATTGCGTTGCCATTCATACATAACGAGCGCCGCCGCAACGGCGGCGTTTAGGCTTTCGGCACTTCCTAAAATGGGGATGATAGCCGTTTTGTCTGCCAAATCAAGACACTTTTGGGACACACCGTTTGCCTCATTGCCGATTACTATGATAGTGCTTTTTTTGTATGAAATGTTTTTGAAATCTGTTGCACTATTGGAAAGGGCAGTGCAAATAATTTCAAAACCCTCACTCTTAAGCTTTTCAAGAGAAGAATATGAAACGTTTGTATATGTATCAATATTAAAAAACGAGCCCATTGATGAACGAATTGTTTTAGGATTATATAAATCGACACAACCCTCGGAAAGCATCACACCGCAACCGCCACACGCATCAAGAGTACGTATTATTGTTCCGCAGTTGCCAGGGTCGTTTAAATTATCTAAATACACATAAAGCCCGCCAGACAAGCTATTAAGCGGTCGGTCTGCGATTTTTATAATGCAAATTATTCCCTCTGGATTTTTAGTATCACAAAGAGAATCAAATATGTTGTCTGAAACAACACAAACCTCAAAACGCGATATATCCTCTTTAAGAAAGGGGTAGAGTGAAGCTTTGATTGCGACATAAACAATATCTGCGCCCGCCTTAATTGCATCAAGGCAGCTTTTTATTCCCTCAACAAAGTATAAGCCTTCGCTTGTTCTTACTTTTTTTTGTTGAAGAGAGCGTATTAATTTATATGTTTTATTTTTAGTTGTTGTTATTTCTTGCATCTTAACAATCCCTTTTTATATATTAAATAAACCTTAGCAAAAGATTTACTCTGCTGTTTCTTTTGGCGCTTCGGTTGAACCTGGAGCTTCTGAGGGAGATGCTTCTGACCCCGCTTCATTATTTTCGGCGTTATCACCCGCGCCTTTTTCATTATCTTCAATATTTTCGTCCTGATAGTCCTCGGGATTTACTTCGTTTCCTGATTTGTCTATCCATATTTCTTTGCCATCTAAAATAACATTTGCAATACCGTTATCGGTAAAAGACGTTACATTATCAAATATAAAGTCGATTGCTATTTTTCCATCCGTTCCGATAAAACCATACTTATCGCTATCGTTTTTTCTTACAACAGCTCTCTCGTTTGAAAAATTGCCCGCCTCAACGAACTGAAAGTCGCAAATAACTTCGCCTACTGAATTAATATAACCCGCACGCTTGTTTTTCCAAACAACAGAAAAATTATCTTTAAACTCTGCAACTCTGTCAAATTCGGCATTGATTACGACCTCATCACCATTTTTAAAACCATATTTTCCTGATGCTTCGTCTTTAAATGATGCGTAGCCTGAGGCATCGGGAAGTTCAGATACAGGCGTGGTGGCAGGCTGATTAGCTTTTTTGCAACCTGCGGCAGAAAATGTCGTTAAAAATAATAATAAAGCAATTGTTAGTTTTTTTAGTTTGTTCATTTTAGAATCTCCTTTATAATAAATATTATGCTTATATATTACACTTATATTTGGATTTTGTCAATATTTACAGCTATAAATTGCAGACATAGGATTTTTAAATTTCTCAAAATTGAGGCAAAGCTTGTTTGAGATTTGCGTGGGCTAGCCGTTTACATACTCGGATGGGGTTTTTCCCGTTACCTTTTTAAATGCCTTATAAAAATTAAAGTTACTTTCAAAGCCGCACTGCTGGGCAATATCAAGCTTGGTCATATTTGTTGTATGAAGAAGCTTGATTGCGTTTTCAATTCGCTTTATTGTTATGTAGTCCCAAAGGGAAAGACCATTGTATTTTTTAAAAACAGATGAAAAGTATGTTTTGTTTATGAGAGCCTTGCCTGCGATTTCCTCAAGTGTTAAATTTTCGCTAAGGTGAGAATTGATATAGTCCTTAACGCTATACGTGCCCTCACCGCTTATAAAAAGAGAAAGCTCACACTGCGTATGATGGTGCTCTCTGTAGGTTCATTTTCCTGTCGATACTGTTGAATGAAAAGGATGCGAGATTCTTTAAATTCAAATAAGATAAACGATAAAAAAGCTTTAAATCAGAGAAAATTTATTTGAAATAAAAATGCGGCGGATTTTAAAAATCTGCCGCATTTTGGCGTGCCGCAGAAGATTCGAACTCCCGACCTTCTGATCCGTAGTCAGACGCTCTATCCAGCTGAGCTAGCGGCACATTTTAATGAACAAGAAACATTATACCACAGAAAAAGGCGTTTGTCAAACAATTTTTTAAAAAATATTTATTTTTTTTAAAAATTTGAAAAATGTTGTAATAAAGGGTTTGTTTGGATTGACATATTTTTTTCTTTATGCTACACTATATATAATGGTGAATTTTTGAATATTTAAAAAAAGCTTTGTAAAAGGAGTATAGTTTTTATGGATAAACCTAACAATATAGTTCGTAAGGAAACTAAGTATATAGCAATTAATATTGTATTGCTGAGCGCTATTATGCAATGCGTGTTTATTGCTTTGAAAAAGTGGGATTTGACTGTATTGTGGGGCAATTTGCTCACTGCTGTTGTTATGATTTTGAATTTTTATTTTATGGGCTTGGCTGTTTCAAAGGCGGTTGAAAAGGATGCTGATGAGGCAAAGAAAATTATGAGAATTTCGCAAAATAGCCGAACTGTAGCAATATTTGCGGCGGTTGTTGTTGGAGTTGCGTTGCCGTGCTTTAACACAGTAGCTGTGATTGTGCCTGTTTTTTTCACACGAATTGCCATAGCGATTCGTCCTTTGTGGAAAGATAAGGGAAAAAAGGAGGTTGAAGGGGATGAGAAATGATTCTCGTCAATTTAAAATAGTTGATATAATATATATCATTATGATGATTCTGCCGATTTTGGCAGGTATTGTAATTAAAATTTTGACTTCGCCTGCAAAGAGCGGAATTTCAATATCGGGTGCGCTTGTTTATTTTACGATAAATATGCCTTTGCAGAGCTTGCCTATAACTGAATCACAGGTTAATTCACTTCTTGTGATGATTTCGATAATGTTTTTGTGCTTGTATTTAACGCATGGAATAAGCCTTGGTGTATGGAAGAAAAGGCATTATTTTGCTGAGTGGGCAGTTGAAAAGGTTAAGAATATGATAAGCGGTAATATGGGAAGTAAATTTTCGGGATATACGGCTTTTATTACTGCAATTTTGGCATTATCGGCGTTTTCAAGCTTAATTGCGCTTTTTGGTTTATATCCGCCTACTTCGGATTTGAATGTTGTTGCGGGATGGGCTATTTTAGTTTTTTCCCTTATAACATATTATAAAGCAAGAAACGGATTGGGAAAATATTTAAAAAGCTTTGCCGACCCTGTGCTTATGGCGCCGCTTAACATTATAGGAGAAATAGCAACTCCGATTTCTATGGCGTTTCGTCATTATGGTAATGTTTTGTCGGGCTCGGTTATTGCCGTTTTGGTTTCGGCGGGGCTTTCCGCTTTGTCGCAGATGATTTTTGGGGCTTTGCCGGGATTTTTCGGACAATTTCCATTCTTGCAAATAGGTATTCCGGCGATATTATCGATTTATTTTGATGTTTTCAGCGGATGCTTACAGGCATACATTTTTGCAATGCTTACAATGTTATATGTTTCAGGGGGAGACACTTCTGAATAGTATAAATATAAAAATTAATACGTTTTACGTAAATTTAAAGGAGGTTTTTTTATGTTAGAAATTTCAATTAGTATTATTTTGGGGTGCTGTGCACTTGGTGCGGGCACTGCAATGATTGCAGGTATAGGACCTGGTATTGGTGAGGGTAACGCAGTTGCGAAGGCTTGTGAGGCTATAGGACGACAGCCTGAATGCAAGGGAGATGTAACATCTACTATGCTTATGGGTTGTGCTATTGCGGAAACAACAGGTCTTTACGCACTTGTTATAGCAATATTATTGTTGTTTGTTGCTCCGGGTATGTTTATTGATATTCTTATGTCGAGAATAGGTTAAGAGTTGGAGTGGAGAAATTATGCAATCGTTAGATGTAATATCTATTAATTTTTGGCAAATATTGATTTCTTTGTTAAATCTTGTGATTCTGTTTCTTATTATAAGGAAGTTTCTTGTAGGGCCTGTTAATAATATGCTTAAAAAAAGGCAAGATGAGCTTAGCGAGCGGTATGATAGCGCAGAAAAAGCAAAGCTTGAAGCCGATAGCTATAAGCGCACATGGAGCGAGAAAATGCAAACTGCAAAGGAAGATGCAGAAGGTATAATAAAAGAGGCTACAGATGCGGCTAAATGGCGTGGCGATAAGATTGTTGCTGAGGCTAAGGAAAAGGCAGACGGAATTGTTCGTCAGGCTGAAAATCGAGCTGAGCTTGAGCTAAAGAAAGCAGAAGAGGGAATAAAACAAGAAATAGTAGTTGTATCTGCTGCTTTGGCAGGAAAACTGATAAACAGAGAGATTAATGTTTCGGACCATCAAAATTTGATAGATTCTTGTATAGAGAAACTTGGTGATGATAATGACGCAGATAAGTAGGGAATATGCGGCGGCTTTATTTATGTTGGCTTGCGAAGAAAAGAGAGAAGCTGAATATAAAAAGGCTTTGGAAATTGTAGAAAAAGAGTTTAAAAATCAAATCGAATATATTGATTTTCTTGCTTCGCCAAGTATTCCGATTGATGAGAGGCTTGACGCTATTGATGCCGCATTTTCAAATGTTTTACCTGAGTATGTTTTATATTTTTTAAAGCTATTGTGCGAAAAAAATCATATAGAAAGCATTTTTGAGTGTATTTTAGAATACAATAATCTTTTCGATGGCATGAAAAACGTTTCAAATGCGAAAGTAAAAAGTGTTGTTGAGCTTAGTGAAACGGAAAAAGAAGCACTTCAAAAGAAGCTTGAAAAGATTAGCGGAAAGAATGTTAATATGAATTTTGAAATTGACAGTTCAATCGGCGGCGGCTTGATTATTGAATTGGATGGCAATATTATTGATGCAAGTATCAGGCGCTATCTTAAGGATATAAAGGATGTGATAAGCAAATGAACACAAGACCTGAGGAAATAAGCAGTATTATTAAAGAACAAATAAAAAATTATAAAACCCGTGTAGAAATGCAGGAGTCGGGAACGGTTATCCTTGTTGGAGATGGAATTGCAAGGGTGTATGGCTTAAAATCATGTATGGCAAGCGAGCTTCTGGAGTTTGAAGACGGCAGCTTGGGTATGGCTCAGAACTTGGAAAATGATACTGTTTCTGTTGCTGTTTTATCGGATAGCAGCAGTATTTGTGAGGGCACAACAGTGCGCCGTACGGGAAAGGTTGTTTCTGTTCCTGTTGGTGAGGCGCTTTTGGGAAGAGTTGTTGGTGCGCTTGGTAACCCGATAGACGGCAAAGGTCCGATTACAACAACAGCGACAAGACCGATTGAGTCGGAAGCCCCCGGTATTATTGAAAGAAAGAGCGTTTCCGTTCCGTTGCAGACAGGTATAAAGGCTATTGATAGTATGATACCTATTGGAAGAGGACAAAGAGAGCTTATAATAGGCGACAGGCAAACGGGTAAAACTGAAATTGCGATTGATACTATAATTAATCAAAAAAATACTGACGTTATATGTATTTATGTTGCTATAGGTCAGAAAAACACTGCTGTTGTTCAGCTTGCAAATGAGCTTGAAAAAGCGGGTGCTATGGAGTATACCATTATAGTTTCTGCATCGGCTTCTGAGTCTGCTCCCCTTCAGTATGTTGCACCGTATTCGGGATGTGCAATTGCGGAATATTTCAGAGAGCAGGGCAAGGATGTTTTGATAATTTATGATGATTTAACAAAGCACGCCGTTGCGTATCGTGCTCTTTCATTACTTATAAGAAGACCGCCAGGACGAGAGGCATACCCCGGCGACGTATTTTATTTGCATTCAAGATTATTGGAAAGGGCGGCTTGCGTTGCACCTGAGTATGGCGGAGGCTCAATTACGGCACTTCCGATTATTGAAACGCAGGCGGGCGATGTATCTGCTTATATTCCGACTAACGTAATTTCAATTACTGATGGACAAATTTTCTTGGAAACTGAGCTTTTCCATGCGGGCGTAATGCCTGCGATAAATCCGGGTATATCTGTCAGCCGTGTTGGAGGAGCTGCTCAGCTTAAGGCGATGAAGAAGGTTTCGGGCGAATTAAAGCTTTTGTATTCGCAGTACCGAGAGCTTCGGTCGTTTGCGCAGTTTGGAAGCGACCTTGATTCCGATACTAAAGCAAGGCTTGCGCTTGGAGAGAGAATTGTTGAAGTATTAAAGCAAAAGAGAAATGCGCCTATAAGGGTAGGATGTCAGGTTGCAATAGTGTATGCAGTAATAAACGGATATTTAAACGATGTTGCTGTCCAAAAAGTTGCTGAGTATGAGCAAAAATTATTTGATAAGTTAGAGAATAAGTATGAGGCTCTTTTGGTGAGATTTGAGGAAAATTATTACGATGATGAAGATGTTAATCTTCTTAAAAAAGCCCTTCAAGAGATGAAGGAGTGATGTAATTGGGAAAAGATATTAAGCAATTAAAAAACAGAATTAAAAGTATCGATTCAACATTGCATCTGACAAAGGCAATGGGGCTTGTTGCATCTGCTAAAATCAGAGGTGCATCAAAAGCCATGAGCAAAAGTAAACAGTATGCCTCGGCTATTGAAGGAACGATTGACATTTTGACACAAGCATCAGAATGTAAAAAAAGCGTATATATGCAGAAGCGCGAGGAAGGGGACTTGTGTGTTATTGTTGTTGCGGGAGACCGTGGCTTAGCAGGCGGGTATAATTCCAATATATTTAAGCTTTCCGGCAGCTACAAGGATGCTGACGTTTTTGCAATAGGAAAAAGAGCTTGTGAGAGATTTGGAAAAGAGCTTATTCAAGTTGAAAAATTTAACTATGATGATGCTTCAAAAATGGCAAGGCAGATATGCGAAGGCTTCCAAAGCGGAAAATATAAGGCTGTTAAGTTGATTTCTACGAGCTATGAATCAATGATGACTCAAACTGCTAAAGAGAGCTCTTTGTTGCCACTTGAAGAAGGAACGAAAAAGAGCAGGGCTTGCGTAATTTACGAGCCGGATGAAAAAACAGTTTTAGAAAATGTTTTGGAAGAATATATTATAGCAAAGCTTATTTTCGCCGCAAGGGAAAGCTTCCTTTGCGAGGTTGTTGCGAGAAGGTTCGCAATGGATTCGGCGAAGAAAAATGCCGAGCAGATGATAGATTCCTTGCAGCATGAATATAATACTGCAAGACAAGGAGCAATTACTCAAGAAATTACAGAAATAGTTGCCGGTAGCGGCATATAACGGGGGTGAAATAATGAAAAGTACAAATAAAGGAACTGTTGTGCAAGTTATGGGACCTGTTGTAGACGTGCAGTTCGAGCAAGGCGATTTGCCTGCAATATATAATGCATTATCTATGCAAAATGGTGAAAAGACATTGGTTGTTGAAGTTGCACAGCATATTGGAGATAATACGGTTCGTTGTATTGCCATGTCGTCAACTGACGGATTAACAAGGGGCACAGTTGTTAGCGATACTAATGCGCCTATAAGTGTGCCTGTAGGAAGGCAGACCTTGGGAAGAATTTTTAATGTGCTTGGAAATCCCGTTGATAATCGCCCTGCACCTGAGGACGCGCAGAGATGGACTATACATCGCCCTGCACCTGAGTATGCAGAGCTTGCAACGTCAACAGAAATACTTGAAACGGGAATAAAGGTTATAGATTTAATCTGTCCGTATTCAAAGGGCGGAAAAATAGGACTTTTCGGTGGAGCGGGCGTTGGTAAAACAGTTTTGATTATGGAGCTTATAAACAACGTTGCCAAGGAGCACGGTGGATTGTCAGTTTTTACAGGCGTTGGAGAAAGAACAAGAGAAGGAAACGATTTGTATAACGAAATGACGGAGTCGGGCGTTTTGGCTAATACGGCGCTTGTTTACGGGCAAATGAATGAGCCACCGGGAGCAAGAATGAGAGTTGGGCTTTCGGGATTGACTATGGCAGAGTATTTCCGAGAGGAAGAAGGACAGGACGTATTATTGTTTATTGATAATATTTTCAGATTTACTCAGGCAGGCTCGGAGGTATCGGCGTTGCTTGGAAGAATGCCGTCTGCGGTTGGATATCAGCCGACGCTTGCTAATGAGATGGGTATGCTTCAAGAGAGAATAACATCAACCCAAAAAGGCTCAATAACGTCAATTCAGGCTGTTTATGTGCCTGCTGATGACCTTACGGACCCTGCTCCTGCGACTACATTTGCGCACTTGGATGCAACAACTGTATTGTCGAGAAGTATAGCTTCTCAGGGTATATATCCTGCGGTTGACCCGTTGGAGTCAACCAGCAGAATTTTGTCAGCCGAGATTTTAGGCGAGGAGCATTACAGCGTTGCGCGTGAGGTGCAAAGGATACTTCAAAGATATCAGGAGCTAATGGATATTATTGCTATTATGGGTATGGATGAGTTGTCGGATGAGGATAAATTGCTTGTTCAAAGAGCGAGAAAGATACAGAGATTTTTGTCGCAGCCGTTCCACGTTTCTGAAAAGTTTATTGGTATACCGGGAACGTATGTGCCTCTTTCTGAAACAATCAGAGGATTTAAGGAAATTATTGAAGGAAAACACGATGATTTACCTGAATCTGCTTTCTTGTTTGTCGGAACGATTGACGAGGCAGTTGAAAAAGCAAAGAAGGTGCAAGGATGAAAACTCTCAGTTTGATTATATCTACGCCTGACGGAAATTTGTTTGAAGGAGAGATTGGGAAAATATCCCTGAGAGGTGCGGCTGGCGACCTTGCTGTTATGGCAAATCACATTCCGTTTATAACCTCGGTTAAGCCTTGTAAGTGCAAAGTAGAGCTTGAAGACGGAAGCGAAAAAGAATTAGAGCTGGATGGCGGACTTTTAAGCGTTGGCGAAAACAAGGTTACGCTTATGTCGGGAAGTGCGAAGTGGGTATAAGAAATATATGAAATATTGAGAAGCAAAGGCAATCATAGGATTTTTGATAAGCCTTTGCTTCTTTTTGTAAAAAAACAATATAGTTACAAAAATCAAAAGCTATTGACAAGATATTACAAAAAATAGTATAATTGATTTGGAAATATTGATTATAAAGGCTTAGGGGGTTGATATTGTGAATAAAGGCTTAGCGGTATATGTTGCAATTGTATTTTTTGTGTTTGGGGTTGTATGTGGTGGACTTTTTTCAAATTATATTCCGATAAAACCCTTTGAATTTAAGCAAAAGGAAGCAAAAACAGTAGGTAGCGATAAGGGTCAGGATGTTTTGGATTCGAGCTCAAAAGAAGAAAATGATATTGATAAGAGGGCAAATGAAATCCTTGAGAATATGACTCTTGACGAAAAAATATGCCAGATGATGTTTATACGACCTGAGGTAATAACGGGAGTTGGAACTTGCGTTACGGCGGGCGATACAACAAGGAAAGCGATTGAAAAGTATCCAATTGGAGGGCTTTTGTATTCGGCGGATAATGTTGTTGATGAAAACCAGATGGCAGAGATGATTGGAAAAACTCAAAGCTACAGTAAAATTCCTCTTTTTATAGGTGTTATCGACGAGGGCGGAAGCGTAAGAGGAATTGGAAATTCTGATGCATTAAATATGACTGAGATTAAAAGCGCGGCAGAAATTGGAAAAACAAAGGACACAGCGCTAAGCTATAATAGTGCGAAAACTATTGCAAATGAAATTAAGAGATTGGGATTTAATGTTAATTTTGCGCCTGTTGCGGACATTAGTGCGGAAAAAGAAAGGTGCTTTGGCGGAGATTCGTCGTTAGTTGGAAAAATGGTTTTAAGCTTTGTTTCGGGGCTTCAGGATAACGGTGTGAGTGCGTGTGTTAGTCATTTTCCGGGTGAGGGCTCTGTTTTGGGTGATGCGCATAATGAATATTGCGAAAACGAAAAGAGCAAGGACGAGCTTTTGAAGGAAGATATAGAGGTTTTCAAAGCGGCTATTGAAGGCGGATGCGATTTTGTTATGACGGGACATAGCTATGCACCTAATCTTATTGGCAATAAGACTAATTGCTCGCTTTCTGAAAAAGTAGTTATGGATTTTCTTAAAGACGAGCTGGGATTTGACGGGATTGCGATAACGGACGCTATGGATGCCATTTCGATTAGCGCAAATTATTCTTCTGCAAAGAGTGCCGTTGGGGCAGTTAAAGCGGGAAATGATATGATTTTCTTGCCGAATGAGTTTGAACAAGCGTTTGAAGCTATTAAAGCTGCGGTTGGAAATGAAATAGATGAAAAGCAAATCAACGAGAGTGTTATAAGAATTTTAAAAGTTAAGATAAACAGAGGAATTATTAAATAAAATTGCTTATATGCAGATGAGAAGGCTTTAACGGGAATGCGATTTTTTAGACATAAAAAAGAGACGGACGAAAAATGAATAAAAATTAAAAAAAAGAAAAAAATAATATTGTCTTTAAAGGGCAATATTATTTTTTTATGGGGATTTATATATGAAAAAAATTGGTGATAAAAGCGAGGAAATCGGAAACATTCTTTTCTCAAAGGGAATTAATGAGCTTAGCGTTTCTCAAAATTCTGATTTGATAAAAAGATTTGAGCGTAAGGTTTTAAGAAAAGAGTACAGAGCTTACAAAGAAATAAATCAAAATCTTATTTGAAGAGAAGTTATATATGAAAATGGCAGTGGCAATTTTGCTGCTGCTATTTTTTCGGCTTTATCTAATTTTGCTTTTATGAGAGTATAAAAATTAATTTATAATTAAGGATTTATAGCTAAAGCTAATTTTGAAGCTTATTTGTACACAGAGAACCGTTAATTAATAATATTAAATTTGCTTTAATCCCTTTGCGCGTGTGAGATGATAATTATATTTAACCTGCGCCGCCTTTATCTGATACGAATAGACCTCGATAAGCTTAGGGTCGGTTGCAAAAGAAAAATTTGAAATTGCGGTGTCAAGCTCGTCTTTTGCAGATTTCAAATCGCTTATTATTTCATTCTTTTCAATTTCTGTTTCATCAAAAGCATCTTTCTCATACCTTTGAAAAAAATTTTTAACCTTGCTTATCAATTCGCTCATTAGTTTTCTCCATTTCTTATTTTATTGTTATAAAAAATTTTTC
>JAZNSA010000131.1:0-2596 GCA_045590935.1 Clostridia bacterium | reverse complement strand
CTGCGAGAGTTTCTTTTCCTGTAGCATGTGAAATATCTCCAATAGAATACGAGCCGTCGCCTGATGCGTGCTGTCCCCCCGTAACTACTGTGTCATCCTTTATTATGGCAAGTATCTCAGTATCTTTCGGTACGTTTAAATTAAGTTCTTCTCTTGGAGTCTCAATTTCAAACTCCCAATTATCACCGTTTTTTTGTGAGCCTGCTACCTTAACCAAATCTATATATACTTTATTTGTCGTATTTGCAATACGAAAAGCAAACACTTCATTATTTTCAAAGAATTCACCGTCTGTGTAGAGCGTTAAAATATTATTTGAATACGAGACAAACTCAAGCTCCTGCAAACTGAGAATCAATCCCGACGAAGCAATGGTCCTTAAACCTTCAGCATGAGAAAAATCACCACCGGCTGTTGTTTTACTACCCTCTGCATGTGCGCAATATCCTGCTAAAGTACCAGCACCTTCAGCATGAGAATAGTTTTCGTTTGCGTGCGTGTCCCACCCTTCGGCGTGTGATGCTTTTCCAATTGCTTCGGTTTCTTTTCCCTCAGCGTGTGAAAAGACCCCATTTGCTATATTGTTTTCGTAATCGTTAAATATTTCTCCGTTGTCTGTCGTTTTTTCGCCCGCAAAGGTTTCAAGCTTTTCCTTATGCTCATTAGTGAAATCATTAGTTGAAAGACCTTTGCCATCTTCTTTATCAACTTTTTCCGAAAGCATCAAATCAATCTCATTTTTATCATAAGATAAATTTTCCTTGCTGTTAATTCTTTCATTCATATCCTCAATCTCAGCTTTTAAATTTGTTCCTGAAATCCCGATATTTTCTGCGCCATTTTCTCCCATAAGCTCATCAACGATGCAATTCAGCGCATCCTTTAATTCATTAGAGTTTGAATCAAAATGTTCTTTTAATTTTCCCGCACTTATAAGCGGATTATCAGCAAGCGCAGAAACGGGTCTGCTAAATGCATAAATTTTGTGCTCATTAATCATTTTCATTCTCCTTTCGTATTCCTCTTATTTTTTCAATAATTGGTGGCAGCGGAACGCCAAGCTCCGATAAATTTTCAATAACGGACACAAGCTCTGTATATATGTAATAAGATATAATTCCATTTGCAATAATCATATTATCATCCGAAAATAGCACGCTCATTCCATATCCCAATAAAGAAACAAGCAAAATCCCCGCCTTTTTAAATCCTCCATCACGAAGTCTTGAGCTAGATACACCTCCGCATTTTTTATACGCCTTGCAAATTCCTGTAGCAAAATCCGATATTACCAAAACTCCAAGTGCATACCATAGCAAATTCATATCTGCGCAAAACCCATCAAAAATTTTTGCAAGCTCACCCATAAATCATCCTCCTTTAATTAATAACCATACATATCATCTTCTCTGTCCCTCTTATACTGCTCGTCAACATAATCAGCATACGCATTAAACCTGTTAGTTTTGCTGTTATATTCATTTGTGTTTGCATTTTTCCAAGCAGCACTCGCCTGAGTCGCACTTGCACTTGCACTCTTAGCCGATGCATTCGCCCTAATATAATCATTAACATATTGCCAATAAGTCGTTCCAACGGGAACACCCAAAATACGAGCTTGCTCTTCTGTTACAATCTTTCCTACGCTACTAAACATCGAAAATGCCTGTTCAAACTCATCGTTATTTCTTTCAGCCTCAAACTTTTGTCTCTCAACCTCCGAATTCTTAATAATTTCAAGCAAATCCATAGTTTCCGTTCCTAAAGGAAGTCCGAGCAAAGTTGCCTGTTCCTCATTCAAAATTTTTCCAGTTGCCATAAATGTTTGAAGCGCCGTATCAATTTCATCCTTGCTTTTTTCGTAATCAAACTTCCGCTCGCTTTCGCCTATTCTGTTGCTTTCTGCAATTTGTTTTATTCGTGCATCCTGATAATTATTTTCAATGTTAATACTATCATCTGCCTCTTGTTCAAAAGATTTATCAAGATTTTCCTCATATTTTGCACGAGCCTCCTGCTTCTTTTCATTAATTGATTTCAATAGGTCGCTCTTCGCACTTTGCTCATCATTATAAATTTTTGTCAACCCTTCCGCAGCCTCCGACATAAGCTTTGCTCTCGCACTTTCGGAAAATCCGCTATCACGTGTACTGTTTGCGCCTTTTGCAAGCCCTAACATTGCCAAATTTTCCTCCATATTTATTTTGTCTTTCGCTCCCTTTGCCAAATACAATCTCTTTGCCTCGGCAGAGCTGTTTTCAATTGCTCTAGAGCCTGCCTCGTAGTCCTTTTCAGCTTCTGCATAAGCCGCCTTAAGCCCCTGCAACTGTGCTCTTCTCCTTGCATCATAAATCTTTTCAATTCCCTTTTTTGAATAGCTGTCAATATAGCTTTTTGCCGCTAAGGAAAGTGGGTCATTTTTATACATTTCCATGCTTTCCCCGCCTGCATCAATCTTTCTTTCCCTTGCATCATTCAAATACTTAACAACCTCAACATCCGCACTATCGCTCATCGCCTTTTTTAGCGATTCCGCAATATTTTTCTCATCATAATCATACCTATTCACTCTAATACCTCCTATCTGTATAAAAAG
>JAZNSA010000130.1:0-10015 GCA_045590935.1 Clostridia bacterium | reverse complement strand
CCGAAGGCAATTCATTGAGTTTGCTTTGCAAACTCATTATATCACATCAGGCAAAAAAAAGCAACAAAATTCTCTTTTAAAAATTCAATCTATGGCAACTCAAAAAGCACCAAGTTTGAACAAACTCGATGCTTTTTTATTAATTTATATACATTATTGAGCCTTTGGCTTTTTAATAAATGTCTGATAGCTACTTAACTATTATACGCACTTTTCCGATTTTAATGAGTTGAAATCACTTTGCATAATAGCCATAGAAACTATACTCAATCCTAAAATTGCAAGAATTAAATATACAATTTCATTCTCTGATGAAGCATAATTATGTAGACTAAATTCCTGCTTAACTCTTTCTCCCATTGTATACCACCAATATAGCGTGTAAAATGGTACAAAAATCAAACATACCTCTTTTCTTTACTATAACTGTTGATATAATAGATATGAAAGGATGTGCGAACACAAATATACAAACAGAACTATTTCAACCTACTTTATGTATCGAAAAATTATTAGAAAGAATTAACAGCACCACCCAAGAGATTAAACGCTATATAAAAGGCTTTCTAAATACTGATTGTTTTTTCGATAATATATCTTGTAGCATACGACTTAGGGGATTAACAACATTTGTCAATCCCTTTTTACCCGTTTGGAATGGCGCGGTACCATCTGATAACATACGCAAATCACAAACAAAACAAATCCTATTATATCTGTAAAGGTATCAGGTGTTATTAAGCAAAGGCCTGCCGCAATAACAACTATTCTCTCATACCAAGCCATTTTCTGCTTGAAATAGCCTTCCATACCCGCCGAAATTGCAACTATACCAACTATAGATGTTATAATAATCTTAACAATCTCAAATGGCGTTGCATTAATAAACAACATCTGAGGCTGCATTACAAATATATATGGAATGATAAATGCGGTAATTGCAAGTCTTGTCGCTGTTATTCCCGTCTTTAGCGGTTCCGACTTAGCAATTGCACTACCCGCATACGCAGCCAGCGCAACAGGTGGTGTTATATCTGCAACAATACCAAAATAGAACACAAACATATGCGCCGCCAACACCGGTATATCAGGACTAAGACTCAGGATAAGCGGGGCTGCCATAGTTGCCATAATAACATAGTTTGCAGTTGTTGGAACGCCCATTCCCAAAACAATACAAGAAAGCATAACCAAAACAAGCGCAAGGAATATACTGCTTCCCGAAATGACACGCAAAAGGTCCATAAGGCTTTGTCCCAAATACGAAAGGCTCACAAGTCCAACAACGTTTCCCGCAACTGCGCACGCAATCGCAACTGCAATCGTACTCTTTGTTCCTCCCGCCAAAGCACTCATAAAGCTTGAGGGCGTAAGTCTTGTTTCCTTAGAAAAGAAGCTTACTATAATAGCCGTTAAAATTGCAAGTGCAACAGAATATGCAGGCGGCATACCTCTTCCCATAAGAACAACCAAAACAACTACAGGCAATAAAAGATATCCCCTTTTAAGCATAAGCTTAAAGAAGTTTGGAATATCTTCCTTTGACAAACCCTTAAGTCCTAGCTTCTTAGCCTCAAAATGAATCATCATAAATATTCCCGTAAAATACAACACTGCAGGCAAAATAGCCGAAACAGCTATTACAACATACGGAATTTCAGTTATTTCCGCCATCAAAAATGCCGCCGCTCCCATAATAGGTGGCATTATCTGTCCTCCCGTAGATGCCGCCGCCTCAACAGCCGCCGCAAATTCAGGCTTATAACCCGCTTTTTTCATCGTAGGAATTGTTATCGAGCCGCTACCAACCGTATTAGCAACGCTGCTTCCCGAATACATTCCCTCCAAAGCGCTCGAAATTACGGCAACCTTCGCAGGTCCGCCACTCGCAAATCCTGCAATTGAATTTGCAAGGTCAACAAAAAATGCGCCGATTCCCGTCTTTTCCAAAAATGCACCAAAAAGTATGAACAACGCAAGATAATTAGTACAAATCTGAAGTGGCGTTCCTGTTATACCGTCCTTTGTATACGCCAAGGTCTGCAAAAACCTCGTAAACGTCGTTCCTTGGTAAAATGTATATGCGATAAGCACTGCTATAACACACAAAATCGGAAGACCAACAACCCTTCTGCACGCCTCTGCCAACAAAAGCATACACATAATTGCAATAACCTTATCCGCAGTATTTATCTTTATCGCACGCATCGCAATTTCACGCGCATTAATTGCAATATACATAAAGCATATAAACGCAAGTGCACCTAAAATATAATCATATATCGGAATATAATTAATTTTTGAAACCTGTTTCTTATATGCAGGGTAGATAAGATACGTTATAAGCAAAATAAGTGCTAAAAACACAGCACAGTTTCCGGGCCATACCATAATTGATGACAAAAACGTAATCTTATTTAAATACCTACCCAAAAGAGCAACAACAAGTGCAAAAATCGAGAAAAACACCATCAAGCCATTTATTACGTGTTTTTTTGTTCCCGTAAAGTGTCTTGTGTTAGACTCTCTGTCAAATTCTGCCATAAGCGCTTCCGCATCAATATTTGACTCAGCCTCCATGACAACCTTTTTTTCCTCTTTCATTTATTTCCTCCTACCATAACAGTTCATTTCACCTTAAAGATAACATGAGAATTCTTTCCACACATCTCTCGCAGACTAATTTTCTTGTCTTGAATTTCTAAGATATGGTCAAAAACAGTTCCAACTATATACTCAACATCGTCAAGCACTATATCCAAATTGCTTACATAAATTCCATCAGCCGTCGTCTCAACCCTTGCGTAGCTTGGAAACTCAGTTGGCATTCCCGCTCCAAAGGAATGAAACTTTGTTGCGAAAAGATGAAGCTTGCCGCTTTCATCAACCCTGTAATAATCTATAACCTCCGACTGATTCACAGAATGAATAAAAGATACGCTAAACACGTCATCTTTGGATATGTTATATTTTGCATATACCTTTCCGTTTTCCGCATCTTCCAAAACAAGAACATCGCCTCTCAGCTCCGAAACAATAAATACAGCAGCCGCAGCTAAAATTGCAACTGCGGCTACTGATATAATCAGTTTTTTTACTGTATTACTCATTATTTTACTTCGTCGTAATACTTCTGAGCACCCTTATGGAACGGCACGCTACCAACATCTGTAGCATAATCAAGATTCAATTCGCCAAACTTAGCATGTGCAGTAACAAGGTCTGCTTTCTTGTCAAACAAAGCCTTTGTAAAGTTGTATACAGCTAGTTCATCAAGGTCTGCCTTACAAATGATTGTAGCCTTAACAGCAACTGTCTGAACATCTTCCTCAGTACCATTGTATGTACCTGCAGGAATTGAATATGTCGAATAGAAAGGATACTTTTCTTTCAACGCTGCTGCATGCTCATCATCAACACTTAGAAGCTTATACTCTTTAGCAGATGCTGCTAAGTCTGTTATATTTGTTGTTGGCGCACCTGCAGTACAGAAGAACGCATCAATAGCACCGCTCTTGAACTGCTCAGCTGAGTTACCAAAGTCAGCATTTACAACTGTTATATCCTCTTTTGTTAAACCATACGCATCCAAAATCTGAATAGCATTAAACTCAACGCCACTACCTGAATCACCGATTGAAACAGTCTTACCCTTCAAATCTGCAACAGTTTTAATATCAGGAGTTGCAACAATCTGGCAAACCTCAGCATAAACTGCGCCAACAGTTGCAAAATCCTTTATAGCACCCTCAGTCTCAAACAAATCTGTTCCGTTGTACGCATAATCCATTACGTCGTTTTGAACAATAGCAAAGTCAACCTCACCTGCCTGAATAAGCTGAATATTTGCCTTTGAAGCACCTGTAGAATCAACACGAACTGTCATATTAGCAGCCTGACCAACAATTGGTGCCATTGCATTTGCTACTGCATAATATGTTCCACTTGTTCCACCGCTTGCAAACTTATACGTTGCCTTCTTTGCGTTTCCGCCATTACCACCGCAGCCAACAGCCGCAACAACTAACATTAATACCAATGCTACTGATAGAATTTTCTTCAAGTTTCTCATGAAGGACCCCTCCTAAAATTTATTAATTTTTACAGTACATCGCCGTACAAAAGAATTATATCATACGCAAGTAAACTTGTCAATAAAATTTTATGTTTTTTAGCACCACTTTTTGTAACATCTTAACAACATCTTATTATACGACGGATTATATGCTTTTTCAATTTTTTTCTGTTAAAATACCGCTCCTGTAGGCATTTAAAAGCATATTCAACTCGTTAATCTTCTTTTTCGCCACAGCTCCCGTATCCGTATCCGAAACAAACTTTCTTTTTGCGCTGTTTTCTAAAATAACCGACTTAGAATGCATATCCTTTTCCTCTTCTATCGCCACACTCGTTGATACAAACGGCTCATGCGACGATAGAACAAGTCCATACGAATTATATATCAAAGTATAACCCGCAATTCCTGTTTTAGATTGGTACGTCTTTGATAGCCCCCCATCTATAACCAAAAGCTTTCCCTCTGCCTTAACGGGACTTTCGCCTTTTTTCATTTCCACAGGAACATGACCGTTTATAATATGGCTTCCCTCCTCATCAAGAGAAAATTCCTCAAGAATTTTTTCGCACGTTTGCTTGCTCTCTATAAATTTATAATAGTAATCTTTATTTTCTTTTATAACCTCATCTTCGCCTATAAAATAACGCTCAAAGGTTGCCATTTTATCCTTGCCGAAAAGCGGCGATTTGCTTCCGCACCACAAATACCACATAAAGTCAAGCCCCTGCTCCTTTTCTTCTCCAAGAGCAAAGTACCCGCTTCTTACAACCTGCTCCGCCTTATCGATATAAGCCTTTCCGCAAATTTTTTCTCCGAAGAAATCGACCTCTGTAAAGCTTCCGTCGCTATTTAACGGAACACAACCATGATATAGCAGATTGCCATTATATGTCTTATACATATTTCCCTTTGAAAACAAAAACTCAACATGGCTCTGCAATTTTTCACTATGCAAAAAAGACATTTTTAATCGGTTTATGACGTCCTCTTCCCTATCGCTTAACCTAAATGGGTCGGATTTATCAATCGTCGGGAAATTTTTATCAAGCATTTCGTATTTTATTCCATCAATTTCAATTGTTCCATTATCAAAATCAACAAGGTTAAGCAATATTCTGTTTTGCATTTCATACTCAGGATGCCTCAATATCAGTTGAGCTTCTAATTTGAATTGTATAATAGTTATAGCCTTATGCATTTTTGCAGAAACAAAATCCGAAGTACCTGTTTTTATGTTTTCCAAATTTTTAGGCAAAAACCTCTCACAAGCATCCTCCCCATACATTTCCAACGCAAAGCTCGTAAGCGGACGCATACTTATTCCGTACCCATCCTCCAAAACGTCAAAATTATTGTATTTTAAGCTATTTCTTATAACATTGGCAATACACGCTTCGCTTCCGCCTGCCGCTCCCATCCATACAATATCATGATTTCCCCATTGAACATCTACGCTGTGATAGCGCAAAAGCTCATCCATTATTATATCCGCTCTCGGACCTCTATCAAATATATCGCCAATAATATGAAGATGGTCAATAACAAGCCGTTGGATAAGCTTTGCAAGGGCAACAATAAACGCATCCGCACGCCCAAGCTGTATAATCGTATGAATAATCTGATGATAATACTCATGCTTATTCAGGCTTGATTTATCAATATGCAAAAGCTCATCAATTATATAATCAAAGTTTTTCGGCAACGCTTTTCTGACCTTTGAGCGCGTATATTTCGACGACGCATTTTTGCAAAGCTCAATAAGCCTGTAAAGCGTTATTTTATACCAATCATCTATATTTTCCTCACTTTTTTTAACAATTGCAAGCTTCGCCTCAGGATAATATATTAATATTGCAAGCGAATTTTGCTCCGACTTTGAAAGCGTTGTTCCGAATATATCATTAATTTTAGTTTTTATAAATCCTGATGCACTTCTTAAAATATGTAAAAACGGCTCATACTCACCATGCAAATCACTGATAAAATGCTCCGTTCCCTTAGGCAAATTCAATATAGCCTGCAAATTTATTATTTCCGCCGCTGCCGCACTAATAGACGGATAGCTCTTTGAAAGCAGCTTCAAATATTCATATTCACCATAGTTATTAATCATCTTTTCCTCCTTTACTTTTAAAAGCAAACAATTTCACACACACAAAGGTTACAACAATTTCTATAACTGCCGAAGCTCCATACTTTTATCGCCTTAAAAGCAATGCCCCGCAAGCATTATAATACACCTTGCGGGACACAGTCAATATTTTTATTTTTCGCTGTATATAACAGTTACATCTTTATGAAGCTGCAAAATTGACGCAGGAACCTTAGGCGTTATTTTTCCGTAAAACGCCAAATTCAATATATCCTTTTTATTTTCACCATTTGCAATAAGCAATACCTTTTTAGCCTGCATTATAGGAAGCATTCCCATTGTTATTGCCTTTGTCGGAACCTCATCTACAGACGAAAAGAATCTTGCGTTAGCCTCAATTGTTGACTGGTCAAGCGTAACAACGTGCGTACCCTTCTCAAAAATTTCATCAGGCTCGTTAAAACCAATATGCCCGTCAAGCCCTATTCCCAAAAGCTGAATATCAATCCCGCCAAGCTCCTCAATTAACTTATCATAGCTTTCGCACTCCGCATCCATATTGCTTCCTACTCCGCTCGGAACGTAGGTTTCTTTCATATTTATCTTTGAAAAAAGATGCTTCTCCATAAAATATCTGTAGCTTTGGTCATTTTCTCCGTCCAAACCTATATACTCATCAAGATTAACAGATGTAGCCTTTGAAAAATCAACCTCTCCCGCATCATAAGCCTCAATAAGCTTTTCATACGTTCCTATAGGCGACGAACCCGTCGCAAGCCCAAGCACAGACTCAGGCTTTTCTTTAACCTGATTTTTAATAATTTCTGCCGCAAGCTCACTTAATTTTTCATAGCTTTCTACCTTTACAAATTTCATTTTAATCTTCCTTTCTGATTTTAATCAACTATATGCCCATTCTTTTCAATTGCTTCTCTTACAATATTTGCATATTCTTCGCAAAGCTCCTCGCTTTCGCTTTCAACCATTATCCTTATTACAGGCTCCGTACCGCTCTCTCTAAGTAAAACTCTTCCATTTCCGCCAATTAGTTTGTCAACTCGGCTGACAGCGGCAATAACGTCCTTATCCGAAGCAACCGCCGCCTTGTCATTAACTCTTACATTTTTAACAAGCTGCGGATATAATACAACCTCTTCACACAGCTTCGACAACGAGGATTTAAGCTCACACATTTCCTCAGCTATCATAATTGCCGTCAAAATTCCGTCGCCCGTCGTTGCATATTTTTTAAGAATTATATGACCCGACTGCTCACCGCCTATTGAATAGTCATTTTCTTGCATACATTCATAAACAAAGCGGTCGCCAACCTTTGTCTGCTCACATTTTATGCCAACCCTCTCAAGGCTCTTAAACAACCCACTGTTTGACATAACAGTAGCAACAACAGTATCCATATTAAGCATATTTCTGGATTTTAATCTCTTACCCAAAATATACATAATTGCATCTCCGTCAACAATATTTCCGTTTTCATCAACTGCAATACATCTATCCGCATCGCCGTCAAACGCAAATCCGACATCAAGATGCTTTTCACGAACAAGCTTTGCTATTCTTTCTATATGAGTTGAGCCGCATTTATTATTTACATTCAACCCGTCAGGCTCATCACCTATAACAGTAAGCTGCGCCCCCAAAGCTCCAAAAACAGAACGAGCAATCATCCACGATGCACCATTAGCACAATCGATACCGATTTTCAAATTTTTATACGAATGGGATGCGAGCGATATAAGGTAGCCAAGGTAACGATTTCTTCCCGAAACATAGTCAATTATGCAACCAATTTTTTCTCTTTTTGCAAGAGGCAAATCATCCCCGCAAATGCCAAGCTCCTTCAAATCACCGTCGATATACGATTCAATAAGCAAGGTTGTTTCATCGTCAAGCTTTTCTCCGTATCTGTTTATAACCTTAATTCCATTGTCATAAAAAGGATTATGGCTTGCCGTTATCATAATTCCGCAGTCGAACTTATCCAATCTCGTAACATAAGACACACTTGGGGTTGTTGTAACATGAAGCATATACGCATCTGCGCCCGAAGCCGTAATACCTGCAGCAATCGAATACTCAAGCATATAGCTTGAACGCCTTGTATCTTTTCCAATAACGATTCTTGGTCTGTATCCGTTTTTTGTGCAGCCCGAAAGCTCCGACATATAATACCATCCCAAAAATCTACCGATTTTATACGCCTGCATTGACGTTAATCCCAAATTAGCCTCTCCTCTGAAGCCATCCGTTCCGAAATATTTATTTTTCTTCTTTCCGCTTGGAATTTCTCTTTTTATATCAATTTTATCCCTTACAAGCTCATCAACAGAAGCATCAAGCAAATCGCAAAGCAAAACAACCTTGTCTATCTGCGGAAGCGCCTGGTCCATTTCCCACTTAGAAACAGATTGCCTCGATACATTTATTTTTTCCGCCAATTGCTCCTGCGACAATCCTTTAACTGTTCTTAAATGCGTAATTTTTTCACCAATAGTCATCTTAACATCCTCCATTTACTACCTTTCAATTCAAACTAATTCAAAGCTTCTCGAAAATGCCAACCATTACTATAATATAATATTACCAATTTAACAATTATATATCAACCAACTAAAAATGGAATTTTTTCGCAACCGCAAGTTGCGCTTTTAAGATTGCAACACCATATTTTTTATAATGTTTACAGATAAACCCTTAAATCCTCGTAAACTTTAATTGTCTTAACTATTATATACAATTATTAATATGCTTCAAAAAACTTATTTTATTAAATTCAAATTTAAAACAAAGGCAAATCTCTCTCAAATATCAAAAAATCCCGCAATACAACAACATTGCGGGATTTTGAATGCCCAAAGAACAATACAAACTAACGTTTGCTGAACTGAGGTGCTCTTCTTGCGGCTTTTAAACCGTACTTCTTTCTTTCCTTCATTCTTGGGTCGCGAGTTAAGAAGCCAGCTTTCTTAAGCGTTCCTCTATACTCAATATCTGCTTGCAACAATGCACGAGCAATACCCAAACGAATTGCGCCTGCCTGACCTGTGAAACCGCCGCCTGAAACGTTAGCAATAACGTCAAACTTAGCGGTTGTTTCCGTAATAGTCAAAGGTTGACGAACTATTACCTTTAAAGTTTCCAAACCAAAGTAATCATCAATACTTCTCTTATTTATTATAACATTGCCTGTTCCTGGTACCAAACGTACTCTTGCAACAGAGCTTTTTCTTCTACCTGTACCATAAAATGATGTTTTATCTGCCATTTTCGTCTTCCTCCTTCTTATTTAATCTCGCCGCTCCAAACCTGCGGCTTCTGAGCTGCATTGTCATGCTCGCTGCCCTTGTAAACACGAAGTCTCTTCAATGACTTAGCGCCAATGCTATTGTGAGGAAGCATTCCCTCAACTGCCATAAACATAGCCTTATCACTATTTTCAGCCATCAACTTCTTATACTTGATTTCCTTTAGACCGCCAACCCAGCCTGTGTGATAATAACGAATTTTGTTCTCAAGCTTCTTGCCTGTTAAAACCGCCTTATCAGAATTGATGATAATCACATGATCACCACAATCAACATTAGGTGTAAAAGTTGGAAGATGCTTACCTCTTAAAATTGTAGCGGCTGCAGCTGCTACTCTACCAAGCGGCTTGTCTGTTGCATCAATAATGTACCAGTTTCTAGCGTCGCTTGCTTTTGCCATATAGCTACTCATAATTTTTACCTCCTTAAAATTGCTTTTCTAAAAATATCGGTGCCGTGAAATACACCTTATCTTTAAACTTACCTAAACTATTGTAATACATTTTTTTCTATTTGTCA
>JAZNSA010000129.1:0-3022 GCA_045590935.1 Clostridia bacterium | reverse complement strand
CAGCAGGAATAACATACCAATATGCAAAAGAAGCGTTGGGAGACAGAGTTTCTTATCTGAAACTTGATATGGTTTATCCTATGCCTATCGATAGCATAAAGGCTTTTTCTAAAAAAGTTGAAAAAATTTATGTTATCGAAGAGCTTGAACCGTTTATAGAGCAATATTGCAGAGGCGTTGGAATCGAAGTCATCGGCAAGGATGAATTTTCACTTCTTGGTGAATATACCCCTGATATGATTAAAAAGGTGGTTTTTGGCGAAGATGCAATGCCTTGTATAAAGACGGAAGAGAACATCCCTGTTCGTCCGCCGGTAATGTGTCCGGGATGTCCGCATAGAGGAATGTTTTACGTTCTTTCTAAACTAGGGCTCACTGTTTGCGGAGATATAGGCTGCTATACTCTTGGGGCGCAGGCTCCGCTTGCAAGCATTGATACAGTTGTTTGTATGGGAGCAAGTATCGGTATGGCACATGGAATGGAAAAAGCAATCGGAACAGAGGCTTCTAAGAAAACTGTTTCTGTTATAGGCGATTCAACATTTATACATTCAGGCATAACAGGGCTTATTGATGCGGTTTATAATAATAGCAACGGAACAATTATTATTTTAGATAACTCTATAACAGGCATGACAGGTCATCAACATAATCCGACAACAGGCTTCAATATTAAAAATGAGCCTGCAAGCAAGGTAAATCTTATAAAGCTTGCGGAAGCCGTTGGAGTTGAGGCGGAGCATATAAGGGTTTGCGACCCATTTAATCTTGAGGAATTTGAAAAAATTGTTAAAGAAGAAATCAATGCTCCTACAACATCAGTTATTATTTCTCAGCGTCCTTGTGCGCTTTTGAAAAGCGTTAAATTTGATGGATTGTATGAAATTTGTCAGGGTGATTGCAAAAAGTGTAAAATGTGCTTAAAGCTTGGTTGTCCTGCAATAACAATTAAAGACGGTATTATATCTATTAATGATGCACTTTGCAATGGCTGTGGTCTTTGTAAAAACGTATGTAAATTTGGTGCAATAAAAAAGGTTGGTGAATGAGATGAGCGATGTTAAAAGTATAATGATTGTTGGCGTTGGCGGACAGGGAACACTTCTTGCAAGCCGTATTTTGGGCAGCGTTGCTCAAAGCTCAGGTAATGATGTTAAAATTTCTGAGGTTCACGGAATGTCGCAGCGTGGAGGAAGCGTTGTAACATACGTTAAGTATGGAAAGAAGGTTTATTCGCCAATCATCTCCGAAGGCGAGGCGGATATAATTTTATCTTTTGAGGAGCTTGAAGCTTTAAGATATTCTTCTTATTTGAAGCTTGACGGCAAGATGATTATAAATACTCAACAGATTGACCCTATGCCTGTTATAACAGGAAATGCTAAATATAACGAGAATATTATAGGAAAGCTTAGTGATTCTTTCAAAAACATTGTTCCGGTTGATGCTATGAAGCTTGCAACCGAAGCAGGAAATACTAAATCGGTAAATGTTGTTTTAATCGGTATTTTGGCGAAGAGCAGCGAAATAGAAAAAGAAGTATGGATTAAGGCGATAAATGACAATGTTCCTCCAAAATTTTTAGAAGTAAATCTAAAGGCGTTTGAACTTGGATACAACTATTAAAAATTAATCAGGACATATTTGATAAATTGGTGGCTCAAGAAACATAGATAGGGAAGATATATACAATCTTTAGTTTTATTAAACGAAAGAAATGCAGAGGCTAATAGTTTAGCCTTTGCATTTTTAAGTATTAAATAGAAGAAAATGGTGAGAAGATGAATATTAATGATTACATTAAGGAAAATTTTAAAATAAGTGATAGTGTTTTGAAGCTTTGTAATGAAGCAGAGGAAGCATCTGTAAAGTATTTTAAGGAAATAGACGAGAGGGCCCTTGTAAATCAAGCAAAGGTTCTAAAGGCTTTTTCGGATAACAGAATAAGCGAAGCGCATCTTGTAAGCACAACGGGATATGGTTATAACGATATTGGAAGAGATGCGATAGACAGTGTTTATGCTCAGGTGTTCGGATGTGAGGATGCTCTTGTAAGACACAATATTATTTCGGGAACGCACGCAATTTCTACGGCTCTTTGGGCAGTTCTTCGCCCAAATGATACTCTTGTTGCAGTAACGGGTAAGCCGTATGATACATTAGAAGGTGTTATTGGAATAAATGGAGCTAACGGAAGTGGAAATTTAGCGGATTTTGGCGTATCTTATAAGCAGGTTGACTTAAAAGAAAATGGAGAGCCTGATTTTGAAAATATTATCAAAGCGGTTTCCGAAAAAAATGTTAAAGCAGCTATCATTCAGCGTTCAAAAGGCTATTCTTGGCGAGATACATTCAGCGTCAGCAAAATTAATGAAATTATAGATGCGATTCATAATGCGAATAGCGAAATTGTTTGTATTGTTGACAATTGCTATGGGGAATTTTCAGATATAGAAGAACCAAAAGGCGACCTTCTTGCTGGCTCACTCATAAAAAATCCGGGTGGCGGAATTGCGTTGACAGGTGGTTATATTGCGGGAAAGCAAAAATATGTTGAGCTTGCAGCGGATAGGCTTGCTACAATTGGGGCAGGGAAGGAGTGCGGAGCAACACTTGGTCAGAATAGAAATATGCTTCAGGGTTTCTTTATGGCGCCGCATATAACTGCACAGGCTCTTAAGGCAACGTATCTATGTAGTGTAATATTTGAGAAATTAGGTTTTGAAGTTTGTCCAAAGCTTAACGAGCCACACAGAGATATTATAACTTCAATAAAATTCGGAAGAGAAGATTTGGTTGTTGCGTTTTGTCAGGGCATCCAAAAAGGTGCGCCTGTTGATTCCTTTGTTTTGCCACAACCTTGGGATATGCCTGGTTATACGGATAAGGTTATTATGGCGGCAGGTGCATTTTGTCAAGGTTCTTCAATAGAATTAAGTGCGGATGCACCGATTCGTGAGCCATACATTGCATATATTCAAGGTGGCTTAACGTACGAATCGGCAAAAATAGGAATATTAAT
>JAZNSA010000128.1:0-5606 GCA_045590935.1 Clostridia bacterium | reverse complement strand
CATTTAATGAGATTAAGAAAAGGGCAGAAAGAGAAGATGCTACAATTTCGTCGGTTGCCTTGAAAATGCTTATTGAGCAGAGTAGATTTGATGTTTTGCCAATTATTGGGCCGTCGAAGCTAGCTCAGCTTAAAACTACTTTGAATATAAAGTAAAAGATTGTTTGGTAAAGAAAGAATTAAAAGAAACGGTGAATTTATGGCGTTTTGTGAAAAATCAAAATGGATATGGATTAATGAGGCGCAGGCTACGGATTAGTAAGCGTTTTGCAGTTGGCAAAGGAAGTTGATAATGGCTTCGAGTTCGGCAGCGATGGAAAGAACATGGTCGACCAGAAGATTCAGGAATTATGAAAAAATTGCAAGATTGTATGATGTGCTGTCGGCAAAGGCTTTTAAATTAATTATTTGATTTATTAAGCAAAACGCTTTTGCTTAGCTAAATAAAAAAAGAAGAGGATTGATGGTATGAAAAAAAATACTCGTGCAGTTTTGGCACTTGTTATTGTTATTGCTATGGTTTTGGCTATTTTGGTGCCTAGTTTTGTAATGCTTGCAGATGTAGTTTCTGCGCAAAATTCTAAGCTTACAGAGGAGCAACGACTTGCAGAGGACGCAAAGAAGAAGAAAGAAGAAGCGGCTAAAGACAGAAAGGCTCTTGAAGAAGCTAACAAGCAGCTTAATCAAGAAATTGAGAGTCTTGCAGGCGATATTGACAATTTGAATTCGGATATTTACAGGCTTGAGACGCAAATTGCAGAAAATGAGGCGAAAATAGAGGCTATAAGCGAGGATATTGAAAAAAATGATGAGCTTTTGAAAACGAGGCTCAGGGTTATGTACGAGCAAGGAGCAACCAGCTATATGGATATACTTTTTTCGTCGAAAAGTCTTTCAGATGTTCTTTTAAGATATGAGATGGTTACTCAGCTTTATAACCATGATATGGCTCTTATTGAGGATTTGAGCGGGAAAAAAACAGAGAGCGAAAATGCGAAAAAGCAGATTGAAAGCGATAAGCAGCTTATTGTATCGCAAAGAGATACGCTTGTTTCAAAAAAGTCGGAGTTTGACTCGAAGGTTAGCGAGAATAATTCTCAGGTTAAAGAGCTTAAAGAAGATGAGGCGTATTATGATAAGATGCAAAAGGAGCATGAGAAAGCGGCGGCTAATATATTAGCGGAGATTGCTGCGGCTCAAAAGAAGAATTCTTCAAGCTCAAATTCCGGAAAGATTGTATCTGCGGGAAATGGCTCGCTTGGCTTGCCTTGCTACGCAGGAGCCCCCGTTACGTCTGAATTTGGTTATAGAATATTGAGAGGAAAGCAAAATTATCACACCGGAATTGACTTTGCCGTTCCAACGGGAACTGCTGTTCGCGCGGCGGGAGATGGCGTTGTTTTGGCATCGGGCTGGAGAGGCTCTTATGGTTATTGCGTAACGATTGACCATGGAAATATGGTTACGCTTTATGCTCATAATAGCGCACTTAATGTTTCTGCGGGACAGAAGGTTGTTAAAGGTCAGCAGATTGCAGCGGCGGGTAGTACGGGAAATTCAACGGGACCACATATCCATTTTAGCGTTATAATTGATGGGCAGTATGTAAACCCGAGACCTTATCTTTGGTAAAAATGCGATAATTGGCGGAAGATAGTTTGAATAAAAAACTATTCTTCCGCTTAGAATTTATAGAGGGATTAATTATTGCTTAGTGCTTTTGGGAGGGAAAATTTTTGGGAAATAATGAGTTTGAAGCTTGTGAGTTAAAAAAAAGAAACAAAAAAGGCGCTTTTAAAGCTGTTTTGATAAGCTGCATTGTAACGTTTATTTTAACGGCTGTGCTGGTTGTGAAAATTAGTAAAAATCCATTTTTTAATTCTGTTGTTTTAAATGGATATAACAACGTTTCAAGCGAAGTAAGTGCATATCTGGATGCGGTATTTTTATATGAAACGGATGAGGAAAAGATGGCGTATGGGGCGTGCAAGGGAATGGTTGAGGCACTAGGCGACCCTTATACGAAATATTTATCACCTGAAGAATTTGAGGAATACTTAAATGATGGAGCAGGAAATTATATTGGAATAGGTGTTGTGTTTACCATAAGTGAGAATGGAGAGATTTTTGTTGTTGGGGCATACCCTGATTCGCCCGGAAGCGAGGCGGGGCTTGAAAGCGGAGATGTTTTAGTTTCTGTTGATTCAAAGCCCGCAAATTCAGAAAATTACGACGAAATAATAAGCTATATAAGAGGCGAGCATATAAGCATTTATGAAAGAGAAAATACAAGCTTTGAATTGGAATATTTAAGGGCAGACGAAAATGGAAACAAGAAAAGTCATAAGGTTTCGATGAAGCGAAGAAAAATTCATGTTAACAGTATTGCATCGGAAATGAAGGATAATAAAATTGGATATGTTTCGGTGTCAGCTTTTAATAAAAATACTCATGAGGAATTTTGCGAGGCGTATGATGAGCTTTTGGAAAAGGGAATGAGGGAGCTTATTATTGACCTGAGAGATAATGGCGGCGGGGATTTTAATGTTGCGGTAGAAATGGCGGGGTATTTTGTTGAGGATAATTCGCTTGTTGTTTATACTGTCGACAAAAATGATAAGAAAAAGGAATATTACTCAAAGGAGAAAAGATGCGATATTAAGCCTGTTATTTTGATTAACGGACATAGCGCAAGCGCATCTGAGGTTTTTACGGCAGCACTCAGAGACAACAATGCTGCAAGGGCAATTGTTGGAGAAAAAAGCTTTGGAAAAGGAATCACGCAAAATGTTTATGAAATGAAAAATGGCGGCGGGCTTATTGTTACCGTTGATACTTATTATACACCATCAAATGATAAAATTCACGAAAAAGGAATTGAGCCTACGGATATTGTTGAGATTGATGAAAAATATAAAAGCTATCCTGTGGGGCTTTATACTGCGGAAATTGATAAACAGCTTAGATATGCAATTGATATGTTAAAATAAGTTAAAAGAGAGGGATGCGTTTTAATTGATAAAATGCTCCCTTTTTGTATTAAAAGAAATAAAAAGATAAAATATTATCGAATTTTAACGACTTGTTTTTGAGGGTTTCAATTGACTATATTTTGTTTTTGATGTATAATTGACACATAGAGAATTTTATTTCATAAAATTCTTAAAAGCTTGACGACTTTTTGTGGTCTTGCGACCACTGTGTCAATTGACGGCGCCTTATAAAATGCCCTTGCAAGCATTTTTACTCCTGGTAAAATGAGTTCTTGAGCATATATTTTGTGCGTTAATTTTATAATTGCTTTGTTATGGCGATTGAGACAGTGTTGCTCCCTTGGCGGAAGTATAACTATGATAATGGCGGTTAATAATAGAGGTGGAAATGCTAAAATACATATTTGATATGCCGTTGGGGATACTTATGAAAATGATGTGTTGGTTACTTTAGCACAAGAGATGATTTTATTAAGAGAAGGATATTTGAAAAATAATAATCAGAATTTAATGATTACAAAATTTTGAGAATCGCATTAAAAGAGGAAAGGGGATTATAATGGGAAGCGTTACAAATAAGAGTTTTGACGGAATTTCAGATTTTCAACTTTATCTTTTTAACGAGGGGACTAATTATTGTAGCTATGAAATGCTTGGAGCGCATCCGTATGTAAAAGAGAAAAAGAGCGGTTACAGGTTTGCCGTTTGGGCACCAAGGGCAAAAAGCGTTAGTCTTGTTGGGGAATTTTGTGATTGGAGAGCGAAAGAGTTTTTGCTTGAAAAAATTGAAAACAGTGGCGTTTGGTATGGATTTTTCGAGGGGATTGGCGAGGGCGAGCTTTATAAATATGCAATTGAAGATAGAGATGGAAACATAATTTATAAAACTGACCCGTTTGCGTTTTACAATGAGGTAAGACCCGGAAATGCGTCTGTAACAAAAGATATTGACAAATATATATGGAATGATGAAAATTGGCGAAATGAAAAACATAAAAAAAATCAATATTCGTCGCCTATGCTTATTTATGAGATGCATATTGGTTCTTGGAGATGCGGCGAAGGTGGCGAGCTTTTAAACTATAGGCAGATTGCGGATGAGCTTGTTTTGTATGTTAAAGAGATGGGATATACGCATATTGAACTTATGCCGATTAGTGAGTATCCTTTTGACGGTTCGTGGGGATATCAGGTTACGGGATATTTTTCGCCGACAAGCAGATATGGCGAGCCTTGTGATTTTATGTATTTTGTTGACAAGTGCCACCAGAATAATATTTCTGTTATTTTAGATTGGGTGCCTGCGCATTTTCCAAAAGATGGGCATGGATTATATAGATTTGACGGTATGCCTCTTTATGAATATGCAGATACTACTATTGGTGAGCATAAGGAATGGGGTACGGTTGTTTTTGATTATTCAAAGAGCGAGGTTGTTTCTTTTTTGATATCAAGCGCTTATTTCTGGCTTGAAAAATATCATATTGACGGACTCAGGGTTGATGCAGTGTCGTCGATGCTTTATAGGGATTACGGAAGAAAAGACGGCGAATGGAGAGCAAATAAATATGGGGGCAGAGAGCATCTTGAGGCGATTGAATTTTTAAAAAAGTTAAACAAAACAATTTTTGCAAGCTTCCCTGATGTACTTATGATTGCAGAGGAGTCTACGGCTTGGCCTCTTATTACAAAGCCTGTGCATGACGGCGGCTTGGGATTTAATTATAAGTGGAATATGGGTTGGATGAACGACACGCTGAGGTATATGTCGTTAGACCCGTTTTTCAGGAAATTTAACCATAATATTTTAACATTTCTGATGTTTTATGCATTTAGCGAAAATTATATTTTGCCTCTCTCGCACGATGAGGTTGTTCACGGAAAAAAATCGCTTATTGATAAAATGTTTGGAAGCTACGAGGAAAAGTTTGCATCGCTGAAGATGTATTATGCGTATATGTATGCTCATCCTGGGAAGAAGCTTTTGTTTATGGGGGCGGAGTTTGGGCAGTTTACCGAGTGGAAAGAGACGGGCGAGCTTGACTATATGCTTTTAAAATTTGACTCGCATAAAAATCTTTTGAATTACGTTAAGAGCTTGAATCATTTTTATATAAAAGAGCGTTCATTCTGGGAAATTGAAGATAGCTGGGATGGATTTTGTTGGATTAATGAGAATGATGAGGCAAATAGTGTTTTATTGTTTGAAAGGTTTTCAAAAAGAAAGAATGAAAGCACGATTGTTGTGTGCAATTTTACGCCTGTAGCAAGAGAAAAATATAGGATAGGAGTAAGGATGAGCGGCGAGTACGAAATTGTTTTAAACAGCGATGATGTATGCTTTGGGGGAGGTAGCAGTTTTACTGAGAGAATTAAGGCAAAAAGGCAGGAGTGCGATGGGAGATTAAACAGCATAGAAGTTGATTTGCCACCGCTTGCAACAATTTATATAAAACGGATAAAAAGGACATATACTAAGAAAGCAAAAAAAGATACGGCTAGGTTGTAATATTTGAAAATTTAAAATAATATAATTATATAATTAGGGTTTTTAAACTAGATGATTAAATTTGAAAGGAGATATGACATGGACTGTATTGCAATGGTTTTAGCA
>JAZNSA010000127.1:0-12887 GCA_045590935.1 Clostridia bacterium | reverse complement strand
CCCGGGCGACTCACCTGATGCTAAGATGCCTAACTGGGTTACTTGTGCATGGCCAACAGATTTCTTAAAAATTCTTGAATGGCAGTGGAACGAAGTTCTTATTCCATACTGGAAGGAAATGGCTGAGTTTGCTAAGAGTCACGGTATCAAGAAAATCGCGTTTGAGCTTCATCCGGGATTCTGTGTTTATAACACAAAATCACTCCTTCGTATGAGAGAAGCTGTCGGCGATATCATCGGTGCTAACGTTGACCCGAGCCATCTTATCTGGCAGGGAATTGACATTGTGTCGGCAATTCGTGCGCTTAAGGGTGCAATTTATCATTTTCACGCTAAGGATACTAAGATTTATGCGCCAAACTGCAACGTTACAGGCGTTTTAGATGTTAATCACTATGGCGATGAGATAAACAGAAGTTGGATTTTCCGTGCGCTTGGGTATGGAAACGATTACGGATATTGGAAGGATATAATAAGCACGCTTCGTATGGTTGGATATGAGGGTGCTGTAAGTATTGAGCATGAGGATAGCCTTATGAGCTCAAAGGAAGGTTTGGAAAAAGCAATTTCGTTCCTTAAAGAAGTTATGATATATGAGAAACCGGGCGAGATGTTCTGGGCGTAATTTTATATATGGGTTGTTGCCCTGTGCCTGAATGGTACAGGGCAACGTGTATGTAAAAAAGGCTGAAAGAAGGAAAAAATTATGGGTAAATATAAGGTTGCAATTGTAGGCTGCGGTGCGATTTTTCAAATGCACGCAATTTCCGTAGACCTTATTGAGGGTGCATCTTTGAAACGCACAAGGCAATGTGTGCACTTTTGAGCTTGGGAAGAGAAAATAAAAAGATTGATATTTTATAATTTTATATTTTAGGAGGATATGATTATGCTTACAGATATTCAGATTGCGCAAGGCGCTAAAATGGAGCCTATTGAAAAGGTTGCAGAAAGATTAGATATTAAAAAGGACGAGCTTTATATGTATGGTCCGTATAAGGCAAAGCTAACGAACGAATTGTTTGACAGAGTTAAAGATAATGAGGACGGAAAGCTTATTTTGGTAACGGCAATAAATCCAACGCCCGCAGGAGAAGGAAAAACAACTACAACTGTTGGCTTGGGACAAGCTTTATCAAAGCTGAACAAAAATGCAATTATTGCGCTTCGTGAGCCTTCGCTTGGTCCTGTTATGGGAATTAAAGGCGGAGCGGCAGGAGGCGGATATGCTCAGGTTGTGCCAATGGAGGATATTAATCTTCATTTTACGGGCGATATGCACGCAATAACTGCGGCAAACAACCTTTTGTCGGCTATGCTTGATAATCATATTCATCAGGGAAATGCACTTAACATTGATGCGAGAAGCGTTGTATGGAAGAGAGTTATGGATATGAATGACCGTGCACTCAGACAGATTGTTGTTTCGCTTGGAGGAAAAACAAACGGCTTCCCTCGTGAAGATGGATTTATGATTACTGTTGCTTCGGAGGTTATGGCAATTTTGTGTCTTGCTGATGATATTTCAGATTTGAAAAAGAGACTTGGAAGGATTATTGTTGCGTATAACTACGACGGTGAGCCTGTTACTGCGGCAGATTTAAAAGCTGACGGAGCAATGACGTTGCTTCTTAAGGATGCGATAATGCCAAATATTGTTCAAACGCTTGAAAATTCGCCTTGCTTGATGCATGGTGGTCCTTTTGCAAATATTGCACATGGATGCAACTCAGTTCGTGCAACTAAGCTTGCTTTGAAGCTTTCGGATTATGTTATTACTGAAGCGGGATTTGGTGCTGATTTGGGAGCTGAAAAATTCCTCGACATAAAGTGCCGTATGGCGAATTTAAAGCCTGATATGACGGTTATTGTTGCAACAATCCGTGCGCTTAAGTATAATGGCGGGGTTGAGAAAGCAAATCTTAAAGAGGAAAATGTTGAGGCGCTTAAAAAAGGTATTCCAAACCTTGAAAAGCACATTGAAAATATGAAGAAATTCGGACTTCCTGTTGTTGTTGCAATGAATGTTTTTGATACTGACAGTGAAGAAGAAATTAAGCTTGTTAAAGAAAAGTGCGCTGAGCTTGGGGTTAAGTGCGCAATGAGTGATGTTTTTGCAAGGGGCGGCGAAGGCGGAATTGAACTCGCCGAAGCTGTTTTAGAGGTTTTGGAAAACGAAAAGTCAAATTACGCACCAATGTATGATTTAGACCTTAGCATTGAAGAAAAGATTTTAAAGCTTACAAAGGAAATCTACGGCGGAGAAAATATTGTTATAACCCCGAAAGCGAGAAAGCAGATTGATACGATTGAAAAGCTCGGATTTGGAAAATTGCCGATATGTATGGCAAAAACGCAGTATTCTTTATCGGACAATCCTAAGCTTTTGGGCAGACCGAGCGGATTTGACATAACCGTAAGCGAGGTAAGAGTTTCGGCGGGCGCAGGCTTTGTTGTTGTTCAAACGGGAGATATTATGACGATGCCAGGGCTCTCAAAAGCACCTGCCGCTCAAAATATTGATATAATGGATAATGGGGAAATTGTTGGCTTGTTCTGATAAAAAATAAAGCCTAATCTATTTTTGAGGCAGGTTTAGAGGGGTTTATTTATGAAATATATTTCAAACAGCAGAGAAGAAACTTTAAAAATTGCTGAAAAATTTGCAAAAACTGTTAAGGCGGGGGATATAGTTTGCTTAAACGGTAACCTTGGAGCGGGAAAAACCGCATTTACGTCGGGGTTTGCAAAGGGGCTTGGCTTTGAGGGGTATGTCAGCAGTCCTACTTTTGCGCTTATAAATGAATATGAGGCGGACATTCCGATTTATCATTTTGATGTATATCGAATTGATGAGAGCGACGAAATGTTTGAAATCGGACTTGATGAATACCTTTTTGGCGACGGCGTTTGTCTTATAGAATGGGCAGAAAAGATTAAAGACCTTCTTCCTTGCAATGTTATAAACGTTGATATTATAAAAAATGACTCGCAAGGTGAGGATTACAGAGAGATTTATATAGACGGTGGTGAAGAAAAATGAAAATTCTTGCCTTGGATGCATCTGCAAATGTTGTAAGCGTGGCAGTTGTGTGCGATGGTGTGATTGTTGGAGAGCATACGCAAAACCATAAGAAAACTCATTCGCAAACGCTTATGCCGATGATAGAGGCTGTTTTAAAAATGTGTGATACGGATATTTCGGAGATTGACAAAATTGCAGTATCAAACGGACCTGGCTCATTCACAGGGCTAAGGATAGGAGTTGAAACGGCGAAGGCACTTGCACACGGAATTAATAAGCCGATTATTGGCGTTGATACTACTCTTGCAATGGCATACAATTTGCTTTTTTGCGGCGATTTGATTGTTCCGATTATGGATGCGAGAAGAAATCAGGTTTATACGGGCGTGTACGAAAGCGAAAACGGAAGAATTAAAACGGTTATTGAAACCTTGGCAATCGGGATTGATGAGCTTGTAGAAAAGCTCAAAAAGCTAAACAAAAGATGCGTATTTTTGGGTGATGGAGTTTTTGTTCACAAAGAGTATTTAAAAGAAGCTCTTTTGGAAAATGCTTTATTTGCTGAGGCTAATAACAATATGCAAAGAGCATCGTCGGTTGCGGTTGCGGCTGTTTTGTCGGAGGCAACAGAGGATACATATTTAACTTTAGAGCCAATGTATCTTAGAAAATCACAGGCAGAGCGAGAGTATGATGAAAAAAACAATGCAAAATAAAAAAATGCGGAGGAATGAAAGATGATAGTAATAGGAAGCGACCATGGCGGTTTTGAGCTTAAAGAGGCTGTAAAAAAATATTTAGACGAAAAAAATATTGAGTACACAGACGTAGGCTGCTACGATAAAAATTCTGTTGATTATCCCGATATTGCAAAAAAAGCTTGTGAAAAAGTTGTTGACGGAAGCTGCGAGAGGGGAATTTTGATTTGCGGAACGGGAATTGGAATAAGCATGGCGGCAAACAAGGTTAAAGGAATAAGAGCGGCACTTTGCCATAGCGAATATGATGCAAAAATGACAAGGGCGCATAATAATTCAAATGTTTTGTGCATGGGCGGAAGAACGACGGGAATTGAGATTGCGCTTGCAATGGTTGAATGCTTTTTGAACGGAGAATTTGAAGGCGGAAGGCATCAAAATAGAATTGATAAAATAACAGCTTTGGAAAATTAATAAGGCTGTGAGTGGAGGTTAATATGACAAGAAGTGAGGCAAGGAAAGAAGCATTTAAGCTGGTTTTTCAAATAACTGCGCAGAAGGATAGCTATCCTGACGTTGTTGATATGTTTGCAGAGGACAATTTATCTTTGCGAAAAACTGATAAAAAGCAGTACAACTATATTATTGATACTGCTCGTGCTGTTTTTGAAAATATGGAAAGCATAGATAGCATTATTAGCGAAAATCTTAAGGAGGACTGGGAAATAGACAGGCTTTCAAAGGTAACGCTTGCTGTTTTGCGCCTTAGCGTTTACGAAATTAAGTACATAGAGGATATTCCGAATAATGTTTCTGCAAACGAGGCGGTTGAAATTGCGAAAATCTATGATACTGATGATGCACCTGCATTTATAAACGGAGTTATTGCGGGGGTTATTAAAAGCTTGTAATTTTGTTTGATATAAATATTACCCGTTTTTGTACGAGAGGATGAATGTTTTGGAAAATAAGATTTATACTGCTACAGTATCGCAGCTTAATAAGTATATCAAGCAAATGATGGACGGCGCACCTATTTTGAACAATATATGGATAAAGGGCGAGATTTCCAATTGCAAACGCCATTTTTCGGGGCATATGTATTTAACGCTTAAGGATGACGGCGGAGTATTAAAAGCGGTTATGTTTAAGGGTGCGCTCGGAAAGCTTAGCTTTGAGCCTGAAAATGGGATGAAGGTTCTTGCAAGAGGCAAGATTGGAGTATATGAGCGTGATGGTGCGTATCAGCTATATATTGAGGAAATGGTTATCGACGGAGTTGGAGAGCTTTATATAGCGTATGAAAAGCTAAAAAAGCAGCTTGAGGCGGAGGGGCTTTTTAGTCCTGAGCATAAGAGGGCGTTGCCGAAATTTCCAAAGACGGTTGGCGTTGTAACGGCTAAAACGGGAGCGGCTGTTCGTGATATTATAAATGTATTAAAACGCAGATACCCTCTTTGCAAGGTGCTTTTGTATCCGTCGCTCGTTCAGGGTGATGGTGCGGCTGAAAACATTTGCAGGGGAATAGAATATTTTAATGAAACGGATAGCGCAGACGTATTAATTGTTGGCAGAGGCGGCGGCTCTATAGAGGATTTGTGGGCATTTAACGAAGAAATTACGGCGAGGGCAATTTATAGCTCAAAAATACCTGTTATTTCTGCCGTTGGGCACGAAACGGATTTTACTATAGCGGATTTTGTTGCGGATTTGCGTGCGCCAACGCCATCTGCGGCGGCGGAGATTGCTGTTCCGTCTGTTCTGGAATTAAGGCAAAAATTCAATTCATATTCTCAAAGACTTATTTTTGCACAGGAAGGCGTTATTGAGGCAAAGAGAAGCAAGCTTGATAAAATTAAGCTAAAGGATGTTAAAACTGTGCTTAACGATTATCGTATGAGGTTTGATTCTTTTGAAAAGATGATTGAAAAGGATATGAGATACGCAATTGAAAGAAGAAAGGATATAATTGCAAGAGCCAGCGGAAAGCTTGACGCAATGAGCCCGCTTGCAGTTTTGTCAAGAGGCTACAGCATTGCTGTGAGGGCTGATAATAAAGCAGTTATTAAAAGAGAGAGCGACGTTTTAAAGGGCGATAAGATAAACGTTTTGCTCGGTGAGGGAGAAATAGCTTGCGAAGTAATTTAAAAAAATGATAGGCGGTGATTTTTGTGAATAAAGCTGAGGAAAAAATAAGCTTTGAGGAAAGTATAAAGAAGCTTGAAGAAATTGCGCAAAAGCTCGAAAGAGGGGAAACCTCGCTTGATGAATCTTTAAAGCTTTTTGAAGAAGGAGTAAAAATCTTAAAGGCTTGTAACGAGGAGATTGACAATGCGGAGCAAAAGGTTAACGTTTTGCTTTCAAAGGACGGGAAGACTGTTGAAGAGGAATTTTAAACTTTAAAATCTGCTTAACAATGAGTTTTAATGGGGTGAAAATTTTTGGGAATTTTAAATATTTTTCAAAACGAAGCACTTATGACAGCGCTTATTTCTTGGTTTGCGGCTCAGTTTATTAAAGTGATTTTAGTTTTGGCGTTTGATAAGAAATTGGACTTTAGACGTTTTGTAGGCTCGGGGGGAATGCCAAGCTCGCACTCGGCTTTTGTTGTATCGCTTGCAACATATATTGCGCTCGAGTCAGGGTTTCAAAGCAGTGAGTTTGCAGTTTGCTTTGTTTTGGCGTTTGTTGTTATGTATGATGCGGCAGGCGTTAGGCGTGCGGCAGGGATATAGGCAAAAATTTTAAATCAGATAATTGATAATTGGGATGAGTCGCCCGAAATAAGGGGCAAGAGATTAAAGGAGCTTTTGGGTCATACGCCGTTTGAGGTTATAGCGGGGGCGGGCGTTGGAATTTTGATTGCTCTTTTAAATTATTTTTGGATTTTTAGTTAAGGAAAAAGGAAATAAGTATGGATAAATATAAAACACTTGCAACAAATACCATAATATTTGCTATTTCGGCTTTCGGCTCGAAGCTTCTTGTTTTCGTTTTGATGCCGTTTTATACAAGAGTTTTGCAAACCGATGGCTACGGAACAGTTGATAATATTGTTCAGGCAAGTAATTTTTTAATACCGTTGGCAACGGTTGGAATTAACAATGCGATTATCCGCTTCGGGTTGGAGCGAGGGATTGATAAAAAAGCGGTTTTTACGATTGGAACAATTGTTATGACGATTGGATTTTTAATCGTTTTGGCGCTTTCGCCTATAGTTGGAATGTTTAATATAATTTCGGAATATACGGTTTATATGTATCTTTATGTTTTTGTTGCCTCGTTTCACGGACTGACATCGCAGTTTGTAAGAACGCTTGGGTATGTTAAACTGTATGCGTTTGACGGAATTTTGGCAACTGTTCTTGCAATAGCTTTCAATATACTGTTTTTGGCGTATTTTGATATGGGAATAGACGGATATATGTGGGCTATGATTTTGACGGATGTTGTCGCAATAACATTTTTGGTTTTGTCCGTTAAGCTATACAGATATTTTAGTTTAAAGCACATAAACAAAATGCTTGCGAGAGCAATGCTTAAATATAGCGTTCCGCTCATACCGAATACGATTTGTAATTGGTTTATTAATATTTCGAGCAGATTTATTATAACCGCAATTCTCGGTGTTTCTGCAAACGGAATTTATTCTGTTTCTTCAAAAATACCATCAATTCTGTTAATTGTTGCAAATATTTTTTCGGAGGCTTGGCAAATTTCTGCAATTTCGGAAAAAGAAGGCAGAGAGAGATTTTTTTCAAATATTTGCGGAATGTATCAATCGGTTGCGTTTGTTATGGCAACAATTCTTATATTTACGGCTAAAATTTCGACGGGTATTTTGGCGGCACCCGAGTTTTTTGAGGCTTGGAGATATTTGCCGTTCCTTGTTGTATCATCAATGTTTGCGTGCATTGCAAACTTTTTGACAAGTATTTATATGGTTGAGAAAAAGAGTATGAATACTTTGGTTACAACGCTTATCGGAGCGGTTATTAATATAGCGTTGACGTTTGCTTTGATTGGCAAGTTTGGCTGTATGGGAGTTGCTTTTGCAAATCTCGCAAGTTATGTTATAATGTTTGCAATCAGAGTAGTTGATACAAGAAAATATATAAAGATAAAATGGAATATACGATTTTTTATGGTAAACTCTGTTCTTATAGCGGCGCAGTGCCTTGTTATGTTAAGAGAGCTTAGGGGACATTATATTATTTCTGCAATAATAATGCTTGCTGTTATAATGATTAATTTTAAGGTTTTGTTTAAGGTTGTGTCAAGTAAGTTTTCTAAGAAAAAATAAGAATAAATGGGTTATAATTATGAAAAAGAAGCTTTTGATTTCATTTTTTAGACTGGTTATTTTTATGGCGGCAATATCTTCGTCAGCCTTTGCGTATACGAAGATTCATTTTTATGACAATTCGGAGGCGTATTGCTATAAATCTGCAGAAAGCAGAATGAAATATGCAGAAAATTAATGTATTTTTTTAGGAGGAACTGAAATTATGAGAGATTATTTAAGAAAGGACAGCAAAATTCGTTTTGAATTTCCGATAGATGGCGATTGCGTTAATATCTATGACGGAGAAATGAAAGACGGAGTTTTGTTTGTTCGTGTGAAGGTTTGCGCTAAGGCGGGCAGTAAAATTGAAATCAACCAGATTCCGACAGAGTTTGATGGCGAGTTTTATGTTGCAGATATTCCGATTTACGGCTACAAAACAAACCTTGTAGCAAGAGATGATTTGGGAAATGAGGAAATAATAGTTATTTATAAGCTTGAAAAATCAACGGGAATATACAGGCTTTCGGCAGAAGATAATATTTTATTTTTGCAGGATATAACAAAAAACAAAGATAAGTACAAATCTATATTTGAAAATCCGTATCTTGCAATGTATAAAAGGATGCACGATAAATACGATGCAAATGTTCAACTTAATGTACATTGGGAATTTACGCCTAATGAGTTTTTTTCATCCCCTGAAAAAGACTATTTTAACCTTTCTATGATGACGGATAAGTTTAAAGAGGAGTTTAGACAAAATTCAAATTGGCTGAGACTGTCGTTTCATGCAGAGCCAAGCCCTGAGATAGACACACCATATCTGTCGACAGATATGAAAACTATAGAGGAGGGTGCTAAAAAGATATATAAAGAGGTTTTGCGCTTTGCAGGCGAGGAAACTCTTTGTGTACATAATACGGCAATTCATTGGGGCGAGTGTACGGCGGACGGAATGAGAGCGATGGGAAATCTCGGACTTCGTGGACTTTATGGATATTTTAATTTAGACGAGAAAGGTGAGCCGATTGTTTCGTATTTCTTCCCTTCGGATTTGGTTAGCCATATTCATAATCGTGATTTTTGGTATGATAATGAGCTTGGTATATTGTTTGGAAGGATTGACCTTGTTTTAAATTGTTATAAGGCAGACGAAATTGTTCCGCTTCTTGAGGATATAAAGAAAAATCCAAATAGCAGCGGATGTATTGATATAATGATTCATGAGCAGTATTTTCATAAGGATTCTGTATATTATCTTCCCGATTTTGAAGAGCTTGTTGAAAATGCGTGTAAATGGTGCTTCGAGAATGGATATAAGGGATATTATATGACGGAAATAGTTGAAAAAATTTAATAAAGTTAAATTAAAAATGATATGCACCCCAAAAGTTAGACACTTTTGGGGTGCATATCACAATTTAAGACCAACGCCTTTTTAATTATTCGCCACACATTTCGGCGATTTTTTTCATTTCCGCAGGAATATCAATAGATTGCGGGCAATGACTTTTGCATTTTCCGCACGATATACACAAATCCGCCTTGTATTCAAGCTCGGCGTATTTTTTCTTCAAGCCTCTCTTTTCGGGGGCAAAAGCAAACGAATTAACCAACTTGAATAGCTCACGAATATTTATCTTAACGGGGCATCCGTCGCAATAATTGCAGGCTGTGCAAGGAATTTGTTTCGATTTTTTGTATTCCTCAAGTGCGTTTTTTAAAGCCTCGTTTTCCGTATCTGACAGAACAACATTTTCGGAGGCTGTTTTAATATTGTCTTTGACCTGAGCAAGATTTGACATTCCGCTAAGAACGGTTAAAACATTTTCCTTTTCCATAGCAAAGCGAATTGCCCACGACGGAATACTTTTATCGGGATTACACGATTTTAAAATTGAGTTTGCCGCCTCGCCCAAATCAGTTAATACGCCGCCTCTTACGGGTTCCATAACAATAACCTGAACACCATATTTAACGCAAAGCTCATACTGTTTTTTTGCATTTTGAAAATCCCAATCAAAATAGTTTAATTGCAATTGGCAAAATTCCCAAGGATATGCCTTTAAAATGGTTTCCAAAACCTCAGGCGTATCGTGAAAAGAAAAACCAATATGCAAAATTTTTCCTTCTTCTTTCTTCTTTGTTAAAAAATCAAGAACATTAAATTCAAGTATTTTTTCAAAATTTTCCTTGCCGAGAGCGTGGCAAAGGTAAAAATCAAAATAGTCTAATTGAGTACGGTCGAGCTGAGTCTGGAAAAGAGTTGAAACACCGTCGGGCGTATCAACGTGCCAAATAGGAATTTTGTCGGCTACATAGTAGCTGTTTCTGTCATATTTTGAAAGTGCTTTTCCAAGAAAACCCTCGCTTTTTCCGTCGTGATAAAAATATGCAGTGTCAAAATAATTAACGCCGTGATTATAGGCGTAGTCGATAATTTTTTCTGCCTCTGAAATGTCTATCTCGTTTGAATCGGGAAGCGTTGGGAATCGCATACCTCCAAATCCCAGAAGAGAAACGTTTTTATCAGTTTTTTTGAAGTTTCTTTTTTGCATTTTTGTTATCTCCTTTTAGTGGTTTTTGTATAAAACCTGACCTGATTAGTGCAAATATAAAGGGCAGAGAAAAAATAAGGGCAATTATATAGGAAACAGATTTGTCAAAAATAATTCCTGAATTGTGCATAATAATTGCAGGTGCGATAAATAAAAGTGTTGATGCTACATACGATAAAAATAACGATTTACATACGGAAAGACGCAAACGAAAAATACTTGTAAACAAGACAATACAGAAAAGCTGAACAGAGTATATATAATTTGTTTTTGTTATAAAATATTCAAATATAAAAAACAAAAGCAAAAAGGGCATAGCTTTTGGCTTGCACAAAAATGCAGAAATGAAAAAGAAAAAAGCATAAGAAATAAATTTATCTGCATCAAAAAGGGACAGCAAAAAAGCAAATGCACTTGCAAAGCATATCAAAATCAACATATATATTAATTCTTTAAACCGCCTTAACATAAGCTCGCCCCCCTTTATTATAATTTTAATACATATATTAAGGTTTGTCAAATATATATTTCTTTTTTGCAAAATTATTTGTGCGAATGAAACGAAAACAGGTATTCAAAATAGTGAAATATCGCCAAAAAAAATTAAAAACAATAATATATATTAATAAAAAGTTAAAAAATATATAATAAAATGTTGACAAAAGATGAATTTTGTGGTATGTTGTCTTTGTATAATATGCCTTAAAGGAGGAGAAAAAATGAAAAATTTAAAAAGAGTTTTTGCAGTTATTGCGGCAATGTTGCTTGTGTTGTCGCTTGGCGTTCCTGCATTTGCAACAGAGGCGCCTGTTGAAGGCGAAACATTTGTGGCTCTTGACACAAATGGGGAAGAAATGGAATTTGATTTAACAGACGGCGAAGCGGCTTTGGAGTATTCTGAGGCTTATGCTAACAACTTAAATGAGGACCCTGAGTTTAAGGCTCATTTGGACACTGCTGTAAGCAAGGTTCAGGAGGACGTTAGCTCGTATGCTACTTGGTGGGCTTTGGTGCCTCCTATTATAGCTATTTTGCTTGCTCTTATAACAAAGGAAGTTTATTCTTCTTTGTTTTTGGGAATTTTAACAGGCGGACTTATTTACGCTGGCTTTAACTTTGAAAAGACTATTGTTCATGTGTTCCAGAACGGTTTTATAGGAAGCGTTGCTGATGAGTATAATACAGGTATTATAATTTTCCTTGTTTTGCTTGGTGCATTGGTTGCAATGATGAACAAAGCGGGCGGCTCTGCTGCTTTCGGAAAATGGGCAAGCTCTCATATTAAATCTCGTGTAGGTGCTCAGCTTGCAACAATTTTGCTTGGCGTTTTGATTTTCATTGACGACTACTTTAACTGCTTAACAGTTGGTAGCGTTATGCGCCCTGTTACAGACAAGAACAAGATTTCTCGCGCAAAGCTTTCATATTTGATTGATGCTACGGCGGCTCCTGTTTGTATCATTGCTCCTATTTCATCATGGGCAGCAGCTGTTGCAGGTTTTGCAGAGGGAACAGGCGCTGAGAGCGGTATTGCTTTGTTTATAAATGCTATACCATATAACTTCTACGCACTTCTTACTATTGTTATGATGATATTCTTGGTAATATTTAAGATGGAATATGGTCCGATGAAGAAGCATGAGGATAATGCATTAAACGGCGATTTGTTTACGGTTGCTTGCAATGAAAAAGCTGAAAAAATGAAAGAGAATCCAAAAGGTAGGGTTTGGGACCTTGTTATTCCAATCATTGTTTTGATTATTTCTTGCGTTATCGGAATGATTTATTCGGGCGGATTCTTTACAGAGGGCGAAGATGGCTACAAGAATTTTGTTACTGCTTTTTCAAACTGTGATGCTTCTGTGGGTTTGGTATTTGGTTCGTTCATAACGATTATAATTGCTATTATTTACTTCTTGCTTAGAAGAGTTCTTTCGTTTAAAGAATGTATGGAAGCTATTCCTGAGGGATTTAGGGCAATGGTTCCTGCTATTATGATTTTGGTTTGCGCTTGGACTCTTAAGACGATGACAGATAGCCTTGGTGCTAAGATATTTATTGCTCATCTTATTGAGGGCGGAGCAGGTGCTCTTCAGTACTTCTTGCCTGCAATTATATTTGCTATTGCTGTTGGTTTGTCGTTATCAACAGGTACTTCTTGGGGAACGTTTGGAATTTTAATTCCTATCGTTTTAAGCGTATTCGGCGGACAGGATTCTACGATGACAATTATTGCTATTTCTGCTTGTATGGCAGGTGCTGTTTGCGGAGACCACTGTTCTCCTATTTCGGACACAACGATTATGGCTTCTGCGGGT
>JAZNSA010000126.1:0-10313 GCA_045590935.1 Clostridia bacterium | reverse complement strand
ATTGCCAAAGCCAATGGACCTGTCGACATTATTCCCTTTTCAAACTCTTCACCCAATTTCAGATGCTTCCCGGTTATTCGGTCAAGGGCACCAATAAGTGCAAATACAGCAAAAATCAGTTTTAAAACAGACATTAAATCTCTCTCCTTGTATTATCAGACACTAAAATATCCTTACCCATGTTAAAATTTATATCATACTCTTTTATTGATTTTCTTTGCTTCGTATAGCTTTTTATCGGCAGAATTCAAAAGGTCGTTAATATGAGTCACACCGTCATAGAGTGCAATCCCCATACTCATTTTAATGTCGAAATCATCTCTGAAATCAAGCTCATCCAGCTCTTTCTTAATCGCTTCTGTAACATCGTCCGCAAGTCCCTGCTCCGATGTATTGGTAATGATAACAAATTCATCGCCGCCGATTCTAAAAACCTCAGAATCAAACATTTTCCCCACCTTTGAAAGCACAGAAGATATAAGTATCAACGCTCTGTCACCTTCAAGATGTCCCCATGTGTCATTTATGTGTTTAAAATTGTCAAGGTCACAGGTAATGATATAGAATGAATCATTTTTGTCTCGTGCATACTGCTGAAGCTGTTCTCTTATTTCTTCTTCCATTCCGTAACGATTGTAAAGCTTTGTAAGATTATCAATTTTGATTTTATTATATTGGCTAACTACAAAAACAATTATTATAGCAAAAGCCGATACATAAAGAGCTGTATTGACTCTGTATTTTGAAGAAAAGTATGCAAGACATCCAAACACCAAAGCTCCAGCTAACATGACAAATTGTTTATGTACGGTTAGTGCAACTTTTTTTTATTGCGCAAGCATAATTGACCCAAAAATATGCTAACAAAGCATAGCAAAGTCCAAATGCAATATTGAACAAGTTATATACATATTTTTGATGCACCGTCAGGTGCAATTCAAGAGCCATAGGGCTCAATTCATGAAATCGCAGATTTCAATTCATGCCATAAGGCAATTCATTGATTTCATCTTCGATGAAATCATTATACCATACCAATCACTTTATTTCAAGCATTTTTACAATCTGCATATCATATTTTTTGTTGCAAATTGATAAATATATGCCTCTATTTAATTTTAACTTTTGTTAAAAACAAAAAATCTGAGAAAAAATAAAAAAAGTATTGAAATTTGGAAAAATGTGTGGTATAATACATCTTGTGTCTCAGAAATTTTAATATTTCTACGAATAATATTTACATAATTATTTGTAAATATTTAGTCTTTTTTGTGAATGAATACGAATTTTGAAAAAAACGGCTGCTTTTCTTAAATTTCGCTTGATTTATTTGCAAGATTATGTTAGAATGTAATATAGTGAATTTTTGTTATGTTTTGGAGGTGAATTTGATATGCCAAATATTAAATCTGCAAAGAAAAGAGTTCTTGTTACTCAGACTAAAACTCTAAGAAACCAGATGATTAAGTCTGCTCTTAAAACTTATATTAAGAAGTTTGAGGCAGTAGTAGAAAGCGGCAACCGTGAAGAAGCGGTTAAAACTTTTAACTTTACAGTTAAGAAAATCGACCAGGCGATGGCTAAGGGTATTTTAAAGAAAAACACAGCTGCAAGAAGAAAGTCGAAGCTTGCTCTTATGCTAAACAAAATGGCTTAATTTGTCTTAGAAATAGGGGCGTATCCTTGTCGGATATGTTCCTTTTTTTATTAAAAAATGTGGCAAACGCAGAGAAATAAATAAAGGTCTGCGCAGGATTGTGCGAAGGAGTATACTTATTAGCAATTTTGCTAAGCTGTTTTAAAAAACTCAACCTTTAACGTTCATAACTGTTCGTTTGGCAAATACTATATAAGGAGGGTTTTATAATGTCAAGACCTGCAAAAAACAGAGTTGTACGCTCTTTACCAAAATATAATCTCTTTTCTGTTGCGGACAAGAAATTGTCGGCGCCTGCAAAAGTTGTTATGGCAATTGAAGAATATGAGGCTTTTCGTTTAATAGACAACGAAGGCTTAACTCAGGACGAATGTGCAGAAAAGATGAACGTTTCAAGAACGACTGTCCAAAGAATTTATAAAAGTGCAAGAAATAAGCTTGCTAAGATGCTTGTTGAAGGATGTAACTTAAAAATTGAAGGCGGAAGCTATAGTCTTGCTGATGAATAATTGTGGTAAGTCGGTCTGAAATGGCCGACTTGTGCATTTTTAAGCAAATTGCGGTAGTGATATAGTGAAATTGATTTTGAAAGGAATTATTTGGTATGAATAAACAAACTGTTAATAATCCTAAAGAAACTTCAGAGGAAACAAAAAAGGAAAAAGCCCTTTTCAGAAGGCGTACCATATGGCCATTGGTAATTATTCTTGTTAATTTTTCAATTGCTATGCTTATTTTATGGTGGTCCGGCGATTGGGGCAAGAGATTTTATTCCGATAATTATCTTTTCCATGATAGGCGAATGCCAATAAAGCACGAGGACGGAAGCTGGCATGTTATGGATGATAAGGGCGATGTAAAAAGCAAAGGCTATACTGATATGTTCCCATACAGCAACAGAACTGCTGCCGTAAGAGATGAGCATGGAAAATGGGGATATATTGATATTGACGGCAACGAGATTATTGCGTGTGAGTTTGATTATGCAGGCGATTTTTCTCAAAGTGGCTTTGCTGTTGTAAAAAAAGGCGACAAATATTTTTATATTAACAAAAATGGTGAAAAACAATTTGACAAAGAATTTGAAAAAGCACAGGACTTTAAAACAAATAGCGTTGCCGTTGTTAAAGCCGACGGTGGGTATGGTCTTCTAAACGTCAACGGAAACTATATTATTGATATTGGCACATATCTTGAATATGGTCAGGTTTCTCAGGAAAACGGATACGTTGCAGTTAAAAATGAAGATGGACTTTGGGGATATGTTACAAGCGACGGTAAAGCGGTTTGTGATTGCATATACTATAGCGCAGATACATTTTCCCATGGTTGTGCGATGGTTACAAATGAATTAGGATTATATGGCTTTGTTAATGAAAAGGGCGAAGAAATCGTTAAGTGCGAATATAAGAGTGCAAGAAACTTTTCTGTTGCCTTATATGCGGCTGTGTGCAACGAAGATGGTCTTTGGGGCTTTGTTAATAATACAGGTAAGGTTACTGTTGAATGTCAGTTCAAGGATTGCTTAGATTTTACAAACGATGAGAGTGCAGCAGTATGCAACGAAGACGGTCTTTGGGGATATATCAAAAACAACGGTAAATTTATTGTTGAATGTCAGTATACAAAGGCATTGAAGTTTGCAGGAAACGATATGGCTGCCGTCCAAAAAAGCGATGGAAAATGGATATATATTGAACGCTCGGGCAAAAGGGCTATTGAAGAAGAATTTGACTATGCAGATAAATTTAGCGATAACGAGGTTGCAATAGTCGGAAAATATATCAACGGAACATTAGAGTATGCAATTATTAACGAGGAAGGCGAGCTTTTGGTTGACTATGGAATATACGATAATTTAGTTGCTTATGATAGTGGTGAAATATATGGCTATAACAGCAACGGTAAGTTTACTCTTCTTGGCGGAGAGGGAACAATCATTGCCGAAAACGTTATAGGCTTTAAGCCTGCAGGCGATGTTGTTGTAAGAAGATAAATATAAAATAAAGACAAATAAATTTAACAGGAGTGAAAAACAATGTCAGGACATTCCAAATGGAGTACAATTAAAAGAAAAAAAGGTGCAAATGATGCCCAAAGAGCAAAGATTTTTACTAAAATTTCAAGAGAACTAACAGTTGTTGTAAAATCGGGCGGGCCCGACCCTGAAAGCAATTCAAAGCTTAAGGATATAATGGCAAAGGCTCGTGCAAATAATATGCCAAACGATAACATTATGCGAACAATAAAGAAGGCTGCGGGCGAAACAACAGGCGACAACTACGAAGATATAACATACGAGGGTTATGGTCCAAGCGGAGTTGCTGTTATTGTTGAAACCTTAACAGACAACCGAAACCGTACCGCAGGAGATATGCGTCATTACTTTGATAAGTATCATGGAAACCTCGGTCAAACAGGCTGCGTTGGCTTTATGTTTGACAAAAAAGGTATAATCGTTATTGAGCAGACAGACTCTGTTGATGAGGATGCGCTTATGATGGAAGCTTTAGAGGCAGGAGCAGATGATTTTGCGTTAGTTGACGGCTTTTTTGAAATTGAAACCTCACCTGAGAACTTTAGCGGAGTGCGTGAGGCGCTTGAAGGCGGATACACTCTTGAGTCTGCCGAAATTTCAATGGTTCCTCAAACAACTGTTAATTTAACAAGCGAAGATGATATTAAAAATATGAATAAGCTTTTAGAAATGCTTGAAGACAACGACGATGTTCAGAATGTGTATCACAATTGGAACGCACCTGACGAAGACGAGTAATACAACAAAAAATACCTGCTGAAATTCACTTTAAAATTTTAGCAGGTATTTTTATTTCTGTAAATTTATTAATTTTCATTTAACCATTTAAGCGCAACATAGGAGTGCAAAGCCGCTCCGATATGAAGAATATCCTCATTAAACACGACATCCTTATTGTGCATAGGTTTTCCAAATATCGGATTTTCCTCGCTTGTTCCCGCCCCTAAAAACATATAGGTGCATGGTATAAGCTTAGAGTATTCTGCAAAGTCCTCAGACCCCATTCCCCCATCGCTTATTTCAAAAAACTTATCTTCTCCTACAAGCTCTTTTGAAAATTCGGATATTTGCTTTGAAAGCTTTTCATCATTTGCAAGCGGCTTTGCTGCAGAAAGCATAAAAACCTCTGCTTTTCCGTTAAACTCTCTTGCTACAGCATCGGAAATTTCTTTTATTCTTGAATAAATCTTTTCTAAAATTTTTTCATCAAAGGCACGAATAGTTCCTTCGAGAGTTGTAACCTCAGGTATTACGTTTGACACACTTCCCCCGCAAAACTTGCCTACAGATAAAAGAGCGGGTACCTTCGCCGAAATTTCATTTGCTGTAATTGTTTCAATCGCATTATATATATGCGATGCTATTTTTATTGAATCAATTCCAAGCTCGGGCGTTGCACCATGGCTCCCTTTTCCATACACATTTATTTTAAAATTTATACACCCCGCCATAACACTGCTTCCCGTTCCGCATAAAACAAACCCGCTCGGCGTTCCCGAATGAACATGAATCGCAAATGCGGCATCGCACCTTGGATTTTCAAGCACCCCCTCGGCAATCATAGCCTTAGCGCCCGAAAGCCCCTCCTCATTTGGCTGAAATACAAACTTTACACTTCCCCCTATTTCATCTTTATGTTTTTTTAAAATCCTCGCCGCACCAAGAAGCATCGCAGTATGCATATCGTGCCCGCAAGAATGCACGCACTCTACTTTCCCGCTATCAGTAAATAAGCTTAAAGCATCCATATCGGCACGAAGCATTATACATTTTCCATTATCTCTATCACCTGCAATTGTTGCAACAATTCCGCTCTCACACACTTTAACAGGCTCATATCCCATTTTAACAAGCGTATCCCAAACAAGCTTACTCGTTTTTTCGAGCTTCATTCCCGTTTCGGGGTTATCGTGAATTTTTCTCCTGTTTGATATTATTTCTTCCTTTATCAAGGCTGCATCGTTTAAAATTTCTTTAGCATTCGTCTTCATGTTTTTTATTCCTTTTCGCAAATAAAATTGTTTTTATTAGCTTGTTTCTTAATTTTATTTTTATTCATTTTAGTTGACAAACAAATCGTGTATAATGTATAATGAATACTGTAAAACAATTGATTAGGATGTGATTTATTTGAATATCAAAATAAAAAACGATATGCTTGATGTAACAATTTCAACAATGGGTGCTGAGCTTATGAGTATAAATAAAAACGGCACAGAGCTATTGTGGTACGGAGATAAAAATGTATGGAGTGGTCGCTCTCCCCTTCTTTTCCCTATAGTAGGAAGGCTAAAAAATGACATATTAAAATACAACGGAAAAGAATATTTTTTAAAAAAGCATGGTTTTGCCAAAACTTCAGAATTTGTTTATAAAAAAATTTCTAATACAGAAGCAAAATTCACTCTTGAAAGCACTGAAAAAACAAAAGAAAGCTATCCGTTTGATTTCAAGCTTGATGTTATTTATACTATTTTGGAAAATAAGCTTACAATCACCTATAACGTTTATAATATGGGCTGTGAAAACATGTATTTTACAATCGGAGGCCATCCCGGATTCAACTGTGAAATGGGCGATATGCTGATTTTTGAAAAGAACGAAACAGCTAAGAAATATGCTATGAACGCCGACTCTTACATATATGAAACCCGCGATTTTTTAACAGATAGCAGAGAAATTGAAATCACAAAAGATATTTTCGCTAATGATGCACTAATATTTAAAAATCTTAATTCAAAAAGCATTACGTTAAAGCGCAAAAACTACGAAATAAAGGTTGACTACAAAAATGCCCCCTGCCTCGGTCTTTGGGCCGTAGCCGGCGCACCATACGTTTGTATCGAGCCATGGTTTGGTATGGATGACCATATAGATGCGAATTGCACCTTTGACAAAAAAGACGGAATAATTGAGCTTGCAAGCAAAGATGTTTTTAGCTACTCATTTGATATTGAAGCCTTTGGCGATTTTTGAAAATAAACAAGACAAAATTTAACAACAAACGATATATAGGCTATTGATTTTTCCTCTTAAATAAGCTATAATAATAGTATAGCTTTTTTAAGAGGTTTTTTATGAAAAAGATTTTATCACTAGTCCTTGTTATTTCAATTTTCTGTTCATTAGCGGCAGTGCCTTCTTTTGCTTCTGAAACTGCAAAAAACAGACCTGTTGTTATTCTTAAAATGGACGATTTAACTCCAAATACAATTAATGGTTTTCAACGTTTTGCAGATGTCGCAAATGAACTTGGTATTCTTTCGTGCGACGGAAAGGATAATACAGTTTGGTCGGCAGAAGGTATGGGAAAATGGATTTGCTATGATTTGGGCGAAGTTAAAAGCCTTACTAAAGCATCTATAATGTGGAATAATGGTGATAAAAGAAAATCATACTATAAAGTGTATCTCTCAATCGACGGCGAAAACTTTGAGAAGGTTTTCGATGGTGAAACATCAGGAACAAATGCAGGATACAATGATGTATTATTTGGCGAGAACAAATCTGCACGTTTTGTAAAAATTGAGTATAATGGAAATTCCTCCAGCAAATGGAATGCAATCGAGGAAGCCAGAATTTATTAAAAGAATTTAATTTGAATTATTGAGGTGCTTTATGGAAAAATTAAAATCATATTTGCTTACAATCTTCGGAGTATTTTTAACAGCTTGCGCAATCAGCCTATTCTATTTACCAAATAAAATAGTCAGCGGAGGCGTTTCGGGTATATCAACAATTTTATATCATATTTTTATGATGCCTCCGGGACTTTCATTTGCTTTGATAAATATTATACTGCTGATTTTGGGCTTCAAGTTCTTAGGAAAAAGCTTTGTTATTAAAACTCTTATCTGCTCGGGCTTGCTATCGCTTTTTGTGCAGTTGTTATCCTATTTACCTGCCGCAACGCAAAATACAACCCTTGCAACTATCTTTGGAGCAGTTTTGTATGGCTTTGGAATAGGTATTGCGCTTGTCAACGGTGCTTCAACCGGTGGAACAGATATTTTGGCAAGACTTTTGCAATATATGTTTCCGCATATCTCAATTGGCAAAACGCTTCTCATAATAGATGCGATTGTAATTTGCTCGTCTCTTGTCGTTTTTAAACAAGTTGACCTTGCACTATTTGGAATAGTATCCCTGTTTTTATCAACGCTTTCAATTGATGTTCTGATAAGCAAATTAAATATCTCAAAGCTTGCGTTTATTATTTCAGATTATGGCGAAGAAATTTCTCAAAAGCTGATATCAACCTCAGGGCGTGGCGTTACAATTTTTAATGTGCGTGGTGCATATAGCGGACAGGATAAGAAAATGCTTATGTGTGCGCTGAAAGAAAACGAAATTCCCGCTTTTCAAAAGAAAATTTTAGATATTGATAGCGATGCCTTTATTATTTTTGCGCAATCGCAACAAATTGTCGGAAACGGATTTTTCGTATACAAATAATTTGATTTAAACATTTCAGACAACTGCGAACAGTTGAAATATAAGATACAGCCAATACTGCAACAAATTGAGTGTTGGCTGTAAAAATTTCAATATTTTTTTATATTTTCAGTGTTTTTTTCAAAAAAGTATTGACAAAATCCCAAAAATTGTTTACACTAGTATAGATGGCTTTTTTTATACGCCCTCTTAGTTAAGTGGATATAAGGTACACACGTCGTTTCCAAAATCACAGATTTTGACGACTGAGCGACCTTGATACTCACTTCGTTCGTATTAACAAGCATCAATTTTATACGCCCTCTTAGTTAAGTGGATATAACAAGCCCCTCCTAAGGGCTAGTCACGTGTTCGACTCACGTAGAGGGTGCCAAAACACCACATAAATACTGACTTTTCAGGATTATGTGGTGTTTTTCTTTTTCCATAAACCACTAGACCCATTCCATATCCAATTCAACTTCCCAAAATGTCTTACCGTCAAATATTGGCTCATTTTGAGCAAGTTCTAAACATTTTTCCATAGAAGAAGCTGTTTTGTCAAATACAGTTATAAAACATTATCTTATAAAGCTTGTTGCAATCTTTGTCTCACGAATGGGCTTTTCTATTCCAGCATTTTCGCCTGCCTTGCGATTTTTAATTACCCAAGCAAGATTATCGGCAAGAGTTCTCATCGTCTGCAAGCCTTCTTCATCCTTTTCAACATCTGCTTCGCACGAACCATGCACCTGATTCCAATACTGCGACGCAGGAATAATAGTATTAGTCATTCCAAAATACATATTTAATCTTTCGTACGCAGCCGTCGCTCCCCCGCGTCTGCAAGAAACAACGCAAGCTGCCGCCATTCCGTTTAGCTTAGCGGATGACGAATAGCAAAGCCTATCCATAAAAGAGCAAACTCTGCCGCTTGCTCCTCCATAGTATACAGGCGAACCAACTACAATCCCATCTGCAAAATCAAGCTTTTTGCTGACCTCATTTACCTTATCATCAAAAACGCACTTCTTAAGTTTTACGCAGCTACCGCACGCAATACAATCCTGAACAGGCTCTTTTCCAATCCAGATAATTTCCCCTTCTACGTCATTTTTTTCAAGCTGCATCTTAACTTCTTCCAAAGCTCTGTTTGTGCATCCTTTTTCACGAGGACTGCCGTTAATAAGTAATACTTTCATAATCCCATCTCCTATAATTTAAAAATCTAATTCCTTTAAAATTTCACTATCAAAACTCTTAATCGTAAACCTACCATCCTCATAAATCATATACGACGGCGGATTTCCCTCTTTTGGTATGGAAACAGAGCCCGGATTAAGATAATATCCAAAATCTGTCTTTTCTGCCGCTAAAATATGAGTGTGTCCGTTAATCAATATGGCATTATTGCAAACCTTAGGCGGATTTTGAGGATTGTATATATGTCCATGACTGATATATACAAATATTCCATCAATAAACAAAACTGCATAATCTGCTAAAACAGGGAAATCCAATACCATCTGGTCAACCTCCGTATCGCAATTTCCCCTGACACACAAAATCTTATCCGCTATATCATTAAAAAGCGAAATAACCTCCTTTGGATTATATTCCTTAGGCAAATCATTTCTCGGACCATGATACAAGATGTCCCCAAGCAAAACAAGCTTTTCCGCTCCCTGCTGCTCAAAAGTATCGCAAACTTTTTTTGCAAAATACGCAGAACCGTGTACATCCGATGCAAACATTAACTTCATTTTCTTCCCCTCCTATAATAATATATCTCAAACCTCTTAAACATTCATCTAAAAAACTAGCTGCCGCAAATTCAATCTGCAGCAGCTTTTTCTTAAATATTAATAAGCTCAACCTGACTTTCGTCAAGCCTTTTCTTCCAAGATTCACTAATTTGCGCATCCGTGATAAAATAATCAATTTCATCAAAGCTTGCAAGCTTTGCAAAACCAACTCTATCAATCTTTGACTTATCGCAAAGATAATACGCCGATTTAGAATTTTTAAGCATACACTGCTTTATTCCACACTCAGCCTCATTACTCTCCAAAACCCCTGAATGTTCAGTAATTCCCTTGCTTGAAAAGAACATCTTGTCTGCAAAATAATTTTCTGCAATATTTCCCTCTGCCAACGTTCCTACAACGCTTTGATTCTGGCTGA
>JAZNSA010000125.1:0-5011 GCA_045590935.1 Clostridia bacterium | reverse complement strand
TAAGTTTGCCCTGACGGGCAAGTGAAGTTATCTGTGATAGTGAAGTTCTGCCTTGCGGCAGAGTGGCAAACTTAACTTCACTTTTGTTATAACAAAAACTTCACTGCGTAAGCTACTTCACTTTGAACCTTAGTTCAAAACTTCACAAAAAGTAGCATCTAAATCGTTCACTAATTTTACAATGAGTTTAATCGTGAAACGATTAAACTCAGCGATATAAATTCCTAACGGAATTTGCGATATGTACTTTGTACTCGATATACCTTGCGGTGCGATATGTTGCTTCGCAACGAGAACAAAAGGAATTTATAATAAACCGGAGCTTGTAGATGAAGAAATAGCGTTAATATCATAAATAAATTCATATATGCGAAACGGCGAAGATGCGCCAAGGCATCTTCTCCGTTTTTTAAGTTTAATAATTATGCGCCCTTTACAAAAATTCCGTCAGCCTTTAATCGCTCACTGATTGAGTCAATACAAGCCATAACCTCATCCTTTGTAAGTGTTCTTTCAGGATGAGAGAAGAAAATTCTGCTTGTTATTGATTTGCCGCTTTCGTCAACAAATATGTCAACAACCTTAACATCCTTAATCCAATCGCAACCTTCGTCCTTGATAGCCTTAGCGATAGGAGCAAATTCGTTTGCAACGTAGGTTATATCAATTTCCATTTCAGGGAATTTCGACGGCTCAACATATTGAATACTGTCGTTATTGAATTTTGCAAACTTGTTCAAATCAATTTCAGCATAAACGATACTTGCCTTTTTATCGATATTTTCAGAAATTGTAGGATGAACAATTCCGATTTCACCGATTGCCTCACCATCACACAAAATTTCGTTTAGGTTTTTCGGATGCTGATAAGAGCGAGTAGCCTCAAGTGCAGTAAATGTTAGCGGTTTATGCTTAATATCGTCAGCCAAAACGGAAACAATATCTCTGAGTTCCAAATAAAGAGCCTGAATAGTTTTTGTTTTACTGTACATTGTTATTGCAAGCATTTTCTTTTCGTTGCACAAACCGTCATCCTTTAATCCGTCAACAACTCTGCCGACCTCAAAGATTGAGAAATCAGGAAGGAAGTTTGTATTGATATTAACCTGGCAAAGCTGAGTAGGAATAATTGATTTTCTTATAACATCAATATTAGGATTTGTTGCATTAACAAGCTTAATATTGTCTTCGATTTCAATTCCCAAATTCTTATATTCATCATAATATTGCCAAATATAAGAATGAAGCTCATGCATCGAATAACGTTTAACCAATATGTCCTTAACCTTTTCTTCAACGCTCTTTTCAACCTCGGCACGGATAGGGTATAGAGGAGATAGCGCAGTATTAATATCAAAGTTGTCATAACCATAAATTCTTGTTATTTCCTCAATTATGTCCGCCTTCATAGTAACGTCCTTCGTTGCTCGCCAGCTTGGAGTACAAACCTTGAAATCATCGCCATTTACGTCAACTGTAAAGCCGAGAGCTTTTAAAGTTTTAATAATTGTTTCATTTGAAATTTCAATTCCTGTATAACGATTTATAAAGCTTTTGTTAAATTCAAGATTAACAGCATCATATTTAACGGCATATTCGTCTGTCAGCGAAGAAATGATTTTTGCGTCCTTATCAATGTCTGTCATAATTTTTGCAAATCTTGCAATTGCAGGAACAGTCATTTCAGGGTCTAACGATTTTTCGTATCTCATAGACGCATCTGTTCTATGTGCTAAACGCACTGTAGACTTACGAATTGAAACGGGGTCAAATGTTGCTGATTCAAGAGTAAGCTCTGTTGTATCATCAACTATTTCAGAATCAAGACCGCCTATTATACCCGCAATTGCAACAGGAGTATCACCATTGCAAATCATTAGTGTATTCTCGTCAATGTTTCTTTCTATTCCGTCAAGCGTTTTAAATGTAAAAGGTTTATCGAATTTCTTTATTCTTATTTTTTCGATTTTTCTTGAGTCGAATGCGTGCATAGGCTGACCCATTTCAAGCATGATATAGTTTGTTATATCCGCAAGAAAGTTAATCGCTCTCATTCCGCAATAGAAAAGTCTTATTCTCATATTAACGGGGCTTGTTGACGTTTTAATATCTTTAACCTTTAAGCAGGAATAACGTTGGCAAAGCTTATCTTCAATCTTCATATCAATTTTTGGAAGGTTTTTATACTCATCCAAATCAATAACGTCCAAAGGCTTTAATTCTCTGCCTGTAAGAGCTGCAAATTCTCTTGCAATGCCATAATGACCCCAAAGGTCGGGGCGGTTAGTTAAGGATTTATTGTCAACCTCAAAAACAATATCGTCGATTTGATATATTTGCTTTAAATCTGTTCCCAAAGCAACGTCATCTGTTATTTCCATAATGCCTTCGTGCGAATCGCTAAGACCAAGTTCCTTTTCCGAGCAACACATTCCGTGAGAAGTATGACCTGCAAGCTCACGAGGTGCAATTGTTATATCGCCGATTTGAGCACCGAGCTTAGCAAAAGCAGTTTTCATTCCAACTCTTACATTAGGTGCACCGCAAACAACGTCTGTAAGCTTTCCGTCGCCCGCATCAACCTTTAGCAGGTGAAGCTTTTTTGACTCAGGATGGTCGCTTATTTCTTTGATTTCGGCAACAACAATGCCGCTTATATCTTGCCCCTTAAATTGAATTTCATTTTCAACTTCAGCCGTTGAAAGCGAAAATTGGTTAATCAGCTTTAACTTATCTAATCCGGATAAATCAACATAATCCGAAATCCAGTTCATCGATAAAAACATATTTTTCCCTCCTATTATTCATCATCGGTAAATTGCAAATGAGTTTTTAACTTACCATTATTGAAATCTCTTATATCCTTTATTCCGTATTTCATCATAGCAAGCCTTGTTAAACCAAGACCAAATGCAAAGCCTGTATATTCTTCGGGGTCAATTCCGCCCGCTTTTAGCACCTCAGGATGAATCATTCCGCAAGGGCAAAGCTCGAGCCAACCGCTATGTTTACAAGAAGGGCAACCCTCGCCGCCGCAAATCAAACAGCTTATATCAAGCTCAAAGCCAGGCTCGACAAACGGGAAAAATCCCGGACGAAGCCTAACCTTAATATCCTTTTGGAAAACCTCTGAAAGCATTGTTTTCATAAAGAATATTAAATTTGAAATTGAAATATTTTTATCAACCATCATACCTTCCATCTGGAAGAAGGTGTTTTCATGACAAGCATCTGTTGCTTCGTTTCTAAAGCATCTTCCGGGGAAAATTGCTTTAATCGGCTTTCCTTCATTTATTAAAGAATCACGATATTTTTTATATATCGCATTTTGAGCAGCAGAGGTCTGCGACTTTAAAAGCTGACCATTTTCAAGATAGTAGGTATCCTGCATATCACGAGCGGGATGATGCTTAGGAATATTTAACGATTCGAAGCACTCATAGTCCGTAACAACCTCGCTGTATTCCTCAACTGTAAAGCCCATAGACTTAAATATTGTTTCGCATCTGCGCTGCACTAATGTTATAGGATGATATGAGCCTCTGTCAAGATTAGCAGGAATAGACATATCAAAGCTTTCCATACTATCAATTTTAGCCTGAACAGCCTTTTTAAGAAGCTCTTCATACTTTTCAGTAATTTGATTTGAAACATCATTTTTTAAGATGTTAACATTTTGACCAAAGGTTTTTTTATCTTCGGCAGAAAGCGATTTCATATCCTTCATCAACGAGCTTACCAATCCGTTTTTGCCAAGATATTTAACCTTGATGCCTTCCAATATAGAAATATCGGATGCATTTTCCAGTTCACCTAAAAATTCTTGTTTGATTTCTAAAATTTTATCAGACATATTTTTTTATCCTTTCATAAATTATATTAAAAAAACTCGCCCCTTAAAAGGGACGAGATATACCCGCGGTACCACCCAATTTCAAAACCAAACGGCTTTGCTCTTTTTTTCGCTTTTGCACGCGCGAACACGCTTTGCTTATATCAAAATGACTTTCGCAAACCACTCAGATGCTGAAATTCACTTGCCGCCAATGCTACGGATACTCACAGCCCAAGATACCCGCTCTCTAAAGCTAAACGACAACCTACTTACACACCTTCACAGTAGACTATCTCATTTTACCATATTAATGAGATTAAGTCAACAATTTTAAAAATTATTTTTGCTTTTTAGCATTTTTGTATGGTTTTTTATAAAAATTAGTTTGACTATAGGGGATAATGTGGTAAAATATATGAAATTATATTTACAAAAAGCTTTGTGAAATCGGATATGATGTTGGACATAATATTATGCTTAAGGAGGGTGAGACAAAGCCGAGCGTTTTGCCTGAAAATTTAACTATTGATTCTTGGAAAAATTAGAATAAGAAATTAGAGAAAGAAATAAAAAGATGCTTCAAGTGGTGCATATCATGGTGTGATGCATCTTTTTTATATAAAGACTTTATAATCTGGATGCCAATAAAATTTAATGAATTGACAACTCCGTTGTCATAAATTGATGTTCCATCATGAATTCTCGCTATCGCTCCATGAATTGAATTGCCTTAATGCACCGAAGGTGCAATTCATGAGCTGTAAGGCTCAATTCATGAAATCCATGATTTCAATTCATGCCGAAGGCAATTCATTGCGGTCTAAAGACCGCATAAGCTTATAATAAATCAATATCATTTTCTGAAAAAACTTCAATTCCATTTTCTAAAAGAAGTGAGGCAGTTATTCCGTTGCCTGAAGTCAGTGTTTTTGAGAATGTTCCGTCATAAATTTCGCCCTTTCCGCAAGATGGGCTCTTAGCCTTTAAAATTGCCGTCTTGCAGTTTTGCTCAAGAGCAATTTTAAGAGCCTCTTGTGCACCTCTTATATAGTTTTCGCTGACATCCTCAAAATCGGCGTTAACAACTTTGCCTGCTTGAATTTCTGCGGGTGGGCGAGGCGTTTTCAAGCCACCTTCCACCTCAGGACAAAAAGCTATTATGTTATACCTTTCAGC
>JAZNSA010000124.1:0-3525 GCA_045590935.1 Clostridia bacterium | reverse complement strand
CAATATTGAATTACACCCGAAAGCTTACCTAAAAAACCTTGCAGTAGACAACAATAGGGACTTTGCTTGTGCTTTTGAAAATATCAGTATACTAAGCAACGAAAAATCGGATATTAATTTCAGCTTTAAGATTCGACGTTCCACTTAATACTCCCCACCTTTTAAAGGTAAAAATTACGGAAAACGGATTATGTGCAGAAGCTCTCGGCGTTGAAACCTTCGTGCATATACCTGATATGCCAAAGTAAATGCACGTCGAAATTGATGCTTGTGAAGAAATAAACAGATTTTACGACTTTTCAATCGAAACTGCCGAAAAGTAAAATTACAATAAAAGCTATAGCCGATACAAATTCAGCTATAGCTTTTATTTTTCATTTCTTTTTTATTCTTTGCTTTTATCAAAATTTATAAACAATACAAACACCGACGCTGCAACAAAAATAGTACTTATTATAAACAAGACATTCATATTATCAAATGTATGTCCTATCATATTTAAGCTAAAGCTTTCCGTTCTTGACAGATAGAACGTTACACAAAGGCTTATTATGTAGTTTATCAAAAGAGAAAGCGAGCTTCTGCAAACAAGAAACGAACTTCTCTTTTCTTCAGGCATACACTCAAACATATAAACCTGGCTTGCAAGCCCGTGTCCTCCGTTTGTTATTGCTGAAAGAAAAACTGTTATAATAACCAGAACATAAACATTAGATGTATCCATAAATGCATAGCAAAGCCAATTAATCGACCATACGGCAACGCATATCTGTAAAACCTTTTTCATTCCAATTCTGTCGCCAAGCTTTCCGAAGCCAAAGCTCAAAATTGAACGCAAAATCAAGTCAGCAACAGTCCTGTACGACAAGAACTCAAGCCCTATCCCCATTCTTTGAATAAGATAAATTTCCGAAATAAGACCGCCTATTTGATTGCCGAAATCAAAAATCAATCCATAAACAAAAAAACTGCGAAATCTTTTTGAAACAACCATCTCTTTAAACTCTTTCAAGAGATTAACCTTTTCAGGCTCTTTTTTAACATAAGGCTCCTTTATAAAAAACAAGACAACAAACGAACCTATACATATCACCATAGCCAGAATTCCAAAAACAAGATACGAATAACCCTCTCGTTCCCCTGAATACGTTCTTGTAATATACGCCGCAACAAAAAACGCAATCGCCAACGTAATATGTATAATTCCATATCTAATTCCGAAATATTTTCCCGCCCTTCCGCCTTTTTCTATGCAATCCATAAGCCATATATTACTCGGAGCAGATGAAATATTTGCCGCCGCATTCATAGAAAAATAACAAATTGCCGCCAAGACTATTGAAGTCATACTTCTTCCGAAAATAAACGGTAAAAAAAACGCAAACGCCATAGCAGGTCTCATAAAAAACTTACACCCGTAAACAAGCGGCTTTTTAAAGCTCCTTTTTCTCATTATATAAGGAGTCAAAAGCTGACAAACCGAAGCAATAATTCCAAGCGACATAATAAAACTGCTCGTTGCTTCGCTTGCCCCCAAGCAAGCTAAAAGCCCTACAAAATACGTACCACCCGCCCAGTTTGCAGAGCAATTTTCGCAAACCGCATCAATAACAAACCCTTTTTTTGCAAACTTAACTTCTTTTTCGGTAAGCTCATCCTTGTTATAAAAATACTTTTTTAGTATTTCTCCCATATACATTTCTCCTTTGAAATCATTTATACATCCCCTTTATGATATCAAATTTTAAAAAATAGTCAATACCTTTTCTAAAAATATTTTATTACATTTGCATTACACACAAACGCTTAAAAAAGCAACGCCTTGAACACTATGTTTCAAAGGCGTTGCCGCTAATTTTAACCTCTCATATTTTTGATATAATTCGCTGTTTTTTTAGCAAGATAATATGAATTTATATCTTCTTTTAATTTCTTTAGCCAAAGCTCTTTATCTGTGATAATTTTCCTTGACCAAAGCTCCCAAACAATATCATTTATGCTCTCAAGCTCGCTCGATTTTTCAACATTAAGCTTAAATTTTTTCCATAAGTCTGAATTATTAACAAATGGTGCAGGACAAATTTTGTTTGTTACGTCATAATGCCTTAAAACATTGTCAATAGGTATTAAGTATTTTGATGTCAAGCTTTTAACAAGCTCAATTGCACTATTAACCGTCTCTTCATCAAAATACCACATTCCTTTACTATCTAAATGACAACACATCTCAATGCCAATTGAATTATCATTTCTGCAAGTATCGTGATAATATCTTCCTCCACTGTCATGACCGCAATGCCAAGCACAACTTTCCTCAGGTACACTCATATAAATTTTTCCGTTCTCGCTTCCGTGTCCAACAAAATAATGTGCAGAACTGCCTATATTTTGTGTAAGGCTGTAGTAAATGGCGTTATCTTTTGCCGAGCCACTCGCTCCGACATAATGAATAACTATGTATTTAATTGAATCTTTCCTTTTTTCACGATAATTCGTCTTATTACATACATACGTTTTGTCAATCTCCATTTTCTTCATCCCCTTCTTTGAAATTAATAAATCCATTATCCAAAAAATACGTTCCCTTTTTTTCGTTTAAAGTTGAATCATCAATTCCAACACTAAGCTTATAATATCCATTTTTATTTGCCTCATCCTCAAACACTTCAAAGTAAAGCGGCATATTTGAAATGGCTGTTCCATCATTTAAAACACCATTTTTAGGACATTTTTCCAAACTATTATCAACTATTTTATAAAACATATTTTCCTTCCTTTCTATTTATCCTATGCTGCAGCCTTGTCTCTAATGACCTCAATCGCCCATTTTTTCATAATTGGATGATACTCTGCAAAAATTCTATAGTATTCATTTGCTTCAATCGACGGAACAACTCCGTCTTTAAACGTTACCGAACTTTCCCAATTAATTGCGCTATCCACATTAGCTTTAAAGTATATTGTAATCTTAGAAACAAAATCATCCCTTGACTGGTCAACAGCTTGAAACTTAAAATTTATTACAGACGTCGTTTTGTGTTCAAGCTTATACGCTTTTTCAGGTGATGTACTTTTTCCGACTTCAAACGTATACGTTGTAACATTTCCGCTGGGGTTGGATATTCTTGACTGTTGCAAAACTGTTGGCGTTGGAACATATTCATACCATTCTCCCCAACCTTGATATGCATAATTTTCCCTCTTCATAACAACTCCGTTCCAATCATAGAGCGTTTGATAAAATCCGCCTTCATTGTACGCTCCAGAGCTGAAAAATTTGTAGTATGTAGAAATCAAAATTCCATATCCATTATAGTCACACCAACTATAATCTGGCTTAAAAACCTCGACAAAACTTCGCTTAACTAAATACAATCCAGCATCTATATCATCAGCTTCCTCGAGCGAATTAATAATTTTAATATTGTTTTTTAATTTTTCAAGCTCTGTATTAAGATTTATCCCATTTGCCGTTATTTTTCCCGCAAACCAAGCGTTGCCGCTCCAATCGAGCGTATGTGCATT
>JAZNSA010000123.1:0-9615 GCA_045590935.1 Clostridia bacterium | reverse complement strand
TCCGTGCGTTGTTGCGGTTTCAAAAGGTGAGGATAGAGTTTTGGTTCGCCGTGAAACGTACGAGGATGTTATAAAAAATGATGTGTTTTGATTAATAATGTAAGAGACGGGAAAGTTTTTTTCTTTCCCGTGTTTTTCTATATTAAAAAGGATAAAATTTATAAAATTATGGGAGTTATATATGAAAATAGGAGATTTGGAATTTGAAAATGAAGTCTTTTTAGCGCCGCTTGCAGGTGTTACAGATTCGGCTTTTCGTCAAATTTGCAGAAAATTCGGGTGTGGGCTTGTTTATACGGAAATGGTTAGCGCAAAAGCTCTTTTATATAATGATAAAAAGACGGAAAAAATGATTTTTGGTGAGGAATGTGAAAAGCCATTTGCCGTTCAGATATTTGGCAGTGAGCCTGAAATAATGGGAGAAATTGCACCAAAGGCTATATCGGGCGGAGCGTGTATGATTGATATAAATATGGGCTGTCCTGTTCCTAAGGTTGCGCAAAATGGGGAAGGGAGCGCCCTTATGCGTGATACAGATAAAATTTATAAGATTGTTAAAAGCGTTAAGAGAAATTCTAATGTCCCTGTAACTGTCAAAATGCGAAAAGGCTGGGATGAGGATAATATAAATGCAGTTGAAGCGGCAAAGGCAGCGGAGGCAGGCGGCGCAGATGCAGTTGCAATTCACGGGAGAACAAGAATGCAATATTATTCAGGCAGAGCCGATTGGGACATTATATCAAAGGTTGTTTCTGCTTTGAAAATTCCCGTTATAGGAAACGGAGATATATTTACTGCCGAGGATGCGCTTAAAATGCGTGAGCAGACGGGATGCAGTGCTGTTATGGTAGCTAGGGGAGCGCTTGGAAATCCATTTATTTTCAGGCAGATAAACGAGCTTTCAAAATATGGGAAAATATCTTATTTTCCAACGCTTGAGGAAAAAATTGAAATAATTTTAGAGCAATTTGCGCTTATGGTTAAATATAAGGGGGAACATATAGCTGTTTGCGAGGCAAGGAAGCACGCCGCTTGGTATTTAAAGGGCGAGAAGAACTCTGCAACAGCACGACGTGAGGTTAATAATGCAAAAAGCGGCACTGAGCTTGAAGCAATATTAAAAAGATTGCTGTAATATTTATAAAAACGCCTATAATTCGGGCAAAACTGTTGACTTTTTATATCAAATAATGTATAATTAATCTAAATGAATATAGAAAAGAGAATAGTTTGGAAGATTTAGCGCATCAAGATTAAAAATTGAGATGGAATATATAAGCAGATTTTTTATAGAATACGTTCATTTTACGCCAAAGAAAATGGCGTATGAAACAGTTAAAAATCATTTCTTGAATAAATAAGCTTTATAAAAAATTTATATAAAAAATACGAAAGAAGAAAAGGAGATTAGAAAATGAATATTATTGAAGGATTAACATTTGATGACGTGCTTTTAGTTCCACAAAAATCTGAAGTTATACCGAGAGATATCGAGCTTTCAACAAATCTTACAAGTAAGATTAAGCTTAATATTCCTCTAATCAGTGCGGCGATGGATACTGTTACAGAATCAAATATGGCAATTGCTATGGCACGTGAGGGTGGTATAGGCATAATTCATAAAAATATGTCTATTGAGCAACAGAGTATTGAAGTTGACAAGGTTAAGAGAAGTGAAAATGGTGTTATAGTTAATCCGTTCAGCCTCGGTCCTAATAATACATTAAAAGATGCCGATGCTCTTATGGGAAAATATAAAATTTCGGGTGTTCCGATAACTGAAAGCGGAAAGCTTGTTGGTATTATTACAAACAGAGACCTTCGTTTTGAAACGGATTTTTCAAAACCGATTTATATGTCTATGACAAAGGAAAATCTTATAACTGCCCCAATTGGAACAACTCTTGAACAGGCACAGGAGATTTTACGCAAGTATAAAGTTGAAAAGCTTCCTCTTGTTGATGAAAATATGATGCTTAAAGGTCTTATTACTATTAAGGATATTGAAAAAGCAGTAAGGTATCCAAACTCTGCAAGAGACGACCAGGGAAGACTTCTTGCAGGTGCGGCAATTGGAGTAACAAATGACGTTTTAGATAGAGTTGAGGCGTTGGTTGCGGCTAATGTTGACGTTGTTGTTTTGGATTCTGCACATGGTCATAGTGCAAATATTATGAAGTCATTAAAGAAGGTTAAGGAAGCATTCCCTCATTTGGATGTTATTGCGGGAAACATTGCTACGGCTTCTGCCGCTGCAGATTTAATTGAAGCGGGTGCTGATGCTGTTAAGGTTGGTATCGGACCGGGTTCAATTTGTACAACTCGTGTTGTTGCGGGTATTGGTGTGCCTCAAATAACTGCAATTATGAATGCGGCTGAAGTTGCAAAGAAGAAAAATGTTCCTCTTATTGCTGACGGAGGTATTAAATATTCAGGAGATTTAACAAAGGCGATTGCCGCAGGTGCAGACGTTATTATGCTTGGTAGCTTGTTTGCCGGATGTACTGAAAGTCCGGGAGAGTTTGAGCTTTATCAGGGAAGACGTTTTAAGGTTTATCGTGGTATGGGCTCAATTGGTGCTATGAACGAAGGTAGTAAAGACCGTTACTTCCAGCAGGATGCTAAGAAGCTTGTTCCTGAAGGTGTTGAGGGACGTGTTGAATACAAAGGTGATTTGTCTGAGACTGTATTCCAGCTTTTGGGTGGTTTGCGTTCAGGTATGGGATATTGCGGAACAAAGACAATCCCTGAGCTTAAGAAAAACGGACAGTTTATCAGAATAACGGGTGCGGGCTTAAAAGAAAGTCATCCTCATGATATTCAAATTACAAAAGAAGCGCCTAACTATTCTGTTCATGAGTAATTTTAGGAGAAATTAATATGCTAGAGGTTAACGGACATACAAAGCTATTAGGGATAATCGGAGCACCTATAGACCATTCGTTTTCGCCGAAGATGCATAATTATATATCCGAAAAGCTAAATAAGAATTATCTGTATTTTGCTATGCACGTTGATGAATGTGATTTAAAAAAAGCTATTGAGGGCGTTCGTGCACTTAATATCAGTGGTATTAATGTTACTGCGCCCCATAAGCTTAATGTAGTAAAATATATTGATGAAATTTCAAAGGAAGCGGAAGATTATGGCTCTGTGAACACCGTTGTGAACAAGAATGGGAGGCTTGTCGGTTATAATACCGATGCGGAAGGATTTTATTTGTCTCTTGTAAACGGCGGGATTGAGATTAAGGGTAAAGACTTGTTAATTTTGGGGGCAGGCGGAGCTTGCAGACCTGTTTGCATAAAGTTTTTTAACGAGGGAGCTAAGAGCATAACTGTTTTAAACAGAACGCAAAGCAGGGCAGAGGAGCTTTCGGATTTTGTGTTTGAAAAAACAGGCAAGAGAGTTTGTACTGCTTTGAATAAAATTCATTACGACATTGTTATTAATACGACTTCTGTAGGAATGGGCGATAACAGAGATTGCCCGATAAGTGATTTTTCCTTTGTAGATAATAAAACTGATGCGGTTGATATGATATATAATCCACCCGAAACGGTGTTTTTAAAAAAAATGCGTGAAGCAGGAGCGAGAAATGTAATAAATGGGCTTGGTATGCTTATTTATCAGGGCATTGTTGCTTATGAGCTTTTTGTTGGCGAGAAGATAGACCATAATATATTCTACGATATCAGACGAGAGGTGTTTGGTTTTTGAAAAACATTGTATTAACGGGGTTTATGTGTAGCGGAAAATCTACAATCGGAGATGCAATTGCAAAAAAGGTTGGGTTCAAATTTGTTGATAGTGATACGTATATTGAAGAAAAGGTTAATATGTCTGTTTCGGAAATTTTTGACAAATATGGTGAGTGTGAGTTTCGCAAGATTGAAAAGCAATGTATAAAAGAAATCTCGGATATGACATCAGTGGTAATTGCGACAGGCGGCGGAGTAGTTTTGGATGTCGAAAATATCAACAATTTAAGAAAAAATGGTATTGTTTTCTTTTTAGACGTTAGTCTTGAAACGATTTTGGAAAGAAAAGGACTAAGCGTTGGAAGACCTCTTCTGGATAACTCAACAAAAGAAGATATTGCTGAAAAAATGGCATACAGAAAGCCTTTTTATGATAATAATGATTTTAGAATTTCGGTTGATAATTTAAGCCCACTGCAGATTTGCGATTTAATAATTAATTCATACAATATATTTTAACTTTAGAGGTGTTTAATTTGAAAAGAATACTTATAATAAACGGAGTAAATCTTAATATGCTCGGAAAGCGTGAGCCTGATATCTACGGAAAAGAAACGCTTGATGATATAAATAAATATATTTTAAATGAATTTTCTGAAAAAGATGTTAAAATAGACTTTTTTCAAAGCAATATAGAGGGTGAGATTGTCAATAAAATTCACACTTCTATGAATAGCTATGACGGAGTTGTTATAAATCCCGGGGCATTCACGCATTATAGCATAGCAATAAGAGATGCCATTTCATCTGTTAATATTCCTTTTATTGAGGTTCATATTTCAAATGTATATAAAAGAGAAGAATTCAGGCATACTTCAGTTATTGCGCCTGTTTGCAAGGGGCAGATTGCGGGAATGGGTAAGCTTGGATACGTTTTGGCAGTTATGGCACTTTTTTGATGAATTGAAGGAATAAAGGTATGAATAGCAGAGTTTTGAAGTTGTTGCAACGCTTAGAGTGCGACGAATGTATTTATATAAAAAGCCCTGAAAATGTTTTTTACTACAGTGGTTTTTCGGGCGAGGGTTCGCTTATTATTTCAAGCAAAAGGTGCGTTTTGATAACTGATTTTAGATATGTTTTAGATGCAAAGATTAAAGCGACGGATTTTGAGATATATGATATTAAAAACGGCTTAAAGGATGCGTTTGGTAGCGAATATAAAGTAGTTTATATAGAAAACAACTATATTACATACGAGGCATATTGCAAGCTGAGTGAGGAACTTTCAGGCGTTTCATTTAAGGATGCGGCAAGCTTGTTTTCAGACAGAGAAGTTAAGGATGAAGATGAAATCAGTAAGATAAAGAAAGCTTCAAGCATAGCTGAAAAAGCTTTTGAAAATGTTTTAAAGCTTGTTTGTGAAGATGTAACAGAAAAGCAGCTTGCTTTGGAATTTGAGTATTTTGCTAAGAAAAACGGAGCAGATGCGATAAGCTTTGATACGATTGTTGCATCGGGTAAAAATTCAGCGATGCCTCATGCGATTGTTACGGATAAGAAAATCCAAAAGGGCGATTTTATAACGTTTGATTTTGGGTGCAAGGTTGGCGGATATTGTTCGGATATGACAAGAACTGTTGCGTATAGCTTTGCTACTGACAAAATGAAAAAGGTTTATGACATTGTTTTAGAGGCTCAGCTTGAGGGATTGAAAAACGCAAAAAGCGGAAAAAGATGCTCTGACGTTGATAAGGCAGCAAGAGATATTATAAATTCTTATGGCTACGGAAAAGAATTTGGACACGCTTTAGGACACGGAGTAGGAATAAAAGTTCATGAAAAACCAACTCTTTCGCCAAGAAGTGATGCGGTTTTGGAAGATAATATGCTCGTAACAATTGAACCGGGCATATACATAGATGGTGAATTTGGAGTAAGAATTGAGGATTTAGTCGTAATTTGCGGTCAAAATGGAGAAATTTTAACCAAATTTGAAAAAAATTTGATAATTATTTAAAAAAAGACTTGTATTTTTATTAATTTTCATATACAATATAAGGGTAAGATATTTTTTTGGAGGTATTAACTTATGATAACAGCAGGTGAATTTAGAAACGGTGTAACTTTTGAGCTTGATGGCAACGTGTTTCAGGTTGTAGAATTTCAGCACGTTAAACCGGGTAAAGGAGCAGCATTTGTAAGAACAAAATTGAAGAATGTAATAACAGGCGGTGTTATTGAAAAAACTTTCAGACCAACTGAAAAAATGCCTAAGGCTCATATTGAGCGTAAGGATGTTGAGTATTCTTATAACGATGGTGATTTGTATTACTTTATGGACCAGGAAACTTTCGAGCTTTCCCCGCTAAACGCAGACCAGCTTGGTGATGCGCTTAAGTTTGTAAAGGAGAATATGGTTGTTCGTCTTTTGATTTACAAAGGTACAGTATTTGGTATTGAGCCTCCAACATTCGTTGAGTTGACTGTTACTGAAACTGAGCCGGGCGTTAAAGGCGATACTGCAACAAACGTAACAAAGCCGGCTACTGTTGAAACAGGAGCAACAATTTTTGTTCCTTTGTTTGTAAACGAGGGAGATGTCATCAGAATTGACACGCGTACAGGAGAATATATGGCTCGTGTATAACACATAATACGTGATATGGCGATTTTGCCGTAAAATAAAAAGGAGGATAGGTTAAAATGGAAGATTTGATTAAAAACGTTTCTTATCTTAAGGGTTTGACTGATGGTTTAAAAATTGAGGAAAAGTCCGACGAGGGTAAGGTTTTAGTTAAGATTATTGAGTGCCTTGATGAGATGGCAGAGGCGATCTATGATTTAGCTGCAGACCAGGATGATTTGTTCGACCAGGTTGAAGCAATTGATGAAGATTTGTCAGAGGTTGAAGATATCGTATTTGATGAAGATGACGATGATTATTATGACGATGAGGATGACTTTGAGTATTTTGAGGTTGAATGTCCGAAATGTCATGAAACAATTTATATTGATGATGATTTCTTTGATGATGACAAGCCTATCGTTTGTCCGAATTGTGATGAAGAAATCGAGCTTGAGTTTCCTGAATGTGATGGAGATTGCTCGGCTTGCGACGATTGCGAATAATTTATAAACTTAATTGGGGATATATGGCTTTATTTGCTATGTATCCCTGATTTAGTTATAAAACATTATAAAAACATATTGAATGCCCTGCTTTGGTTAATTTAGAATATGTTGATTGGAAGGATTAAATGATAATATATATAATCTGTTGCCTTTTGCTTATTTGTATTGCGTGTATCGCTTGCTACAGCAAAACTATAACAAGAAAGTATGAGGTTTTCAGCGATAAGATAACAAGCGAAGTCAGGATTGTTTTTGTTTCCGATTTGCATAGTGTATATCAAAAAAATAATTTTGAAAAATTGCTTTGCAGAATATATGAAACGTCGCCGCATATTGTTGTTCTTGGCGGGGATATTTTTGATGCAAAAAGGAAAAATGACGGTGCGCTTGCTTTTTTGAAAAGCTTAAAGAAAGATATTTTGACTTTTTATGTTACAGGAAATCACGAATTCAGGCGAGGAGATATTGATGAAATTGTTGATGCTGTTGAAAAAAGTGGGATTTGCGTTTTAAACGCTGAGAGCAGAAAAGTTTTAATTGAAAAAAACAGTCTGCTCATTTGTGGGATTTTTGATGAACACACATACGGCAGTGAAAAAAAAGCAGAAAAAAGCTTGAAAGATGTTATCATTGAAAAATTTTCAAAAAATGGCAGTGATTTTAATGTTTTAGTTGCACACAACCCGTTTTTTATTGATGAATATTTAAATGGTAATTTTGACCTTATAATATCGGGACATACTCATGGAGGGCAGGTTCGTATTCCTTATATTTTAAATGGACTATACAGCAGACATGCAGGCTTTTTTCCGCCTTACTGCGGAGGAAAATATGAGCATAACGATAATGTTGTGCATATTGTGGGCAGAGGCGTTAGCTCAAATCCAAGATGGTTTCCTAGAATTTTCAACAGAAAAGAAGTTGTTTTGATAACGTTGAAGCCGAAAACGGAAAAAAATAATAAACGAAAATAATTTTTGGAGGAAGATATATATGAAAACAATAAAAGCTAAATTAATAAACAATGATGATTTTGCTCAGTTTGGTCAGTTTTATTCTATGACTGAGCCAAAGGGCTATGCGCTTTGCGGAGAAATTCACAAGTTTTTCCCGGACAGAGTTGTAGCAGATAGCAACCATAGAATAGGTTGTTCGCCAATAGTTGTAAAAAAACCTGAAAAAATGATTATTACTCAACAGGAGTATCATACAACAACGTGGGAAATGATTATGCCGCTTGATGATGATATGATATTGCATTGCGCACCCGCATCTGCAGGTGTGCCTGTAACGGATTATGTTCAGGCTTTTATCGTTCCAAAAAACACTCTTGTTAAGATGAATTCTGCAATTTGGCACTTGGCACCGCTTCCTGCCAACAATGATTTATTGACAGCACTTATCATTCTTCCTGAGTGTACATACGCTAATGATTGCACAGTTGTTGATTTAAATGAAGACGAGCAGTTTGAAATTGTAAGATAATTTTAATTATTTGTTTTTTTGGAAGATGAATATGAGTTTAACGGGTGCGATTTTTGATATGGACGCAACGCTTCTTGATAGTATGGGGGCTGGGAGAGATATAGGTATCATATTATTGTAAAAGCTCTTGACTCCTAAGATGGATAGTGAATATGTATGCTGTACAACACACGAGCAGTACACATATCCTGATTATTTTTCGTATCAGCCTGAAACAAGAGAAAAATATATTGTAATGTATGAAACACTTAAGAAGAACGGATATGAATATTTCTTATTGGACGAAATTTTGGATTTGCAAAATAAATAATTACTAAAGCTTACAAAAAGTCGGGCTGATGCTGAATTGCAAAGCCCGACTTTTAATTTTAAAAAATTTGGTTATATAATGCTTTTTACAAGGTCATTCATATTATACATTTTTGGTTCTTTTTTGTTCAAAAACATTGCCGCCTTAACTGCACCGACCGCAAAAACCTCTTTTGAAGCGGCGTGATGCTTTAACTCAATAACCTCGTCGTTACCTGCAAAGATAACCTCGTGTTCACCAACTATCGTTCCGCCACGCACAGCATGAAGCCCGATTTCTGTTTTGCCACGCTTTTTTCTTGAGGAATGTCTGTCGTATACATATTGAGGAGCTTCCTTTAAAACCTCGCTTATACCATCCGCAATTGCAAGTGCAGTTCCGCTTGGTGCATCAATTTTCTGATTGTGATGCTTCTCAATTATCTCAATATCATAGCTACCTTCCAAAAGCTTCGCCGCACGGCGAGCAAGGTCTATAATAAGATTTATTCCAAGACTCATATTTGCGCTAAAGAAAACAGGAATTTCTTTCGACGCTTCATTTAACATAAGCTTTTGCGCATCATTTAAGCCTGTTGTTGCAATAACGGCACCTATCTTTTTTTGCTTTGCATATCCAAGAAGACCTTCAAGGCAATCAGGATGCGAAAAGTCGATGATAACATCACCGCACACATCAACCTCAAAAGGATTTTTAAAAACAGGGTAGCTATTTAATGCTACATTATTTATATCTATTCCTGCAACGATTTCCGTATTTGGCGTTTCGGAAACAATTCTCGTTATAACCTGACCCATCTTTCCGTTACAACCGCTTAAAATAATCTTTGTCATAAGTAATCAATCCTTCTATTTATTTAACAACTTTCAGCCCATAATTTACTAAAGACTCTTTTACCTTAACTGCGTTTGCATCCTCTAAGTCGCATAGAGGCATACGCAAATCACCAACATTCCAACCAAGCATATTCATCGCATTTTTAAC
>JAZNSA010000122.1:0-1941 GCA_045590935.1 Clostridia bacterium | reverse complement strand
TTTTATCTTTTTTTTAAAATTTTACTGTTTTTGAACTAAAATTAACAAAAAAATGTTGCACAAATACATGTTTTATGGTAGACTAAGTTTGCTTAAGGATGTTTTAAGGCTTGTTTGAAAAATTTTTTGAGAAAAACTTATGCATAAGCAGGGAGAAAATTAATTTATGGGTTGCTTTAACAATGCAAAAAGAAGATTTAAGATACTTGTTTTTTCGGATACGCATGGGAGGTGCGATGATAGCATATTTGTCATTAACTCTCAAAAGGATGTTGATATGGTAATTCATGCGGGCGACTACGTTTCGGATGCAGAGGATTTGTCGTATATTTTTTCGGATATTAGATTTGAATATGTCAGGGGAAATAATGACTTTTTGTCGCACGAGAGGGATGAGAAAATAATTGAGGCTTGCGGATTTAAAATATTTTTAACTCATGGTCATGAGTATGGGGTTAAATGCGGACTTCAAAAGCTTTGCGACAAGGCGGCAAAGCTTGGGTGCAAAATTGCTATTTTCGGGCATACTCATCAGGAGCACTATGAACAAAGAGATGGGATTTATTTATTAAACCCGGGTGCCTGTGCGGGAAGATATGCAACGTATGGAGTTATAGAAATTTTTGAAAATAATTTTAAAATTGAGATTGTTAAATTTTAAAGATGAGGGAGAGGTATTTTATGATATTGGTTATAGATGTTGGGAATACGAATATTGTTATTGGTGCATACGAGGGAGAAAAGCTTGTTAGAACCTTCAGAATTTCAACTATGTATGAAAGAAGCTCGGACGAGGTTGGAATACTATTGACTCAGCTTTTGCAATATTACAAGCTTGATATTGAAAAAATTGAGGATGTTATAATTTCAAGCGTTGTGCCGCAGGTTATGTTTTCTTTAGAGAGAGCCGTTAATAAATACTTAAATTCTAAGCCGCTTATTGTTAATTCAAAAATTAATACAGGCTTAAAAATAATGTATGATAATCCGGCAGAGGTAGGAGCGGACAGAATTGTTAATGCAGTAGCAGTAACGAAAAAATATCCAGGAAAAGCGATTATTATTGATTTTGGAACGGCAACAACGTTTTGTGCAATCGGGGAGGAAAATGCGTATTTGGGCGGAATAATTTGTCCGGGAATAAAAATTTCTTTGGATGCGTTGATTTCAAAAACGGCAAAGCTTCCGAAAATTGAGCTTGTTAAGCCTGAGAAAATTATAGGAACGCATACGGTGTCCTCGATGCAGTCGGGTATGGTGTACGGCTATGCAGGGCAAATCGAGCATATTGTTGCAAAGATGAAGGAAGAAATGTGCGGTGGCGATATAAGAGTAATCGCAACGGGAGGAATGGCATCATTGATTGCACGAGCAACCGATGCAATTGATATCTTAGAGCCAAATCTGACGGTTTACGGCTTGAAGATATTATATGATATGAACAAATAAAATATAGAATATACATAAAAATCAGGCTACAGCAAAACGATTTATTAAAATCGAGTTGTTGTAGCCCTTTTAAATATTATAGTCCTTTATTATAGTCTTTGCAATTCCTTTGCACAAGCGTGGCATATATTCTTGCCTTTGAAAAGAAGAATATCGTTTGTTGCCCCGCAAAAAGAGCAACAGGGCTCGTACTTTGAAAGAACAATTAAATTTCCGTCAACAAAAATTTCAAGAGCATCCTTTTCCGCTATATCAAGGGTACGGCGAAGCTCAATCGGAAGAACAATTCTTCCAAGCTCATCAATTTTTCTCACTATTCCTGTAGATTTCAAAATAAACTCCTCCTTTTTGTTTTAATTGCATTGCAGAAAAAATAAATTAAAGCGACAAAAAACTATTTCTTATTCCTTTTTTTTTACAATTATATAATCAGTGTATAAAATAGATGCCACTGTTTTATCTTAGCACATACTCAGAAATCATTTTACAAAT
>JAZNSA010000121.1:0-8266 GCA_045590935.1 Clostridia bacterium | reverse complement strand
TAGCTTTTATTCTTGGCAATCCTTTGACAGACCGTCAATACCCATACTGTTTTATTGAGGACTGTCATTGGATGTCTTTTTTCATGGAGGCGCCACCCAGATTTGAACTGGGGATAAGGGTGTTGCAGACCCGTGCCTTACCACTTGGCGATGGCGCCATATTAAATTATTATTATTACTATTTTAATACAAAAGGTGCAATTATATGCACCTTTTGTATTAATACTATGGAGCGGAAGACGAGATTCGAACTCGCGACGTTCACCTTGGCAAGGTGACGCTCTACCACTGAGCCACTCCCGCATAGTCTGGTGCCTCCGGACGGAATCGAACCATCGACACAGGGATTTTCAGTCCCTTGCTCTACCGACTGAGCTACAGAGGCTTACCTCTTACAAACCTAAAGCCTGCAAAAAAACTATCTCACAAAAAGTGATTTGGCGACCCGGATGGGGCTCGAACCCACGACCTCCAGCGTGACAGGCTGGCGTTCTAACCAACTGAACTACCGGGCCAAATGGTGGGAGTAACAGGGCTCGAACCTGTGACCCTCTGCTTGTAAGGCAGATGCTCTCCCAGCTGAGCTATACTCCCATTTTGCCACTCTTTCAAACGACATAGACTATTATACAGAATTTTCACGGCTTTGTCAAGACGATTTTTCTTTAAATTTAGCTATTTTTAATCATTTTTAACCATCTTGACAACATAAGTCGCTTTTTCTAACTATTTTTAATTTTTTCTAAATTTTTCTTCGTTTTTCTATATTTTTATTTGTTTTTACAAAGTTTTAGGAGTTCTTTCAACTCGTCCTCGTTAAAATTATAAACTTTATCACAAAACTGACAAGTGAGCTCCGCACTTCCCTGCTCGCTTATAAGATTTTCCATTTCCTCTTGCCCCATACTTATAAGCGCCCTTTCAACTCTATCCCGATTACAATCGCACTTGTATTTCGGATAGTGCGCCTCCTTGTTGCTTATAAGCATATCGAAGCCTTCAGTAACTTTAAAAATAATATCCTCAGGACTCATTCCGTCATTAAGCATAGTCGTTATCGGCGCAAGTGCCGCAAGATTTTTTTCAAGCATTTCGGCTGTCTGCTCCGTACTGTCAGGCATAAGCTGCAAAATAAATCCGCCCGCCTTTATAACACTTCCGTCAGTATCAACTAAAACTCCCAAAGCAACCGCCGATGGCACCTGCTCGCTCGTTGCGTAATACGCAGTTATATCCTCTGCAATTTCTCCTGATACAAGCTCCATTTGTGCAACGTACGGCTCTTTCAAGCCCAAATCACACACAACGCTCAGCGTTCCTTTTCCAATGCCGCCCGAAACATCTAACTTCCCCGGGTACTTATGCTCAACTACCGCTCCCGGATTAAAGGCATATCCCTTAACGTTTCCATCCGAATCACCAACAGCTACAACACCACCGATTGGCCCATCACCCTTAACCCTGAGTGTAATTGAATCGTTGTTTCCCTTAAGCATGCATCCCATCATTGATGCCGCAGTAAGCAATCTTCCAAGCGCCGCAGTAGGAGTAGGAAACGTTTTATGAATTCTCACAGCCTCGCCAACAAGCTTTGTCGTATCCGCCGCAAAAATTCTAATCGTTCCGTCGGCACTGACTCCTCTTAAAATTATATCTTCCATCAAATTTTCCCCTTTGTTATAGCTGTCTAATCAAAGCTTAGATGCAATTTCTTTCAAATATGCCGCAAAGCCGTCCTTTAAATCATCTCTGCCCAGCGCAAACTCAACCGTCGCCTCCAAAAATCCCATTTTATCGCCAACGTCGTATCTTCTGCCCTCAAAATCATAAGCAAAAACACTTTCCTTTTCTCCTAACAATTTAAGCGCGTCCGTACGCTGAATTTCTCCGCCCGCTCCCGCACCTGTCTCTTCAATGCAATTGAAAATCTCAGGAGTTATTATATATCTTCCCAAAATAGCAACGTCCGACGGAGCAACCTCAGGCTTTGGCTTTTCAACCAAATCAGATACCTTATAAAAACGGTCGCCTACCTTTTCGCCCGCAATAATTCCATATTTATAAACATTTTCGTGTGCAACAGTCTGAACGCCCAAAACGCTTGAGCCACACTCATCGTATTTTTCAATAAGCTGCTTTAAGCAAGGCTTCTTTGCCGCAACAATATCGTCGGCAAGAAGGACGGCAAACGGCTCGTCGCCAACAAATGCTTTTGCGCAATGTATCGCATGACCAAGCCCCTTAGCTTCCTTTTGACGGATATAGTGAATATTTGCCATATTTGAAATATCCTGAGAAATCTTAAGAAGCTCTGTTTTTCCGCCCTTTTCGAGCTCCGCTTCAAGCTCATACGCCTTGTCAAAGTGGTCCTCTATCGCCTTTTTACTTCTTCCTGTTATAATAAGTATTTCTTCTATTCCGCTATTTTTTGCCTCCTCAATTATATATTGAATAGTTGGTGTGTCAACTATTGGAAGCATTTCCTTCGGCATCGCCTTTGTAGCAGGCAAAAATCTTGTTCCCAATCCCGCCGCAGGAATAACCGCCTTACGTACTCTTTTCATAAAATTTCCTCCTCAAATTTAATCTAAATCACTTCTCATACAAGCTGCCCTATCTCTTAAAACGTGCAAATTATCAAGCGATGCACCCGTTCCCTTTGCAACACAGCAAAGCGGATCCGTCGCAAGATAAACATTAATTCCTGTTTTTTCTATCAAAAGCTTATCTAATCCATAAATCATTGCTCCGCCGCCCGTCATAACTATACCGCTCTCGGATATATCGCCAACAAGCTCAGGAGGCGTTCTTTCCAAAACGCTGTGAACAGCATCAACGATTTGAATTGCAACCTCGTCAAGAGCCGTTCTTATTTCCTCCGACGAAACAATAAGAGTTGTAGGAAGTCCCGTAACAAGCGAACGACCTCTTATCTCCATCGTTTTTTCTTCTTCCATTCTATAAACACTGCCTATGCCTTTTTTAAGCTCCTCAGCAGTTCTGTCGCCGATAACAACGCTGTACTTCTTTCTGATATATTTTATTATAGCCTCGTCAAACTTATCGCCCGCAACCTTTATAGAATTGCTTACAACTGTTCCGCCCAAAGATATAACAGCAATATCACTCGTTCCTCCGCCTATATCAACAACCATACTTCCGCACGCGCGGCTGATATCAATGCCCGCTCCGATTGCGGCGGCAATAGGCTCCTCAATCAAATAAACATGGCGTCCGCCTGCTTGCGTTGCGGCGTCAATAACCGCCCTTTCTTCAACCTCTGTTACTCCGCTCGGAACGCAAACCATTATTTTCGGCTTGAACAATCTGTTTTTTGTAACCTTACGAATAAAATACTTAAGCATCATTTCCGTTGTTGAATAATCCGAAATAACGCCCTCTCTTAGCGGTCTTACCGCAACAATATTTCCCGGTGTTCTTCCAAGCATCTTTTGCGCTTCCTCGCCGACAGCGTATAGCTTGCCTGTATCCTTATCAATTGCAACAACGCTCGGCTCACACAAAACAATACCCTTATCCTTAACGTGGACCAAAACAGATGCCGTTCCTAAGTCTATTCCAATATCAGACGTTCCAAAAAGATTGTGTATCCTATCAATTAATCCCATATTAACATCCTCCCTCTATAAAAAAAATCAAACCTAACCTAATATAATTATATACTAAAACATTTTTTTGTCAAGTATTAAACTCATACAAAAAAGCAAATATTATCAAATACTAAAAAAAGACAAGCATTTTTGTCTGTTTATTATCATATAATGGAGCAGAGGTGATTACTTTGAATAAAAAAATTAACGAAAACAATATAGACGAAAGTACAAAGAAACAAATAGAAGACTTTATAAAATCAGGAAATGCCGACAGTATCTTAAAAAATGCATCTTCAATTGATAAAGATAAGGTTTTAAATATTTTTTCCTCTCTTTCAAAAGATGATATAAAAAAAGGGCTTTCAAAGCTTAAAAATAAGGATATAAACATAGACAAGGAAAAAATCAAGAAAATTATGAGGGATAAATAAGATTATTTTGCTATTAAAAAAGCAACTTTGTACAATTCATCGTCAAACAACACCTATCCCACAAGGAGGCAAAAGCGATGCCAAATGCAGACGATGCTCTTGAAATGATACAAGACTTTCTGTCCGAGCCAAACGCAAAGGAAAAAATCTCAGAAGCACTTCAAATGCTTACGGGTGAATCTTCTTCAAATAATGGGAACTCACCCCAAAGCTCAAGCAAGGAAAATCAGGTTCAAAATACAAGCTCAGTTTTTTCGGATATCGACCCTCAAAAGCTTATGCAGATTATGACAACCTTTAAAAAATTGAAAAGCGAGCCCGACCCAAGAAGCGACTTACTTCTCGCCTTAAAGCCATACCTTAGCAAGAATAAAACAAGCAGCGTGGACAAAGCATTAAAAATCATTTCATTATTAAAGTTTGCCCCACTTCTGAATAACATTAAAGACATATCCGATATTTTTTAACCAAACAAAAAGGAGATAGATTAATGGCAAACAAAAGCTACCGATATCAAGACCCTATCTTTTCTTCATACGGAAAAAAGAGTGCACCGCAAGGCAAAGCACCTTCTCAAAAAAAATCGCCTTTCTCTTTTTCACTTGACAAGCTTAATTCCATAAGTAAAGACGATTATATTATTCTGTTTTTAATTTTCATATTGATAAAAGACAATAAAGAGCCTGACTGGCCGTTGATTTTTGCACTTGGATATATATTACTTAACAATGAGGAATAAACTATGTTTAAAAAAATATTTGCAGTTCTTTCTTTTTTTTCGATTGTTTTAATAGCAATACCATGCGCCTTCTGGCTTTTTTCGCAAAAAAGCTCTGTCCCTGTGGAGAACACATCCACTCTTAAAGAAAGCATTGAAAATAGCATATATAACGAAATTTCTACTTTTAGCGGTATTGGAAAGCCAAACAAAATCACATCCTATATAAAGGAACAAAACGCTGTTTTGGAAATTGACTTTGAAGAATATATTGTCGGCGTAGTTGGCGCAGAAATGCCCGCTAAATTTAACGAAGAAGCACTAAAGGCGCAAGCAGTTGCCGCAAGAAGCTATATATTAAACAAAATAAACTCAGGCTCATCTCACGACAACGGGGCTGTTGTTTGCAACGATTCAACCCACTGCAAAGCGTATTTAACACCTGAGCAGCTAAAGGCAAATTGGGGCTCAGATTACGACCTTTACTACAACAAAATAAAGAATTGCGTCTTTGAAACAAAGGATTGCATAATGATTTATAACGGTGAAATTGTAGATGCCGTTTTTCACTCAACAAGCAGTGGAAAAACCGAAAGCTCTGTTGATGTATGGGGAAAACCCGTTCCATACCTTGTGTCCGTTGCAAGCCTTGGCGAAGAGCTTTCTCCCAAATTTCATTCATCACTGTCGCTTAGCATAGACGAATTTAAATCAAAGCTCAAAAGCTCATATCAAACTCTTGCCTGGGCAGATACTGACCAACTTATTTCAAGCATTGAGCGAAGCAGTGCAGGAGGGATTATAAACATTCGTTTCGGCAACACAATTATAAGCGGAACGGAATTCCGCAACCTTTTTTCTCTCCGCTCAACAAATATTAATTTTGAAATATCTGACACTGAAATAACTATGAATGTAACAGGAAACGGTCATGGTGTCGGTATGAGCCAATACGGCGCAAATTATCTTGCATCTCAAGGAAAAAATTTTATTGAAATTTTAAAATCGTATTACTCGGGCGTAGAGGTTGTAAAATTAAATTCTTCCCAAGGCTAAACATTATTTTTTAAAAAAATACAGACTTGAAGGTCTGATTGTTTTGAAATTCGTTTTTGCAACAGTTATTGCGCAAACCTTCCTTGCGCCGTTCTTTAGTAATTCGTCTGCACAGGAATTAATCGTTGCACCCGTTGTACAAACATCGTCAACAAGCAAAACGCTTGCTCCGCTTAAGTTTTTTGTGCATTTAAAGCATCCTTTTACGTTTGTAAATCTGTCGTGAGCATTTTTAATACTTTGAGGCTCGTTATCTTTAAATTTTATTAAAGCGGCTTCATCTACCTTCGTTTCACCGCATTTTAACCCATCCGCCAAAAGTGCAGCTTGATTATAGCCTCTCTTTTTTAATCGTTTTTTGCCGATTGGTACGGGAATGATTATATCAAAGCCTTCAACCCTCAGCACCTCCTCTAACACTCTGTTCATAAAATATGTGAAGGTATCGGCATAATACGGCTTATCCGAAAACTTAAATTTATGTATAGCATTTCTGACTGATTTACTGTATTCAAAGGCTGACACGATATAAGAAACCTTTTTCCCCATAACCTCAAAACATTCACCGCCCTTTTTAAGTGGCAATTTTTTCATACAATCCTCACACGCCAGCACAGATGCATCATAGCTTATACATTTCCCGCAAAATATACATTTTTTAGGAAAAATAAAATTTATAATTCTATTGTAAAGATTATGCATTACTTTCATATTTTTTTCACCTATTTTATCTCCTGCTCCAAACAATCAAATTCAGGGGTTGAAAAAAACTCTCCCAATGTTATTTCAAGTCCGTCGCAAAACTTTTTGATTGTCCTTATAGATATATCCCTTCGTCTTTTATCCATCATACTATACGCAGTTGAAGGCGTTACTCCTGAAATATTTGCAAGCTCATTAATTTTTATATTTCTCTCTTTGCATATTTGTTCAAATCTCTGCTCTATAACATCTTTAATATCCATTTATTACCTCACCTCAAGATTATTTTAAAACATTTTACGTTGTTGCGTATACGCTTATGCGTATTTTTTTAATATTAAATCCTTTTTCTTTATTTAATTTTATTATTTTATTCGCTATTTGACAACATAACTTTTGTATGATAAAATGGTATTATATAAATTGTACCATATATTAACAAGGAAGTGATAAAATTTCATATTCAGCTTTTGATGGTCGATATGAAAAAATGAAGTATAATCGTTGCGGGTTCAGCGGTTTGAAGCTACCTGCGGTGTCTCTCGGTATGTGGCATAATTTTGGCTCGGAAAATGATTTTGAAAATATGAAAGAAATGTGTTTTGCGGCATTTGACTGCGGAATTACTCATTTTGACTTAGCTAATAATTACGGCAGACCAACCTTTGGAAGTGCGAAAGAAAACGTTGGAAAAATTTTAAAGGATGAGCTTTCTTCGCATAGGCGAAATAAGCCTTAATTAATAAATATTTACTGCTTATCAACTGCAAATTAATTTAATAATCCTTGCTTTTAATTTTTTATTCTATTTACAAATTAACTTTAAAGTTATATAATTATTTTTATGAAACAAAAAAGGAGAATGATAAAAATGTTAGATATCAAAATTACTAAAACTAAAAATCCTCAGCCAAAGCCCGACGAGAGCAATCTTGGCTTCGGAAAGGTTTTTTCGGACCATATGTTTGTTATGAATTATACAGAGGGTCAGGGTTGGCACGATGCAAGAATTGTTCCTTTTGAGAATATTTCTCTTTCACCTGCCGCAATGGTTTTCCACTATGGTCAGGAAATGTTTGAAGGAATGAAGGCATACAGAGGTGCAAACGATGAAATCTATCTTTTCAGACCTGATATGAATGCAAAGAGAACAAACGATACAAATAAAAGACTTTGTATTCCTCTGATTTCTGAGGAAGATTTTGTTCAGGCTGTTAAAGCGATTGTTGACGTTGACCGAGATTGGGTTCCTCACACTGAGGGTACAAGCTTATACATCCGCCCGTTCATAATTGCAACAGACGAGTTTTTAGGCGTTGCTCCGTCTAAGACATATTCATTTATTATAATTCTTTCGCCAAGCGGTGCGTACTATTCAAGCGGACTTGCTCCCGTAGGAATTTGGATTGAAGATGAATATGTAAGAGCGGTGAAAGGCGGTATGGGTTTTGCTAAGACAGGCGGAAACTACGCTGCAAGCCTTATTGCTCAGGTTAAGGCTCACGACGAAGGTTTTTCTCAGGTTCTTTGGTTAGACGGTGTAGAGAGAAAATACATAGAAGAAGTTGGCGCAATGAATATCTTCTTTAAAATAGACGGAAAAATTGTTACTCCCGCATTAAACGGAAGTATTCTCCCCGGCATAACAAGAAATTCCGTAATAAATGTTTGTAAGCATTGGGGATATGAAGTTGAAGAAAGAAAAATCAGCGTTGACGAGCTTTTAGAGGCGCAGCACTCAGGCA
>JAZNSA010000120.1:0-3691 GCA_045590935.1 Clostridia bacterium | reverse complement strand
AGCATTGAATAACCGCATTGCAATCCTTGTTTTGCTCATAAAGATTAATACAACTACCGCTCACATTTACAAATACAATAGGCACGCCTACCTTTTTTATTTCTTCATAGAGCTTCTTTTGAGAATTTGGAAGCTCTATATCCTTTTTGTCGCCCTCCATATCGCTGTTAAAGCCATCGCCCTCTTCGCCTTCCATCGACGGATTAAGTCCCATAACCATAACAACAACATCGGCCTTTCTTGCCGCAATAATCGCCTCGTTTAAAGGTTGCTCCATCTCAGGAGGAATTTCATCGTCAAATATATGACATCCCCTTGCATACGTAACCTTTCCTTCTGACGCCTCTTGTATTCCTCTCAGAAGCGTAGTATATTTTGACGGCGTTCCGTTGTAGTTTGCCAAAAGCACCGACTTATCATCGGCATTAGGCCCTATAACAGCTACTTTTACTCCGTTTTTCAATGGCAGAATACCATCATTTTTAAGCAAAACAATGCCCTCTCTTGCCATTTTTCTCGACAGTTCAATATGCTTGTCGCACTCAACAACGTCATAGTCAATATTGTCATATTCGCAATCATCGTCAAACATTCCAAGCCTGAATCGAGTTTCAAACAGCTTTTCTACTGCCTCAGTTATAGTTTTCTCGTCCAAAAGCCCAAGCTCTACGGCATTTTTTAGCCATTGATATGCACTTCCGAAGTTCATATGACATCCGTTATTTACCGCAAGGGCCGCACTTTCCGTCTCATTTTCAGTAACCTTATGATGATTATTAATATCGCATATAGCGCCATAATCCGAAACAACATATCCGTCAAATCCGAATTCATCACACAGAATTTTTTTAAGAAGCGTTTCGCTTGCGCAACAAGGCTCGCCATTCGTTCTGTTATATGCGCCCATAATGGCAGACGGACTTGCATTTTCTATGCAATATTTAAATGCCCACAAATACGTTTCATACAAATCCTTTTGACTTACCTTTGCATCAAAGCCGTGCCTTAGGCTTTCGGGACCTGAATGAACGGCGTAGTGCTTCAAGAGTGCATCAACCTTGCGATACTTTCCGTTTCCCTGTAATCCACGAATGAAAGCTGATCCCATTCTTCCCGTAAGATACGGGTCTTCGCCATAGGTTTCGTGTCCCCTGCCCCAACGAGGGTCTCTGAAAATATTAATGTTTGGCGACCCCATCGTCAGCCCTTGATAAATTTGAGTTTTTCCGAATTTTTTATATTCGTTATATTTTGCTCTTGCCTCGCTTGAAATTGCATCCGCAACCTCAAACATCAAATCTGTATTAAAGCTTGCCGCCATTGCAATTGATTGCGGAAAAACAGTTGCCGCTCCCGCTCTTGCAACGCCATGCAAGCATTCGTTCCACCAATTGTACTCAGGCACATTAAGCCTCTCAATAGCGGGTGCATCATATTTCATCTGCGCCATTTTTTCATCAAGCGTCATTTTTGATACAAGCTCTTTTGCTCTCTGTTTAAAATCCATAACAAAACTCCTTTTTTCTTATTATTTAGCTAGCTGCTTAAAGCTATCATTCATATTTTTATAAAGATTTGAGTAAACACCGTAATATTTTTCATATTCTTCTGCATTTTCACCTATCGTCTCCTGAATAATATCGCTTTTTATCATTTTTTCGCAATTTCCATCGGCTCTGTTTCGCCAAAGGATTTATCCTGCGTTCCAACTCCAAACATATCTGTTCCGTCGCCACACATAGTATGCCAATACGAAAGCGCAAACCTCAAATATTCTCTCATTGGCTTGCCCAAAACAACCTCATCGGGATTATAATGCTTAAAGGAAAACGGATTTTAAGACCTTTCTCCCTCATACTTTATTTTCCAATCTTAAAAATTTCACTCATTTTTTTACCTCATTTATTATACATCAATTTCTTGCTGTTTTCTATACCTTTTATTGCTTTTTTCAAGAAGGATATTGCGTTTTTTTTAATTTTATGATAAAATATCAAAGACGAAATTTCAGAAAGGTTTAAAATACTATGGACCATTTATTTTTAGAAAACGTACATAAAGCCCAAAAGGATTATCCGTATATAAATCTTGTAAATCTCAATCTTAACTATAGCGTTCACTACCACTCAGAGATTGAGGTTGTTTATGTTGTTTACGGAAAAACAACAATAAGTATAAACGGGCGGGAACGTGAATTGTCGCAAGGCGATATATGTATTGTTATGCCCGGTGAAATTCATAGCTTTTCTTCAAACATTTCAAACCACGTTTATATTATGAAGTTTTTTTCCTTTGGTGAGCTTCGTTTTCTTAAAATTGATAATGTTATATCTGATGCGAGCGAATATTATCCGCTGTTTAAAAAAATAATTGATAATATCGCTCTTGAGGACACAAAACGCGAGGACGGCTACAATCAGGCTGTTAATATGTATGCAAACGAGCTTGCTCTTCAGATTATACGGGTTTTGAAGCCCGAAAAAATTTCCGAGGAATCCAAAAAAAATGAAATTAAATATCTTAATTTTTTGAGCGATATAAACGATTTTTTAGAATCGAACTTTAGCGAAAAAATTACGCTTTCGGATATTTCATCGCATCTTGGCTACTCAAAATTTTATTTTTCACACCTTTTTAAAGAGATTACAAAGCAAAACTTTTTAGAATTTTTGATAGCGTTTCGGATGGAAAAAGCACTGTCTATGCTTGCAGACGGAAACAAGGTTACAAAGGTTGCCGTTGATTGCGGCTTCGGCTCGCTTAGAAATTTTAATATGCATTTTAAAAATTTATATAATACAACCCCGAAAACCATTAAAAATATGTTGCGGTAAATTTTTTATACTCAAAAAACCCTTGCCTCTTATCTTCTTTAGATAATAACACCCGCAAATGCAAAAATCCCCCCTGAATTGCTACGCAATTCTGTTCCCACTTTAGGCAAGGGGGGCTTTTGGGTTAATACCTTTAGGTGGCTTGGGCACAAAGTGCGAAACACACAACCACCCGCTATGCGAATACGCATCGAAAGCTATACAAAAAATTCTCCAATCGTGATACAATAAGTTTGTTCAGGACTTAATGTAAAAGAAAGGAGAATTTTATGGTAAATAGCTATAACAGTTTATCACATACTAAGTGGTTATGATTCTTATTTTTTTATTTTTTTATTTTTATATCTTTTTTATATTTTAATCCTTAATTAACCTTCTTTCCCAATAACCCTTTGCAAGCAAATCAAGAGCCTCTCTTTTATTTTCGCATCTTCCGTCTATAACGGAATTTAATAAATAATCCAATACATACCCGATTTCTTCTCCGACAAAGCCTGCCTTTTTTGCATCCTCGCCCGTATAATCAAGCATTTTTAAATTGTAACACAGATTTCTCTCCAAAACGGATTTTAAGGCTTCGCTAACCTTTTTTAACTCAGCAATTTTTTCGTTCGCATAATTTTTTTCGTGCGCCATAAGGTCAGCCCTTTTGACGCATAAAAGCCGTTTAAAATTTTCAACTCCTACTCGCCTCAGCCACCTCAAAATCCTTTTATCATCATCGGCAAACTTTCCGTCGTGATTATTTATAAGCAAAAAAACAGTTTCTATAGTTTTATTATCAAAACGCAATCTTTTTAAAATGTCCCTTGAAATTTCCGCACGTTTTTTCTGATGCCCAAAAAAGTGCCCCTTGC
>JAZNSA010000119.1:0-3407 GCA_045590935.1 Clostridia bacterium | reverse complement strand
GTGTGTTTATTTCATATACTGTTTAATTTTCAATGTCCAATGCCTCCACTTTTGAAGACCGCCGCACTCGTTTTCTCACAAGCGACTAGACTAGTATACCACCTTTTTTTACCTTTGTCAACACTTTTTTTAATTTTTTTTTAGTTTTTGTATTTTTTCATCAAACAAAAATCCCCAAAACCGCATATTTCATCGCATTTTGGAGATTTGATTTTTTTACAAATTTACCCGTTAAATACCATCCGGATATCCTCTGTCAGTAGTTTCACCCAGCTTTGGCGTAGGCGTCGGCCTTGGGGTTTGGGTAGGCTTTGCGCTCGGAGTCGCAGTCGGCTTTGCCGTTGCAGGCGTTTTTGTAGCACTCGGCTTATCGTCATCCGTAGCCGTAGGTTTTTTCGTAGCATTTGGCTTGCCCAAAGCCTCATCATCGTCATCCGACGGTTTTTTTGTAGCGCTCGGTTTTTCAGTTTTATCAGGCTTGTCCGAAGGCTCATCGCCTTCATCATTCTCATTTTCATCAGGGGCAGTCGTTGAAGCTCCGTTACCTTCTTCAGGAGGAGCCTCAGTAGGCATAATTTCATCTGCGCCTTCAAAATCATCATCTTCTCCGAATCCAACCTGATTATCCTCAGTCATCAAGTCATCAGTTGAATTAATTGATGCACCACTTGAGCCGCCATTCGGTATTGGTGTAGATTGAACCTTCCTACCTGTAAATCCAAGCTCTTTAGCCATCTCATTAATTTTTTCAGCATCGTAGAAATAGTCAGGGTATCCCGTTATAACCGTTCCGGGCAAAATTCTTGACTCAATTTTAAACTCATCTGCATACTTTACCGCAACAGATGCAATTTCATACGCATCTTCAAACTGCATCTTAGTCTGGATATATCCTTTCATTTCCTCGTACCACTTAGAAATCTTATCAAGATTTTCCACCTTTGCGTGTTGCTTAAAAGCCGCAATCATAAAATCACGCTGAACCTGCGTACGACCCAAATCCGCATTGGCATATCCATATCTGTATCTCAAAAGCTGCTCCGCTTTATTTCCATCGAGCCTCTGCATACCTTTTTTCAAATGAATATAAAGCCCTTGATACGGATCCTCATAATCCATATCCATAGGTACGTCAAAATCAACTCCGCCAAACATATCAACCGTCCTTTTAACGCCAGCGATATTTACAAACATAAAATCATTAATCGGAATACCCGTAAGGGCTCTTACTTGCTCAACAAGCGCATTAAGCTTCCAACCGCTTCTTGCAAAAATCGAATTTATTTTAACATAACCATTTCCGTACGGATTTTTCACTCTCGTATCTCTTGGAATAGAAATCAGGTCGATTTGCTTTGTTCCCTTATCTCTCATAACAACAAGAATTATCGTATCCGTATTAGAGCCGCCCTTATCCGCCACAACAAGCAAGCACGTAAACACACCGTCAAGCTTTGCATCAAGAACAACCTCGCCGTACTTTCCCTCGTCGTAACCGCCAAACATTTCCTTTTTCATAAACGAGTTAATCAAAACAGCGCCAACAGTTCCGAGCAAAATCAAAGCCGCAACAACTATGCATATTATTGACTTCGCTTTTTTCGTCAGTTTTTTTCCTTCTCTTTTTTCTTTTTTATCTGTTCCGTCTTTGCTCTTTTTCACAGAAGCTTTCTTTGTCGCCCCTGCCCTTTGCCTTTTAACGCCTTCTTCCAATGCAGGCTCTTTTTCTTCCGCAAGCCTTTTTTCTTCCGCAAGCTCTCTGTTATATCTTTCAACTCCCATACGTCTCTTTTGGGCAATCGTCATTTTTTCTTTTTTCATACCTGACCCTCTTTCCATAAATTTTATTTACATATAATTAATATGAAACCAAATATACTATTCGGGTAAAAAAAAGCCGCAGCTACACGCTACGGCTTTGGTGGAAGGAGATGGATTCGAACCATCGAAGCTGAAAGCAACAGATTTACAGTCTGCCCCCTTTGGCCACTCGGGAACCTCCCCTGGAGCTGGTGATGGGACTCGAACCCGCAACCTGCTGATTACAAATCAGCTGCTCTGCCAATTGAGCTACACCAGCGTCTCGCCCCACACTTTGGGCTATCACTTCAAGCGACTATATTACTATACCACGTCATTTTGTTTTTGTCAATACTTTTTTTGAAATTTTTTTAATTTTTTTCAACTTTTTATTTTTTAGCGTTATTTCGCTCAAATTAAAAAGAATAATTCCATAAATTTTTATAGTATTTAACAATTTTTATAAAAATTAAAACAGACACCATTAAAAATGAAAAAACACCATTGTTTTTTTTTAATATATGTGTTAGAATATAATTGGTATTATTTTTGGAGGTAAAATTTTAATTACATATTATATATGAAGAAAGGGCGGTAAATTAATTATGAAGGTTTTAGCATTTGACTTTGGAGCATCAGGCGGAAAGGCGTTTGTTTATGAGCTGAACAACGGAAAAATTTCTTCAACGGAAATTCATCGTTTCGACAATGACCCCGTTATGATAAACGGAGGTTTTCATTGGGATGTTTTAAGGTTGTTTTTTGAAATCAAAAACGGTATTTTGAAGTGCAAGCAAGCGGGATATGACGTTGATGCAATAGGTATTGACACATGGGGTGTTGACTATGGTCTTTTTGATAAAGACGGAAGGCTGATTTCAAACCCGTATCACTATCGTGATTTAAGAACGGCAGAAATTAATCTTTCCGAAGATGAAAAGAAAGAGATTTTCTCAAAAACAGGCATACAGTTTGCCCAGATTAATACTCTTTTCCAGTTTATGGCTGAAATTAAAGGTGATGCGTATAAAATCGCAAAAACAGCATTGTTCACTCCTGACTTGTTTAACTACTTTTTAACAGGCAATATGAGAACAGAATACACAATAGCCTCAACAAGCCAGATGCTTGATGCACACAAGCGTGATTTTGACAACGAGCTTCTTTCAAAGTTTGGTATCGAAAACAAATTTGCGCCAATAATTGAAACAGGCAAAATCGTTGGTGAGCTGAAAGACGATATATGCGAGGAATTGGGTGTTCGCAAAATTCCTGTTATCGCCGTTGCATCTCACGATACTGCTTCTGCGGTTGTGTGCGCACCAATGGAAAACCCGAAAAAGAGCTTGTATATCAGCACAGGAACATGGCTTTTAATCGGTGCTGAAACAGACGAGCCGATTATTACGGATAAGAGCTATAACTATAACTACGCAAACGAAGGCGGAGCTTTCGGAAAATACAGATTTTTGCATAATATTATGGGACTTTGGATTCAGCAGGAAACAAAGCGTGAGTGGAAACGTCAGGGAATCGAAGTAACATATCAGCAGATGGAAGACGAAGCAGTTTTGGCACCATCAATGGAGTGCTTTATTAATCCTAAT
>JAZNSA010000118.1:0-3780 GCA_045590935.1 Clostridia bacterium | reverse complement strand
GGTGTATTTTCTTATTTTCTATACTATGGTTACAAGGCTTAATCTTAAAACGCCCGGAAGAGAGGACGTCGGAGAGGAAACAAAGCTATATACACGAAGCGATTACGATAATCAAAAGGCAAATGGCGAAAATAAGAGCGGCGATGATGTGAGCAAGCTTATTTTGAAAGGTCTTGGCGGAATAAAAAATATAGCAGATGTCGACTGCTGTGCAACAAGGCTCAGGGTTACTGTTAAGGATGAAAAATCCGTTTCGGACAGCGTTTTAAAATCCAGCGGTGCATCAGGAGTAATTCACAAGGGAAACGGCGTTCAGGTTATATATGGTCCGCAGGTTTCTGTTATAAAGTCAAACCTTGTTGACTATATGGAGCATCATAAAGACGAAGCTTTAGAAAATAAGTCAATTGTACTCGGTGCGCATACAAGCGGAGATGTAGTTTTGCTTGAAAATGTTGATGATGAAGCGTTTTCAGAGAAAATTCTTGGCGACGGATATGCAATTGAGCCGAGCGTTGGAAAGCTTTATGCCCCTTGCGACGGAAAAATTGAAAATGTTGCAGAAACATCTCATTGCGTAAATATGGTTTCGACAGATGGAGCAGAAATACTTTTGCATATTGGAATTGATACTGTTAAGCTTGGTGGAAAATATTTCAAATCGCACATTTCGCCTTCTCAGGAAGTGAAAAAGGGCGAGCTTCTTATAAGCTTTGAGATTGATAAAATTAAGGCAGAAGGATATAAATTAACAACGCCACTAATTATTTCAAATATTGACGAATTAGGAACCGTAGAAAATATAGGCGTTAATAGAGTAGATGTCGGTGATGAGTTTATTCAAATTAATTTAAAAAGAAAAGGGGAATAACGTGAAAAGCTTTAGTTATAAAATTATTGACGAGATTGGTATTCATGCAAGACCTGCGGGGCTTTTGGTTAAAGAAGCAAAAGAGTTTGAAAGCGAAATAACAATAAGAGTAGGAGATAGGGCGGCAAGTGCAAAAAAGCTTATGGCAGTAATGGGTTTAAATGTTAAGTGCGGTAATATTGTAGTCGTTGAAATTGAAGGCAGCGATGAAGATGCCGCGCTTGACAGGTTAAGAAAGTTTTTCGAAGGAAATCTTTAGAAAAATCCGAAAAAGCTTGGAGGTATCAAAACTTGATTGAAAAAAGGTTTTATGGAAAAGGCGTATGTGGCGCTTACGGAATAGGAAAAATATCTATTTTTCAACGAGAAAGCATTTCTGTTAAAAGAATGCGTATTGATGATATATTAATAGAAATTGAAAGATTTGAAAAAGCAAAGGAAATTGCCAAGAGTCAAATTGAAAAAATATATCAAAAAGCTTTAACAGAGGTCGGAGAAACAAATGCACAGATATTTGAAATTCACAAAATGATGATTGATGATGAGGACTACAACGATTCTGTACTCGAAATTATTAAAAATCAAAGCATTAATGCTGAATATGCAGTTGCAACGACGTCCGATAATTTTTCGCAGATGTTTGAATCTATGGAAGATGGATATATGAAGGCAAGAGCGGCGGATGTAAAAGATATTTCAAACAGAATTATAAAAATTTTAACTTCTGAAAGCGAAGTGGAATATAGCGAAAATGAAAAGGTTATAATTTGTGCCGATGATTTATCACCAAGTGAAACAGTTTTGCTTGATAAAGAAAGCATTATTGGTTTTATTACTGCACGGGGTGCATCAAATTCTCATACTGCTATCCTTGCAAGAAGTCTTAATATTCCCGCTGTTATTGAAATTGGAGAAAGCTTTTTTAACTATGTATCAGATAAAACCTTTGCAATTATAGACGGATACTCGGGTGAGGTTATTTTAAATCCAAGCGACAGCACAATCAAAGAATACGAAGAAAAAAAGTCGAGCGATGAGGCAGATAAGGCACTTTTAAAGAAACTTTGCGGCAAGGAAAATGTAACGCTCGACGGAACAAAAATTAATATTTATGCCAATATCGGAAGTGTTGAGGAGGTTGGCTCTGTTCTTGTGAGCGATGCTGACGGAATTGGGCTTTTCAGAAGTGAATTTTTATATTTAAATAATTCCGATTATCCAAGCGAGGATGAGCAGTTTTTAGCTTACAAAAAGGTTTTAGAAAATATGGGCGGAAAAAAAGTCATAATAAGAACGCTTGATATAGGAGCGGACAAGCAAGCGCAATATTTTCACTTAAAAAAAGAAGAAAATCCTGCAATGGGTATGCGTGCAATAAGAATTTGTTTAACAAAACCGCAAATATTTAAAACACAATTACGAGCGTTGTATCGGGCATCTGTGTTTGGAAATTTAGGGATAATGTTTCCTATGATAACAAGTGTTGATGAAATTTGGCAAATAAAAAATATATTAAATGATGTAAAAAGAGGTTTGGATTGTGAAAATATTTCGTATTCAAATGATATGGAAATTGGAATAATGATTGAAACGCCCGCCGCCGCTGTTATAAGCGATAAATTAGCAGGCTTGGTAGACTTTTTCAGCATTGGCACAAACGACTTAACGCAATATACGCTTGCTTGCGACAGGCAAAATTCAGATGTTGAGCAGTTTTGTGATATTCACCATGAATCAATTATGCGTTTGATTGAGTATGTTACAAAAAATGCTCACGAAAATGGAATTTGGGTTGGAATTTGCGGCGAGCTTGCCGCTGATACAAGTCTTACAAAAAAGTTTTTAAAAATCGGAATAGATGAGCTTTCTGTTTCGCCGTCGTTTGTTTTAAGGCTCAGGGATACGGTACGAAAGATAGATTTGAAATAATATAAAAATAAATCTCTTGATTTCTTGACTTTTATTGAAAATAAGAGTATAATGTTTATTTGAATAAACAAGAGAAAGAAAGTGATTTTTATGACTAAAATTGATATTTTTTCAGGATTTTTAGGAGCAGGTAAAACAACGCTTATTAAAAAACTTATTTCCGAAGCGTACAAAGACGAAAAACTCGTTTTGATTGAAAATGAATTTGGCGAAATAGGAATAGACGGTGGCTTTTTAAAGGATGCGGGAATAACCGTTAACGAGATGAATTCGGGATGTATATGTTGTAGTCTTGTAGGGGATTTTGGGAAAGCATTAAAAGAAGTTATTTCCAAATATAAGCCGGATAGAATTTTGATTGAGCCTTCCGGTGTTGGTAAATTAAGCGATGTAATTAAAGCAGTTTGTGATATTGATGAGGAAAATATTTTACTAAATAGTTGTACAACAGTTGCAGATGCAAAAAAATGCAAAATGTATCTTAAAAACTTTGGCGAATTTTTCGGAAATCAAATCGAACATGCAAAATGTGTTGTTTTGAGCCATACGGACAATTTATCAGAGGAAAAACTTTCGGAAGCTGTTAGTCTTATTCGTGAACACAATAAGGATGCTTCAATTGTTACAACGCCTTGGACAAAGCTTGATGGGCAGCAGCTTGTTTCTGCTATGGAAGAAAAAGAGTCTCTTGAAGATGAAATTAATGCTATGAAAAACGAGCATGAGCATCACCATCATCACCACGACGAAGAATGTGATTGCCACAAGCATCACCATCACCACGACGACGAAGAATGTGATTGCCACAAGCATCACCATCACCACCACGATGAAGAATGTGATTGCCACGAGCATCACCATCATCACCACGATGATGAAGAATGTGATTGCCACAAGCATCACCATCATCACCACGATGAAGAATGTGATTGCCACAAACATCACCACCATCACCACCATGCAGATGAAGTTTTTTCAAG
>JAZNSA010000117.1:0-7637 GCA_045590935.1 Clostridia bacterium | reverse complement strand
TAGAGCACCTGACTCTTAATCAGGGTGTCCGGGGTTCGAGCCCCCGATGGTGTACCAAAAATTCCTCATTCGTGTGAATGGGGAATTTTTACTTTTTACCTATTCACTCTTACTTAAACTGAGGAATTTTTGGAAAGTAATAAGTAAGAAGTAATAGTGAAGAAGTCAGGTTGATTTTCGCTTGATGCGAAAATCTTTTAAAAAATTAACTTTGTCAATAAATTATAAAGCAGAAGCGTTTTATATCACTTCATTGATTAAAATTTGGCGTATTTTTTATTAAAAGATAAGAAAATCCTATCGAGATATTCGACAGGATTTTTTAATGCCCAAATTTATTATTACGTCTGACACATTTTTGAAATCAACTTGAAGTAATTTATTTGTCCTTTAAGCCAATTAAATAATCAGAGGATACTTCAAAAAATTGACAGAAAAGGATTATATCCTCGATGCTGGGCTCGTATTTTCCGCATTCTATATAAGAAATTTTTCTTTGTGTCATTTGAAGCTCTTTTCCAAGCTGAGATTGATTTAAATTTAATTCTTCTCTTAAATTCCGTATTTTTTCACCAAATGTTAAATTCATTTGCATCACCCAAAGTTATTTTACCATAGAAAGAAAATATCTATTGACTTTTAGATGCAAAACGTCTATAATGTAAATTGTGGGGGTGAATATAGTGGCTAGATATAGATATGGATAGAGTTAAATTATTAAAAAATTACATAATAGCAGATATATTAAAAAAGGGAGAGAAAGAAAATGAAAAAAATTATTAGTTTATTATTGGCATTGGTATTGTGTTTTTCATTAGTTGCTTGCGGTGGCTCTTGTAAAGATGGACATCAATGGACAAAGGCAACTTGCACAGAAGCGGAATATTGTTCTGTATGTAATACGAAAGGTGGTGCGGCTTTAGGTCATACTTATGGTGAAGCGGTAATAATAAGCGAAGCAACATGTGCTAAATCGGGTACAAAAACCTTTACTTGTTCAGTATGTGGATATGAAAAATGGGAAGCAATTCCTACAACTGCTCATACACCTGGAGAATGGGAAATTATTTCGCAAGCAACTGCAACAACAAAAGGAAAAAAAGCTCAAAAATGTTCGATATGTGGCGGCACAGTTGTTGAAGAAGAGTTTGAGAAATCAGCTACTGAAATCAGGAGCGATTATATATCAAATTGTTCTAATTACACCTATGAAGAAATATCAAGAAATCCAGACAATTACAAAGGTAAATACGCACATTTTAGGGGCGAGATAATTCAATCAATTGAATCGGGAGATTCTTATACATTTCGAGTTAATATCAGCAGAACATCTTATGGTTGGACAGATACAATCTTAGTTTCATATACAAAAAAGGAAGTCTCTGAAAGCAGACTTTTAGAAGATGACGTTGTAGATTTGTATGGAATGTTAGCGGGTACACATACTTATGAAACTGTTATGGGAAATGAAATGACTATTCCGTTGCTTTATGCTGAATATGTAGAATTGAGTTATTAAATCACTACATAGTAACACATTGATATAAAAAATACAAAACCTTTATTATCGCGGAGCGGGACATTTCCCGCTCCTTTTCGTCTATTTAAGCTTTGTAAGCCGTGCGTGATAGAAAAGATATTGCTGGGCAAAGCCTGAGTAGTTGCCGAATTTTGAGTCTGCAAACTCCGCAAGGTCGCACGTTGGCTCGCCATCGTTAAAATAATAATGGCTCATAACTCTTTTTACCCAAACGTCAATGGGGAAAGCGTTATATTTTCCAAGTCCGAAAAGCAAGATGCAGTTTGCAACCTTTTCACCAATACCTTTAATTTTCAAAAGCTCTTTTTTTGCGCCGTCGTAGTCCATAGTTGCAAGGGCGTCTAAGCAAACCTCGCCGCTTGAGATTTTTTCAATGGCATCAATTATGTACTTATCACGAAAACCCGCTTTGATAGGGGCAAGGTCGCAAAGTCTTATATTTTTAAGCGTATCTATCGTAGGAAAGGAATAAAACTCTCCAAAAGGAGAAATAATTTTTTCGCCGAACAAGGAGCAAAATCTCTCAATAATAAGCTTTATTCTCGGAATATTGTTATTGGAAGAAATAATAAATGATATTATTGTTTCAAATGTATCTTGCATAAGAAGTCTTATTCCGCCGCCTGATTTTATTGCATCTTCAAGCACCTTGTCAGCAGATAAGATTTTTTGTATTTTTAAATAATCTCTGTCAAAATCAAAATAGCTTTTCCAGATTTTCTCAAAATCACTTAATGTTGTATTAAAAAATCTGAATGAATTTTCCTCTTTGGCTATTTTTAAAACTTTGCCGTATGCAACGCCGATGTACTCATTTTCTGATATCGCATTCCAACGAAAGCACTGTCCGCAATCGAATGTATCAGCAAGAGTAAAGCAAGAAAAATCACTTATGATTATGTCGTTTTTATCCCGTTTTAAATTCATATAATTCACCATCTTTTTTTCTAAATTAAATTAATTCGCCAAAAGCGGTTTTTGAGTCATTCGACGTTATCCTGACATTTAATATTTTCCCTGATATATCACTCTTACTTTTTACCTTAACGGTTATATAATTTTTAGTTTTTCCCTCGTAAGTGTTTTGTTCGCACTCTTGCTCAAATAAAACATCCATAATTTTGCCGTTGTGTGCATCTAAGAAAGCCTTTGTACTTTTGTTTGCAACTTTAAACATCTCCTCGCTTCTTATTTGCTTTATTTCGGCTCCAAGCTGTTTAAGCTTAGCTGCGGGAGTGTTCGGGCGGGGAGAGTATGGGAAAATATGCGTTTCAGCAAATTTTATTTTTTCTGCAAACTCAAGGCTTTTTGCGAATTCTTCGTCTGTTTCACCCGGAAATCCAACCATTATATCGGTTGTTATTGCACAATCATCAAAGCTTTTTCGAAGAAGATTAACAATGTGCTCATAATCTTGAGTTTTATATTTTCGATTCATCCTGTCCAGAGTTTGGTCGCATCCGCTTTGCAGAGAAATATGGAAATGATGACAGAGCTTGTCTGCGAAAGAAACTGCTTTAATAAATTCCTCATTTAAAGTCATTGGCTCAATTGAGCTTAAGCGTATTCGCTTTAGGTTTTTTATATCGTTTATTTCACTGATAAGCTCGGAAAGGGAAGTGTTTTTTATATCTTTTCCGTATGATGCAATATGAATTCCAACCAAAACAAGCTCACAAAAGCCTTTGTCTACAAGCCTTTTTGCTTCTGCTATAACATTTTCCTTGCTTCTGCTCCTGATTGGACCTCTTGCATAGGGGATTATGCAGTATGAACAAAACTGACTGCACCCTTCTTGAACTTTTATATAAGCTCTTGTTCGCTCCTCATACGAGGTAACTGAAAGTGCTTCTTCAAAATTATGAGTATGCAAAATATCAGATACTAAATTAATTTGTTTATTTGCCGCATCCTCGCAAAGCTTAACAAATTCGCTTCTGTTTTGCGTTCCGATAACGAGATTGACGCCATCGATTTTCATAACATCCTCTGCGGCGGTTTGCGCATAGCAACCTGTTACGGCTATGATACTGTTTGGGTTTTTTCTTTTTGCCCGCCTTATCATCTGCCTGGATTTTCTGTCTGAAAGTCCTGTAACAGAGCAGGTGTTTATAACGTAAACATCTGCAATTTCCTCGAACGGACAAACTGCATAGCCCTCTTTTTCAAAAAGCTCGGTTATGGCTTGCGTTTCGTATTGATTAACCTTGCAGCCTAATGTGCAAAAAGCAACCTTCTTAATCTTGTTTTGCATTGTGTTCGACAAATCCTTTCCAAAATTAACTTATTTTTAACAAATAATTGTTGACTGTTTTTAAAAAAAGTGTTATTATAATAATAGAGCATAGCTTGCTTAAAACTTTAATATAGGAGGAATGTTTTATGGTAGCATTCAATATTTCACTAAACTCAATTGACAGTGTTAAGAATTTTGTTAATCAAGTTTGCAAGTATGATTTTGATGTTGATTTGACATCGGGAAGATACGTTGTTGATGCAAAATCAATTATGGGAATTTTTTCTCTCGATTTAACAAAACCAATTTTGCTCGAGGCTCATACTGACAGCGAAAAAATAAAAGAAGATATGAAAGGCTTTATAGTTGAGTAAGCCTTGAAAAAGATTGAATTTAAGGTCGGGAAATTCCCCGACTTTTCTTTTTACCCCTTTATTTCTTTTTTCACTTGGTCAAGGTCGTGCTTTGAACAACCCGACTTTGAGTATCTTGCTTTTTCGTATAAAGATTGGAGCGTTTCGCTCATATTTGCCTTTTTTGATATTATATACGGCGTATCTGAATTTAAAATGTTTTTAGCACTTTTTTGAGCACGTTTTTTGTATATACGCCTGATTTTTTTGTTGATATCGGAGCTTTCAAAGATATCAGCTTTTGATTTTCTTTTTGACGTTATCTTATCTTTTGAAAAGAGAAATTCAACTTCATCACCATTAAAATTCTTGCTTTTAGCAAGCGTTTGAGTGAATTTTCTGATAAGTAAAAAAACAAGAATAACTGCAACTAAAATAAGCGAGGTAATCGCCAGAATTGTTCCGATTTGCTCTAAAATATAATTTTGCTTTACCTCTACACCAAAGTCATAAAGAGCCATATCATATTCGTTTAAAGGAGCTTGCCCTACATCGTCTACAACTGTTGTCTGCTTGATTTCCGGGCGAGGCAAAAGCCTGATAATTTGGGAAATGAAATTTAAAATATGCTTTGATAAGAAATCTACAGGCATAGATATAACCCGCCACAAAAGCATTGCTGCAAAGCAAATTGAGCTAAAGACAGCCAAAAGAGGCATATATGTCTTTCTTATTTGCTTGGTTGGAATGTTTTTAACATTTTTGTTTTCCTCAATAAATTTTTCGTGCGAAAATACTCCGTTTAAAAAGATATTGATTACTAAAAATAAAAATGCATCAATACAAGCGATAGTACAAAGTAAATTTATTTCAAATGCATACCCTACAATAAAGAGAAAAATAAAGACTAAAACGAAGCTTTGGTGCGCAAAATCTGTTCTTTGAGCTCTCTTTCCGTAACGGTAAAACATAAGCCAGCCAAATACGACAACAGCAAAGAGTAAAAAAATTACGGGATGACCAAAAATAAATCCTGAAGCGGCGAAGCAAAGGAAAAGCACGATGCAAAGAAGAAACGAATATAAATTGCTTTTAATATTTTTAGCAATCAGCTTGCCGACAAAAGCCGCCAAGAGGCAGAGAGGAAAATACAAAATTGCAGTATAAATCGTCAAGGAATAGAAGCCAATTAAGCATATTGCACCGTGCAAAACAAGTGCATTTATTAAATTTTTCAAAAAAGCAACTGCCTTGTTCAAAAAAATCCCTCCCTTTGTTTTTTAGTTAAATATTATCAAATCTATCTATTTCCCAATTCAAAACGTTTAACGTTTTGTTTCCTTTAACGCTTTGCTCATCGCCCTTTTTATAAACGTTTACAAAGGTTATGGGACAATTGTTTGCAAATGCTGTTATGCAGTCAAGAAGGGACTGTTTTCTTGCACTTGATATAACAACATACACCTTTGAGCCGTCGTGATTAATGCTTGAAAATATATTTTCGGCGGGGGATGCGTTTTTGCAATCAAGCCTTGCAAGCGCAGTTCGTATAGTTTTTATATGTCCTTCGCCAGACGCACTTTCAATTTTTACGCTTCCGCCATTTATGCAATCTGTTCCGTTGGTTATAAGTGAGGTTGGAATTTGCGATTTTATGAGCTTCGCACAAAGACCTGCACATATGCTTATGCATTGCTCTGTAATTCTATCATCTATAAATTTTGTATCAGGCTCGGTATTTAAAATTACAACAGCCTCAACGCCTGAGGTATAGCCCGTAACATTAACCATAAGCTCGTCTGATTTTGCAGATGCTTTCCAATTTATATCACGGATTGAGTCAAACGTTTCGTACGGACGTATCCCTTTAAATTCAAACGGGTCTGTTACCTGGGCTTTGGTTGTAACAACTTGCCCATATATGCTCCGAAATGCCGCATCAAGCTTTTTTTGAGGCGCAAATTTCGGCAAAACAGTTAAAGAAATATTGCATTTCTTTTCGTCGACCAAGGGTGTTTTCAAAAACAGATTGTATGATACTATATCAATTTTGTCAATGTTATAAAAACCACGTCGCCTGCAAGTGAAATCAATTTTTCTTTTTATCCTTTGAAAAAATAAAACTGAAAAAATATCGTTTTTATAGCTCTTGTCAGACACACTCACATTTTGCCCGTCGCCAAAATCCAAATATTTGCTGACGTAAAAACGGACTCTCAAAATGCTTATCGGGAGCGCTTTTAAGTTTTCAACAACCTCAAAAAGCGAGTTTTCCTCCCCACAGATGCAAACATTCCTTTCAAAATTAAGGTCAACCGAAAGATTTTTACGCCAATATTTTTTGTATATAAAATTGTATATCGCATAGACAATTGCGATTGAAGCTATTGCAAAAAATATAATCATAAAAAATCCTTATTGCCTTTCCCAATTTTCGGTTGGAGCGGTTATGCTGTCCAGAATTGACGAAATAACTCTTTCAGAACTTACTTCGCTCTCAAAGCTTGTTTTTATTCTGTGTGAAAAAACGAATTTCGCAAGATAGTAAATATCATCTAAAACAACAAAATCCCTGCCGCTTACATAAGCATAAGCTCTTGCCGCATTAACCATTGCCAAAACGCCTCTAGTACTTATTCCCATTTCAAGGCGTGAATCGTTTCTCGACTTTTGCGCAATATCTAAGATGTATTGCTTTAAAGAATCGTGCATAAATACAGAGCGGACCTCTTTTTTCATATTCAATATATCATCTTTACTGCAGCTTTTATAATTATCATCAGACACCGAATTATCCGAAGCTATAAAATTATCAATAATAGCCATTTCCGAAGCAGTATCGGGATAGCCCATAGAAAGCTTCATAATGAATCTGTCGAGCTGCGCCTCGGGAAGAGGAAAAGTTCCCGCAGTTTCAACAGGGTTTTGCGTTGCAATAACAAAAAAAGGTGCATCAAGCTTATATGTTTTTCCATCAACACTGACTTGAAATTCTTCCATACATTCCAAAAGTGAGGATTGCGTTCTCGGGGTAGCACGATTGATTTCGTCTGCTAATAAAATATTCGTAAAAACAGCACCCTTTTTAAAAGTAAAATCCGAATCCTTTTTATTAAAATAATTAATTCCGCAAACGTCTGACGGAAGAAGGTCGGGAGTGAACTGAATTCTTGAAAAATCACAGCCGATTGTTTTGGCAGTTTGCTTTGCAAGCATTGTTTTTCCTGTTCCTGGAAGGTCTTCAATAAGAATATGTCCGCCTGCAAGGATTGCTGTTAAAACTAAGCTTATAACATCGTCTTTTCCCTTTATTGTATTCCCTATGCTTTCCTTCATAACAGATACTAAATTATTCATTAAATCACTCTTTTCCGATTTGATGGTGTGGCGTTTTTATAATCGATTACACGCCTGAAACAATATACAAATATTATACTAAATATTAAAAAATAAGTCAATAAAAAATATGATGTGAGGATAGTTGGTGAAATCAAAGAAAAAAGGCGAG
>JAZNSA010000116.1:0-7140 GCA_045590935.1 Clostridia bacterium | reverse complement strand
ACATAAAAAGAACAGCTTGAGAAATTAGGCTGTTCTTTTTTGCGTTTTTATTTGCTTGCCCGACTGATACGGCAGACTTGCTCAAAATACTGCTATTCTATTATATAAAATTTTTATAACATAAAACTAACATAGCTATGTATTGACAATTGTCCTTGATTGGTTTATTATATATGTATATGGTTTTACAAGGCGTACAAGGGCAAATGAGTTTTTTATAAAATAAGTTAAGAGGAGAATAAAAATGGAAAAGATACAAAGCTTTACAGTAAACCACCTTACGCTTAAACCCGGTCTTTATATTTCGAGGGTTGACGGCGATATAACAACATACGATTTGCGTACGAGAGTTCCGAATACGGACGATTTGATGGACTTTTCTACGATGCATAGCTGCGAGCATATGCTTGCAACATATATGAGAAATTCAAAAATAAAAGAAAAAATAATATATTTCGGACCTATGGGCTGTCAGACGGGGTTTTATTTGCTTGTAAGAGATGCAATTCACAGCGAGGTTATTGAAAATTTGAGAGACAGCTTAAAAAAGGTTTGCGAGCACGAGGGGGAAATTTTCGGCAATTCGGCGATTGAATGCGGAAATTACAGAACTCTCAGCTTAGACAATGCCAAGGCGGAATGCGAAAGATATTTTAACGTTATAAAAAATATAACGGAGAAGGATTTGAATTATTGATACAAAATCTCCCCTTGCCTAAAAGGGGGAAGAATTGAGTAGCAATTCAGGGGGGATTGTTTAATTGTTCATTGTTAATTGTTGTTTTGAAATTTGCCATTTAATCAGTATTAACTAAAAGGGAAGGAATGAATTTTTATGATAGGAATTATAGGCGCAATGGATGTTGAGGTTGACGAGATAAAGGCGATGACTGAAAACAGTAAGTGCACAGTTATTTCGGGGATTGAATATGTTTTTGGAGTTATTTGCGGAAAGGAAGTTGTTGTTGCAAAATGTAACCCGGGAAAGGTTAATGCGGCTGTGTGTGCGCAAATAATGATTTTAAAATTCAACCCTGAGTTTATTATAAATGTCGGAGTTGCGGGCTCTCTTTCAAATGCACTTGATATTGGCGATATTGCGGTTGCAAATGCTACCGTTCAGTACGATATGGACACATCGCCTCTCGGCGACCCTGTTGGATTCGTTTCGGGAATTAATATGGTTGAAATAGCTTGCGACAGAGATATTTCAGACAAGCTTAGCTTAGCAACGAAAAACGCAAATCTTCCGCATAGCGAGGGAAAAATTGCAACGGGCGACAGATTTGTAAGCGACGATAAAACAAAGGGATTTATAAAGGATAACTTTGGGTGCATCGCTTGCGAAATGGAGGGCGCAAGCATAGGTCAGGTCTGCGTTATAAATAATATCAGATACGGAGTTTTAAGGGCGATTTCCGACAAGGCAGACGGCTCATCAACTATGGATTATCCTGAATTTGTAAAGATGGCGGCGGCAAATTCGGTAAAAATTATTCGTGAATTTTTGAAAATTGCGTAATATATGGCGAAAATTTGATTTTTTTTGAAAAATAAATTGGTTTTAGTCATAAAATTTCTGCTTTTATACTTGACGTTTGCTGCAAAATTTGGTAAACTATAGTTTGATAAAAAATTTCTGATGAGATATTTTTTTAATTTATATATTTTTGGAGGATAGAGATGAAGAATTTAGACAAGACAATGGAAAAAATAGTTGCTTTGTGTAAAGGCAGAGGTTTTGTTTATCCGGGTTCTGAAATTTATGGCGGACTTGCAAACTCTTGGGATTACGGTCCTTTGGGCGTTGAGTTTAAAAATAATGTTAAAAGAGCTTGGTGGAAAAAATTTATTCAGGAGTCGCCTTATAATGTAGGTCTTGATGCGGCAATTATTATGAATCCGCAAACATGGGTTGCTTCGGGGCACGTTGGCGGATTTTCTGACCCACTTATGGACTGTAAGGAATGTAAGGCGCGTTTCCGTGCGGACAAGCTTATTGAGGACTTCCTTTTTGAACAGGGAAAAGAGGCAACTGTTGACGGCTGGAGCAATGAGAAGATGCTTGAGTTTATAAATGAGAACGGTGTTAATTGTCCTGAGTGCGGAAAGCATAATTTTACTGATATAAGAAAGTTTAATTTGATGTTTAAAACGTTTCAGGGCGTTACAGAGGATTCAACCTCTGAGCTCTTTTTAAGACCTGAAACTGCGCAGGGTATTTTTGTTAACTTCAAAAATGTTCAGCGTACGGCAAGAAAAAAGATTCCTTTCGGAATTGGTCAGGTTGGTAAATCGTTCAGAAACGAGATAACCCCCGGTAACTTCGTTTTCAGAACTCGTGAGTTTGAGCAGATGGAGCTTGAATTCTTCTGCGCACCGGGAACTGATTTAGAGTGGTTTGCATATTGGAAAAAGTATTGTATGGATTTCCTTTTAAGCCTTGGAATAAGAGAGGAAAATCTTCGTTATAGAGACCATTCACCTGAGGAGCTTTCTCACTATTCAAACGCTACAACGGATATTGAGTTTGTGTTCCCGTTTGGTTGGGGAGAGCTTTGGGGCATTGCGGACAGAACGGATTTCGACTTAAAGCAGCATAGTGCACATTCGGGCGAAAATATGGAATATTTAGACCCAACAACAAACGAGAAATATGTTCCTTACTGCATCGAGCCATCACTTGGAGCGGACAGAGTTGCGCTTGCATTTTTGGTTGATGCTTATGATGAGGAAGCGCTTGAGGGCGACGATTCTCGTGTTGTTTTGCATCTTCATCCTGCGCTTGCGCCTATTAAGGCGGCTATTCTTCCGCTATCTAAGAAGCTTTCGGAAAAGGCATTTGAGCTTTATAGTCAGCTTGCTAAGAAGTTTAGATTAGAGTTTGATGAGTCGGGCTCAATCGGTAAGCGTTACCGCAGACAAGACGAAATTGGAACACCGTTTTGTATAACATACGATTTTGATTCTGAAACAGACGGATGCGTTACTGTTCGCGACCGTGATACGATGCAGCAGGAGAGAATTAAAATTGAGGATTTAGACAAGTATTTGGAAGAAAAAATTCAATTTTAATTAAAAAGTTAAGCATAGAAATGCGAATGTAAAAAAATTTTTATTGACTTAGTTGTCGTACAATAGTATAATATAATTTGTATGATTAAATTTTAAGGAGGAAATTTACAAATGAAAGCAAAAAGTGTTATCGCTTTGCTGCTTACTTTGGTAATCCTTATCGGCGTAACTGCAGTTTCGCTTTTCGGATTAACGATTTTTGATAAGCAGTATTACAAGGGTATTTTGCAGGACGGAGGTCTTAACCTAGGTATTGACCTTGCGGGAGGTGCATCAATAACCTTTAAGGCAACAAAAGAAGATGTAACAGAAGAAGAAATGGTAGCTGTTGAGGCGGCTATGGATGCTCGTGTGAGCTCAATGGGATATTCGGAAGCGAATATTTCAAGAGACCAATCTGTTATTGGAAGAATAACGGTTGAAATCCCAGGTATCGCTGATACTGAGGAAGCTAAGAAGCTTCTTGGCTCAACTGCCAAGCTTACCTTCAGAGACGGCACAGGCGCTGAGGTTTTAAACGGCGACGATATTGATAAGGCTAAAGATATGTATGGTGCAACTGATGAAACAGGAACAAGCGGAAACTATGTTGAGTTAACGCTTAAAAAGGAAAGCGTTTCAAAGTGGTACGATGCAACTAGCGCAAATGTTGGCTCACCAATATATATTTTCCTTGATTATGACGAGAACTTAACTCTTGAGGAGCAGGTTATGAAGGCTGTGTCTGCACCTAAGGTTGAGACTGCTATTAATTCTGAAACTTGCGTAATTAACGGCGATTTTGACCAGAAGGAAGCTAAGCTTTTGGCAAGCCAGATTAACTCGGGTACTCTTCCTGTTGAGCTTGGCGTTGAAAGTGAGAATGTTATAGGCGCTTCTCTTGGTGAGAATGCACTTAACTCAGCTATGACGGCTGCCGCTATCGGTATTTTGCTTGTTATGTTGTTTATTCTTATTTTCTACAGACTGCCTGGTCTTGTTGCAGATATTGCACTTGTTGGTTATGTTGGATTTATCTGCTTATGCTTAAGATTGTTTAACGTAAATCTTAGCCTTTCGGGTATTGCAGGTATTATTCTTTCAATCGGTATGGCTGTTGATGCAAACATTATCATATTTGAAAGAATCAAAGAAGAGCTTGCTCTTGGAAAATCAACGAAGTCTGCTGTTGAGGCAGGTTTCCACAGAGCGCTTAGCGCTATCTTAGACGGAAATATAACAACTCTTATTGCCGTTGTAGTTCTTTATATGTCGGGTGTTTCATCTGTTAAGGGCTTTGCGATAACTCTTGGCTTGGGTGTTGTTTTGTCGATGCTTACAGCTGTTGTTATAACAAGAATGCTACTTAAGCAGATTGTTAACCTTAATGTTAAAAATCGTGTACTATATGGCGTAAAGTCTGCAAAGAAAAAGGGGGATGTAGAAAATGCTTAAAATTTGTAAGAATAAATTATTGTTTTTAATCCTTCCCGTTGTAATTTTACTAGCAGGCATTGCAGGATATTTTATAAACGGCGGATTTATGCAGGACGTTGATTTTGCCGGTGGCTCAACAATTCAGATTAATATGGGCAGAACGCTAAGCGATGCAGAGCGTAAAACTGTTGAGGATGCAGTAAAAAATGCAACAGGCGTTCAGACAAATCCTCGTGTGCAGATGACAGGCGAGGGCTTTAAAGAGGTTTTGATTAAGACAAGTGAGCTTGATGATGCTCAGCAGAAGGCTGCTTTTGAAGCTGTTAAGGCTGCTTTCTCTCAGGAACTTGCAAATACTGATTATTCTCAGGTTTCAACTTCACTTCAAACTGCAAGCTATGGTAATGAAATGAAGAGAAAGACACTTATGTATTCTTTGATTGCCGCTCTTGCTATGCTTATTTATATCATTATTCGTTTCGATTGGAGAAGCGCAATTATGGCAGTTGTTTCTCTTACGATTAATGTTTTGTCGATGCTTGCGGTTTATGTATTATTCAAGATTCCGCTTTCGGTAACATTTATTGCTGCTATACTAACTATCTTGGGTTATACGATTAATGATACAATCGTTATATTCGATAGAATTCGTGAGAATACTAAGTTTGCAAAGAAGATGTCTCATTCTGAAATTGCAGACAAGAGTATAACAGAGTCTTTGACTCGTACTATTAATACATCAATAACAACTCTTATCACAATTGTTGTTTTGTATTTCATGGGTGCTACAACTCTTAAAGAGTTCGCACTTCCAATTATTATCGGTGTAGTTATTGGTTCGTATACATCTATATTCGTTGCAAGCCCATGGGCAGCAGCTTGGAAAGATGCTGCAGCTAAGGCTAAGAAAGAAAATGCGGCTGCTAATGCACCAAAAAAAGCATCTAAGTAATTAAACAGAAAAATATAGAGTAATAAGGCTACCGATTGGGCATTTGCTCGGTCGGTGGCCTTTTTTGCGGACTTTTTGGTTCCCTTGTGTAAATTGTAGGGAACGGCCTGAGTGCTGTTCCGAGGAATGACACATAGGTCATTTCCTACAGGGATTGTAAAAACAACAATTAAAAATGCACAATGCAAAATCCCCCCTTGAATTGCTAACGCAATTCTTTCCCCACTTTAGGCAAGGGAGGGCTTGGGTTTGTGCTTTTTTTGTTGCCAATGAAACATATAAAAACCGCCAATTATTAAAAAATCTTGACATAACAAAACATTTATATTAAAATATACAATATAAGTGTTTTGGAGGAGATTGATTTGAAAAATAAAATTTTGAAAATCGTTACAATTGTGGCGATTGTTATAGTAATTGTGCTCATAGCCATTACTGTTGTAAATACTAAAAATAAAATGAACGACAAGCAGTATAATTATGAGGTTGATTATACGACGTCAACGTATGACCCGATTGAAGAATATAGCCCTGTAGTTTCGGATGAGTATACGGGGGCTGTTGAAATGTATCTTTCGTAGGTTAAAGAAATTTCAAACACGCTTACCATAGAGCAGGCAATAAACGAGGGATATGTTGTTGTAACAAATTCGGATTTTATAAACACTGAAAAGATTGAAAGCTTTATTAAAAATACATCGGAGCAAAAAGAGGATGAGCTAAGGGTTTTATACTGTAACGACGACGGTTCAAATATGCTCATACGATATATAAAATTTGACGGAAAAGTTTATTACGGCATTGTTGATTCGTCAAAGAATATTAACGCTCATACAGACTATGTTACATTTGAATATCCGTTTATTAAATCGTACGAGGTACAAACTACATCTGATGGAGAAGCTAAAACCTACAACTGCGTGTACCTTGTTGATAATAATTTTTATACCTATGAGGATATAATGAGTATGACAAGCTCTTTAGATGCGGATGCGTGGGAAAAATATCTTTATGTTTGCGAGTATTTAAAATAAAAGGCTTCTTTGAAAAATATTGGCGAAAAGGCAGAGGTGAATTTTTTGATGTTTGATGCAAAAAAGGTTAAGGACGAATGTGTTAATTGGATAAGAGATTTTTTTGATAAAAACGGGGCGGATTGCAATGCTATAGTAGGAATTTCGGGCGGAAAAGACAGTTCGATTGCGGCGGCGTTATGCGTTGAGGCGTTGGGTGCTGGGCGTGTTATTGGCGTTCTTATGCCGCAGGGCGAGCAATTTGACATTGATATGGCTTATATGCTTGTTCGCCATCTCGGAATTAAGCATTTTGAGATTAATGTTAAGGATGCGGTTGAGAGCATTTTGAAAAATATGCCGAGCGGGATTGAGGTAAGTGCCCAAACGAGGCAGAATATTCCGCCGAGAGTCAGGATGACAACGCTTTATGCAGTGTCGCAGAGTATGAACGGCAGAGTTTGTAATACTTGCAATTTGTCGGAGGATTGGGTTGGATATTCAACAAGGTATGGCGATTCTGTAGGCGATTTTTCACCTATGTCTAATTTAACGGTTACCGAGGTTAAGCAGATTGGCAGAGTTTTGGGGGTGCCTGCGGAGCTTGTTGACAAAACGCCGATTGACGGCTTGTGTGGCAAGAGCGACGAGGAGAATCTTGGCTTTACCTATGCAGAGCTTGAC
>JAZNSA010000115.1:0-3761 GCA_045590935.1 Clostridia bacterium | reverse complement strand
CCCGTATCCGTACGAAAAGCGTCTCCGCTTTTCGTACTCAATCGGGCATTAAAATTACTTAGATAAACATTTAACCTAAAGTGGTTACTTATTAAATTTCTCCGCCTTCTTCTATTCCGCCTTCTATATCCGTAATAATCTCTCTTAGAATTTTTACAGTATATTCTCTGAAAGCTTCTCCATATTCAACTGTTATAGTAACAGTTTTCAAAATGCCTGCCTCAAGAGCTATATCGCCTGTTTCATAACTAACGCTTGCCTCTGAATTCTCAGCTTCTGCGCTGATTTTTATACTTTCAATGTCTGATGCAACATTAATTGAATATGTCTCACTATCCACAACAGCTGCATCATTTACAAAATCAGCATCCTCTACAGTCTTATACTTAACATAGCTCAATTCAAGAACATCTTCTTTTTCAATATTTACCGTATATATTTTTGTTGCGCCGTTTTCAGCAGTAACAATAATTGTTTCAGAGCTGCCTGCCTCAACCGTTGCAGGGCAATCAACATCTGCATCGGCATCATTTGCCGTTGCCGACAAAGTAACGCTGTCTGTATCGTATGGAACAACTACTGTATACTCAGTTACTTCAGGGTCAAAATCTGCAATTGAAACGCCGTCTACTTTAATATCGGAAAGAGTTGCATCATCTGAAACGGTCTGCGACCATTTAACACCGATACAGATTATATCCCATGGAATTACGTTAAATTCACTAACCTGTTTTGTTAGCGTGCCCTTACTTCCGCCAGCCGTATACTCAACAACAGCCTCTCTTGAATCCCACTTTTCGGAAGCCTGAATGTTATATCCCGGGATAATAACCTCGTCGCCTGCACTAAACTCCTTATAATAGTTCTTACCTGTTTTAGAAAGGGAGTTTTCAGTATCAACTTCTTTATCAAAAGTTTTCCATCCGTCAGGATTTTCAGCTGAATATTTTTCAAGAGTCGGATATCCAAAGTCTACCTTATCCCAGATAACAACCGTACAATCGCTCGATACCTTAAACTTATAAATTCCGTCTGAAGCATAAGTTGCGTTCAAAGCCTTATGATCGTCTATCGGACTCCAACGAATTTCGTTAGCACTCGCACCAGAACCTATACCGCCATTTACAACCTTAATCGCAGGATTATCAACCTTTGCCTCACCGTTTTCATATATAACCTCTCCGCCAACGGTTATCTTATCTATGGAAGTTACCCCCTTAGATGCATATCCGTAGTTTCTTCTTGTTCTTATCCATGATGCGCCTTCCATATCATCTGTTGCAGCATCTTTGTGCGCAGGACCCTCGAACTTATGTCCGCCTGAAGTATAGTACATAAATGATGTACCACGCTCTAAGCCTTCACCAACTGCAACGCCTGTAATAGGAGATTCCGAAGCCTCTTCCTCTGTCTGATAACCTCTGTTTGTGCTCAAAACAGGGAAACAAGGAGAAGACAAATCGTAAACCTTGTTAGGCAAAGCGCTCAAAGGACGCTCAATATCAAAGGTTACTGTATATTCCTTTGTTGTTTCGCCGTCAATAGCTGTTACAACTATTGTTGCGGTTGCTTCGTAGTCTACTATTTCAGAAACTGTTACTTCAACGTTTGCTCTGTCGTTTCCAACAGCAGCCTCTGCTTCAACTGAAATGTTTTCTGCACCCTCAGGAAGCTCAACAACGTATGTCTCTGTTGCCGCATCAAAACCTGCAACATCCTCATTAACAGGCTCTTCCTCGCCAACCTTGTAGCTATAGGAAATTCCCTTTAGAGTTGCATTATCCTCTGCAGGAAGTATCTCTGTAAAGTTAATTGTATATGTTTCTGTTTTTGTACCATCATAAGAAGTTACAACCAAAACAACTGTTGCTGCGCCGTCTTCAAGAACAACTTCACCCGCAGGAGCTCCTTCAAGCTTTGCAAAAGAAACGTTCTTAACAGCAGTAATAGCATCAATCTCTGTTGTTCCCGTTGGAACGTCAATATTAAATATTTTCTCGCCTGTTAAATCAAGCGGAATTGCAACGCCGTTCAATGTGTATGACAATGTCTTAAGAGTTGCATCTGCACTGTCGAACGGCTCTGGCTGGTAGTAGTTCTCTTCGTCGAATACGAAGAACAACGGCGAGTTATCAGCAGTTCTACTGCTATCTGACCAACCCGCATCAGAACCCGTTTTCCAGCTTGTAACGCCAAGACCGGGAACTGAAACTACGTCGCCCGCATCAAAATGCTTCTCGTATACCATAGATGCATGCGTGAACTTCTTGTCAGTAGAAAGAACAAATCCCGTGCCCTCCAAATCAATAGGTGTCTCTGCACAAGATATAGCACTTGCAGTAGCTGTTAAGTAGAATGTACCCGGATGATTAATTTCAAACGACAAGATTTCTCCGCTTGAATACTGACCCGGATCTTCTGCTGTTGCATACAAGCCCTTCTTTACAGGGAAAATATATCCTCTCTCAATCGGGTCGCTCCAAGCTGCATTGCCAACAGCAAAGTTTGTTGCAACAATAGCGCTGTTAATATTATACTTAGTCTCTATAACGTCGCCAACTTCCTTCGGATAGCCGCTGCTAAGAGCAGGATAGCCCTGATATATACTTACCGCATCAATAGGCTTCTTGTCGTTCTTGCCGTCGCCGTCTACATCAAGTTCACCAGAAACGTACTTGCCATAGCCGTCTGCCTCAAGTGCATCAGAAACGTACTTAATAACATTAGATACCGCTCTCCACTCCTCATCAGATATATAACTATACCTATCGAAAGAAAGAACAACTTCTGCGCCCTCTTTAAGAAGAGGACGATCTATTCTCGGGTCTCTGTATTTGTTTGCATCAAATATTCTGTACGCATTTGCCGCACCAACCTTAGCCGAAGTAGCTTTTATGTTAGTAATTTTCGGAAGCTCGTACTTAATAGTAATAGTATAAGTAAGCTTTGTTCCGTCAGCAGCAATAACATCTATCTTATTTTCTCCTACTTCATAAGTCTCAGGCTCGATAATCTGAGTTGAATTATCCTTTGCAAAGAAATCAAACTGAGGAATAACAAAGTTTGTTCTTTCCAACTCGAAAACATAATCTTTATTCTCAGAATTAAACTCTGCCCAAGCTTCGCCATCTTTTTCTACGTAAAGAACGTCTGTGCTTGAAGAAGGATATGTAGCTGCGGGAGCATAAGGCTTTCCTCCAACAACATCTTCCCAAACATAGGCTTTCATAACGCTTCTCGCATCTCTTGAGGTCAAAGAAAGCTCAAGAGCAGGGTCTGTCTTGGCGCCTGCTGCCAATGTTATTACTTCTGTTTGTTTTGATTCAACCAAAACGCCGTCAACGTATTCTCCTAACCAGAATACAACGTTTTTTGAATCAGCCTCGCTATTATTAGCGATAGTAACCGTAGCCTTACCATCCTCGGTAAAGGTTACGTGCGACACAACTACATCATCAACCTCGTGAGAAGCTGCAAAAGCAGTTGTTGAAATTGTGCAAAACACCATCATTATTGATAATGCAAAACACATAAACTTCTTGAACATGAATATTCCCCCTCGTTCTAAAAAATTTTACTAAATTTCTTTATATTATCGTATGTCTGCAATCCGCCCAAAAATGCAGGCAAACGGCTTCCATAACAAAAAATATACATAATAATATAATCGTCGAAAAACTAAGCCGCTTCCACCCTAAATAAAAGCAGCATATTTTTTCGGACAATTACAACATGCTATCACTCTATATAATAACACAGAA
>JAZNSA010000114.1:0-6700 GCA_045590935.1 Clostridia bacterium | reverse complement strand
CAAGCAAAGCTTGAACTCAATGAATTGCCTTCGGCATGAATTGAAACTTGCAGTTTCATGAATTGAGCCTTACGACTCATGAATTGCACTAAAGTGCATTATAAAGGCAATTCAATTCATGGAGCGAAGCGAGAATTCATGGCAATAGCCAATTCATGACAACGGATGTTGTCAATTCATTAAAAATAATTGGCATCTAAATCGTTCGCCAATTCTATAATGAATTTAATCGTAAAACGATTAAATTTAGCGATATAAATTCCTGACGGAATTTGCGGTATCTACTTCGTATGCGATATATCTTCGATGCGATATGTTGCTTCGCAACGAGAAAAGGAATTTATTACGAGCTTGCGAGTAACAAGGTTCTCGGGTGCTCAACAGAAATTTTAATTTCGTGTTGGGTGAGGTTCTTATATCATATCGTAACGAGGAACGAGTTATATCGCATTTGGAACAAATATATCGCACGAACGAAGTGAGTATATCTCTAAAAACAGCAGCATCTATATTGTTCAATCGTTATAGACAATGTAGGGCAAGGGTTTACTCCTGCCGAAAAAAGGCGGAACGAGCAAGCCCGTTCCCTGCAATTTTGTGGTACATTGACTACATCGTTCACCCATTGTATAATTAAATTAAGTTATTATCATACTACTTGGAAAGGATGGTTCAGCGTGAAAAAAATCCTGAAAATTCTGTTGTTAATTTGTTTTTCGCTATTTTTGTGTTCAAGCATTTCCGCAATTGCGGCAGAAGATGAAAACGGGCTTGATTTCGACGGGTATATCGTCAAATTAGAAAATTTCGTTTCTCTTTTTTCGGCGGAGGATTTTGATATAATCCCTCTTGGCGACGGGCTTTATAAGGTTAAAGACGAATCCTCCTTAAATCGTTTAATGTTAAGAGGAGAGGTTGAAAAATGTTTTCCCGACTATCAGTTTGAGCTTTTTGACTCAGGCTTTCCTCAAACAACAAGCGACCCGAAGTTTTCAACTCAATGGAATTTAACTGCAATAAATGCATCATACGCAAGAGAGGCAGGTCTTTTTGGCGACGGAATAAGAATTGCAATTGTTGATAGCGGGCTAAATGCGAGCCACAGCGATTTAAACAGTGCTAAAATTTTGCAGGGCTACAATTGCATACCAAGCAGCACAAACAAGCTTGATACAAATGATACTGCAGGGCACGGAACTATGGTAACGGGAATTATAGCATCTCAAATAGATAATCAACTCGGTGTTGCAGGAATTGCAAGCAACGTCGAAATTGTTCCTCTTAAGGTTACCGAAGGAGATAAATTCAATATGTCTAACGTTTATATCGCCTTAAAAAAGGCTATAGAATACGATTGCGATATAATAAATTTAAGCTTGGGTGGTGCTTTAACATCAGAAATTTCAATAGCTGAGTTGAAGTCGTGGGTAGATGCGGCAACAATCAGTGGGTCTATTCTTATTGCCGCAGTCGGCAACTACGAAACAACTCAACTGTTGTACCCTGCGGCATACCCAAATGTAATAGGCGTTGGTGCAGTTAAAAAGGATTTGACGCATCCGTCATTTTCGCATATAAATACCAGCGTAGACGTTGTTGCCCCAGGTGTAGACGTCCCAACCCTATCAAAAGACGGAAGCACTACTTCAGGAACAGGCACATCTTTTTCCGCTCCGCAGGTTTCTGCAATAGCTTGCCTTATAAACCAGGTCTACCCAAATATTACATTTTCCGAAATGAAAGATTTATTAACGCAAACATCAACTAATCTCGGTGATGAAGGATATGATACCACCTTTGGATACGGCTTGGTAAATTTAAAAGCAATTATAGAGGAAATAAGCCCCAATCTTCCTCCCTTTGTCGTATCGCAAGGCATATCAGACGCCAAAAAGAAGATATATGTTCACAATAACTCATCCGAGGTCCCTACAGTTGACTGCTACCTTGCAAAATATACAGGCAACAACTTTGACGGCTTAACCTATATTCCAAACAAAAATATTACAAAAGGCGTAACAGCAATAGATGTTAGCGAAGAATCCAATTCATTTTTTATGTGGGGCGAAAATTTTAAAACATACATTCCCAAATACAATATAAAATAAAAATTAATTTTTATTATAAACCTTGAATCAAAAAATAACCGTTGACTACAAATCCAATGTCAACGGCTATTTTTATGTAAAAATTTTTAATTCGTTTATAATATCTCAAGATGCTCCAAAAGAATTTTAACTCCTAAAAATATAAGTATGGCTCCGCCCGCAATTTGAGCCTTTCTTTCAAACTTGCCTCCGAAAACACTTCCGATTTTCACTCCTAAAGCAGATAAAAGGCACGTTGTAACGCCGATAAGGGAAATTGCAACCCATATATTTACATTTCCCGCCATTGCAAGCGAAATTCCAACAGCCAACGCATCAATAGATGTTGCAATTGCCATAGTAAGCATCGTTTTAAACGAAAAATCAGCATTTCTTTCACAGTCGCAATCGTCGGGCGTAAATGCCTCTTTGAGCATATTTGCTCCTATTATTACAAGAAGTAAGCACGCAATCCAATGGTCAACGGCAACTATCTGCTCCGCAAACAAACTTCCAAGGAAAAATCCAATAAGCGGCATAAACGCCTGAAATCCCCCGAACCAAAGCCCACATTTTGCCATATTTCCAAGGCTTGCTTTGCTTGTGGTAAGCCCCTTGCACACCGACACCGCAAAAGCATCCATACTAAGTCCTATTCCCAAAATCAACAATTCCCAAAACGCCATAAAATAAACCCTCATCTCCTTGAAATTAGAATATTATTTTCTTTAATTCATCTTGTTTGCAAACTATTTTCGTTTGCCCTTCTTTTTCTAACATACTCCATATTATATACAATATACCTTATATTGTCAATATAATCCAATATCTCTTTAACATTATATTGTAAGCCTACAGTAATATTTAATACAAAAAATACAATTTTGTTGACTTTTTTTCTCATACGTAGTATAATAAGAATGCAATCGGGTGGTTTTTCCTACCGAAAGCATAAATTCAAAATTCTGACGGCGAGTCGCATTTCGAGCCGAAAGACAAGTTTTTCAAGTTTAATTTTTATATAATTATTATATTAATGCTATAAAAATAATACTTTTATGCTTCGTCTTTTTAGGCGGAGCATTGTTTTTTATGTGCTTATAATTTGAATTTCAGCAAAATAAAATATATATCGAAGGGAGAATACTTTATGTACAATCCAAAATCATTAAAGGCAGAGGAATTTATTTCTCACGAAGAGGTTTTAAAAACTCTAAAATATGCCGACGAGGTAAAGGACGATTTAGAGCTTGTTGACAAAATAATAAAAAAAGCAGAGGAAAGGAAAGGCTTAACGCACAAGGAGGCTTCTGTTTTGCTTGCCTGCGAGGATGAGGAAAGAATAAATAAGATTTACGCTTTGGCAGAGCAAATTAAAAAAGATTTTTACGGCAACAGAATAGTTATGTTTGCACCCTTGTATCTTTCAAACTACTGCGTAAACGGCTGTACCTACTGTCCGTATCACTTCAAAAATAAGCATATAGCAAGAAAAAAGCTTACTCAGGAGGATGTTGAAAGAGAAGTTCGTGCACTTCAGGATATGGGACATAAGCGTCTTGCTATTGAATCGGGCGAGGACCCTGTAAACAACCCTATTGAATACATTTTAGAATGTATAAAAACAATTTATTCTATCAAGCATAAAAACGGGGCAATCCGCAGAGTAAATGTTAATATTGCGGCAACAACCGTCGAAAACTACAGAAAACTCAAAGAAGCTGGAATCGGAACATATATTTTGTTTCAGGAAACATATCATAAGGAAAGCTACGAAAAGCTTCATCCAACAGGCCCGAAGCATAACTACGCTTATCACACCGAGGCTATGGACAGAGCTATGGAAGGCGGAATAGACGACGTTGGCTTAGGCGTTTTGTTCGGTCTTGAGCTGTATCGCTATGAATTTGCGGCGCTTTTGATGCACGCAGAGCACCTCGAAATGGTTCACGGCGTTGGTCCTCATACTATAAGTGTGCCAAGAATAAAGCACGCTGACGATATTGACCCGTCTGCATTTGATAACAGCATTTCGGATGAAATTTTTGCAAAGCTTTGCGCTCTTATAAGAATAAGCGTTCCTTATACGGGAATGATTATTTCAACAAGAGAGTCAAAAGAAGTTCGTGAAAAGGTTATTCGCCTTGGCGTTTCGCAGATAAGCGGTGCTTCAAAAACAAGTGTTGGCGGCTATGACGAGCCGGAGGATGAGGACGATTGTTCCGAGCAGTTTGATGTCAGCGACAAGAGAACGCTTGACCAGGTTGTTCGCTGGCTTATGGAGCTTGGATATATTCCGTCATTTTGTACCGCTTGCTACAGAGAAGGAAGAACAGGCGACAGATTTATGAGTCTTTTAAAAAGCGGACAGATACAAAACTGTTGCCACCCTAACGCCCTTATGACCCTTAAGGAATATTTGATGGATTATGCGTCGGAGGAAACAAGAAAAATCGGTGAAAAGCTGATTGAGGCAGAAATTGAAAATATTCCAAAAGAAAATGTTAAACAAATATGCAAGGCAAATCTTAAAAAAATCGGAGAGGGAATAAGAGATTTCCGCTTCTAGGGGGGATATTTATGGGACTTAACGAAACGCCTTCGGCAAACAGAATTCATATTGGTTTCTTCGGAAGAAGAAATGCGGGAAAATCAAGCGTTGTCAACGCCGTAACAAATCAGGATATATCTCTCGTTTCGGATATAAAGGGAACAACAACAGACCCCGTTTATAAGGCGATGGAGCTTCTTCCCCTCGGTGCCGTTATGATAATTGACACGCCGGGCTTTGACGACGTCGGCTCGCTTGGAGAGATGCGGGTTTTAAAAACAAAGCAGATTTTAAACAAAACGGATGCCGCCGTTTTAGTTGTTGATTCAAGCAGTGGACTTTGTGAGTGTGATAAGGAATTGATTTCAATTTTTGAGGCAAAAAAAATTCCATACATTATTGCATACAACAAATCGGATTTGACAGAGGTAAAAATATCAGGCGAAAATCAAATAAGCATTAGTGCCGTTGAACATAAGAACATAAATGAGCTTAAAGAAATGATAGCAAAGCTCATTTCCGTACAAAGCGAAACATTAAATATTGTTGGCGATTTAATAAATCCGATGGACCTTATTGTTTTGGTTGTACCAATTGACTCTGCGGCGCCAAAGGGAAGGCTTATTTTGCCTCAACAACAAACGATACGAGATATTTTAGAAGCGGGAGCAACGGCTATTGTTGTAAGAGATACGGAATTTGGGGAAATGATTAAACAATTCCCAAAAAAGCCTTATATGGTAATTTGCGACAGTCAGGTTTTCAAAAAGGTTTCAAGCGAAATGCCAAGTGATATTTATTTAACCTCTTTTTCTATTCTTATGGCACGATTTAAGGGATACCTTGAAACAGCTGTTGCAGGCGTTCGCACGCTCGATAATTTAAAAGACGGCGATACTGTTTTAATCGCCGAGGGCTGTACTCATCATCGTCAATGCAACGATATTGGAACAGTCAAGCTTCCAAATTGGATAAAGGGCTATACTAAAAAGGATATTAATTTTGAGTTTACGTCGGGCGGCGCTTTTCCTGAGGATTTGTCAAAATTTGCGCTTGTTGTTCATTGCGGTGGATGTATGATAACCGAAAGGGAAGTTCAATATCGTATGAAGTGTGCCATAGCCCAAAACGTTCCGTTTACGAACTACGGAACAACAATAGCTTATGTAAACGGAATTTTAGATAAAAGTCTTGAAATTTTTCCGCACCTTGCAAAAAACGAAAAGACTAAATAAAAAATGAAAGGCTGGAGTTTTATGGAAACAAGAGTTGCGCTAATATCAATAATCGTTACTGAGCAAGAAAGTGTTTTGCCTCTTAACGAGCTTTTACACGAATATCGCGAGTATATAATAGGAAGAATGGGCGTTCCGTACAAGGAGAAGAAAATTTGTATAATTGCGATTGCTCTTGATGCACCGCATAATACGATTAGTGCGCTCGCAGGAAAAATCGGGCGTTTAAACGGTGTTGCAACAAAAACAACCTATTCCTGCTAAAGTAATTTGAGTCAACCATTTAACGATATATAATAGTATATATTTACTGTTAAATGGTTGACTTTTTTATGATTTTTTATATTTTTAAAAAAATGTATTGACAAACACCTTTTTTTTATGTATAATATAAAGGTGTTTTGCACATAGGGGTATGATGTAATGGTAACATGCCGGTCTCCAAAACCGTGTCCCTATGTTCGTATGGTAACTTGAAAAAACTTAATATTTGCTGTTTAGGGGTATAGCTCAGTTGGTAGAGCAGTGGTCTCCAAAACCACGTGCCGAGGGTTCAAGTCCTTCTGCCCCTGCCATACAAAGTGGCTCAAACACTGCGTTTGAGCCATTTTTTATTTTTTAATCATTAAAAAATTTTATGTTTCAAAATTAAATTTCAGAGCATCAATTTTGAATTTTACTAATTTTTAATTATATTTTTGATGATGGCGAATGGTCTTGAGACTCAAATAAATATGCCTGAAATGAGCATCAATTTCGCATACGGTCGCATCCGTTTCTAATGATTCCGTCTGCTACATCATCAATTTAGCATCACTTGATTTCGC
>JAZNSA010000113.1:0-9486 GCA_045590935.1 Clostridia bacterium | reverse complement strand
AATACGTTATTGGAAAAGATGCTTTTCTTACCCAAAGTTGAACCCATAAAGAGCTTCTGCTATTTTTCTTTTTAGTTAGAGAGGATGTTATGTCTTTGTACTTATACTTCACTTTCTATATTCTCCTTAACATGAATTATTGGTTTTGGGGCAGTTACAATCGCATATGGCGGAACATCAAAGGAAACAACACAATTTGCACCTATTTTTGCTCCTTTACCAATCGTACATTTTCCCAAGACCTTACAACCGGGGTAAAGAAACACATCATCTTCAATAGTTGGCACATTATGCGAGTCTCTTCCATCATCACCAACTGTAACTTGATGAAAAATTCTCACATTCTTTCCGAATTTCGCATACGGTGAAATAATAATTCCGTATAGCCCATGAGGAAAACGAGGTATTCCGTCAAATTCTGCGCCATATCCTATATTGATACCAATGCTTGCATTATTGAATGCGTCCATTCTTTTTACACGAAAAAGATACCATAAAGAGAGTACCCCACCCGATTTCTTGATAATCTTTCGCCTTAAATTCCAATATGTTTTTTCATCATAATGCTGTATAAATCCGAGAACTTTCTTTACTAATGGGTTTTTCCAATTTACACTCATTTCAATTCACCAATACCTCATCATAAATATCCCACATAACTCTTAAAGCATTTGACAACTCAAATGGTTCAACTGCTTTCAAACAATCGGCTTTCATACTCTCACGGAGTTCTTTGCTATTCGACAGCTTTTCAATTGCTTGTGCAAAACCGTCAACATCATTAGGTGAAATAGCATATCCCGTTTTTCCGTCAATAACATAATCCAGAATACCATGAACATTAGATGAAACAAGCGGCACACCTGCTGCCATTGCTTCAACGCCCGCAAGCCCAAGTCCTTCTATTTTAGACGGAAATGCACTTATGTCCGCAGCGTTACATAGCTCAGCAATATCCTGCCTAAAGCCTAAAAATATAACATTTTTAGAAATATTTAGCTCGCTTGCAAGATTTTTTAAATAATCCATAAGCTGACCTTTTCCGCATATAACATAATAAATATCATCACGATTAAGCTTTGCAAGCGCCCTTATAATTACTTCGTGATTTTTACGCTCAATAAGCTCGCCGATTGAAAGCAGCATAATTTTGTCTTTTGGCACACCAACTGACTCTTTCTTTTCAGCCTTGTCGATTTTTGTATTCATTATTTTTGATATATCAACTCCAACACTTGGAATATATCTTGTATTTGGAGCGTGAAATTTCTGAGTTCGCGCAAAGTCCTCTTTGTTGATTGTAACTATATAATCGCAGTATCTCGAAAGAAATTTTTCAATTGGATAATATATAATCCAATTTTTTTTAGGCGCGGCATTGTGAAAATGAAATCCATGACATGAATACATAACAACAGAGCCATTTTTTCTAGCTTTTCTTGAAGCTAGCCTTGTCAAAACAGACGCCGTTGGAGTATGGCAATGTATTAAATCAAATTTATTTGAATCAACAATCTTTTTCAAACACTTATACGCATTAATATTTTTCATATCAATTGGCTCTCGCGCAAAATCGATATTATGTAAAACAACCCCAATCTGCTTTAAATGTTCAACATATTTAATTGTTCTTTCAACATTCGTATCATCCATATAATCTAAATTCACAGCCAAATGGACTTCGCAATTTTTATCATAAATTAAATACTCTAAGTTCTCTTTGTTAAACCATTCTATAAACGATATAACACTAGCAACTATAAGAACTCTTTTTTTTCCCATCACTATACTCCTAACAATTCTTTACTTTCCTCAATCTTCTTTTTGTAATATTCTTCGTCAATTTTCTTTTCTCTAAGAAGGTAGTCCCCGAAATCTTCGGCAGTATCAAATCCACTTTGGGAAACCCCATCCTGTTTAACAAACGCCTTCCAAACTGTTTTAAAAACAATTTTTATATCCAAAATAAAGCTTATTTTTTCAATATATTCTAAATCATATGACAACTTTTCTTCCCATGTTATACCATTTCTACCATTTATCTGAGCTAGTCCCGAAAGACCGGGAATAACGCTCTGCCTCTTCATTTGCTCATCATTGAAAAATACCATATCACGAACAAGTTGCGGTCTCGGTCCAACAACACTCATATCCCCTTTTAAAATGTTAAAAGCTTCAGGTAACTCATCGAGACTCGTTTTTCGAAGCAATCTTCCAAAACTTGTAAGCCTTATTTCATCGGGTAGTAGTTCTCCTGACTCATCTCTTTCATCTGTCATAGTACGAAATTTGTACATTTTAAATATCCTTCCATCCTTACCTGGACGCTTTTGTATGAATAAAACGGGACTGCCTAGCTTTACCTTAACTAAAATTGCAACGATGATATAAAGCCACGAAAAAACAACTATAGCTAACAATGCACACGCAAAATCAAGAGGTCTTTTTATATATCTTTTATACATTAAAACACCTCTTTATAATTTCGATAACAACCTCTTGTTCGGCTTCGGTCATTTTTATATCACTTGGCAAACACAATCCCCGCTCAAATATAGCCTCGTCAACCGCCAAAACGGCACCCGTCTCAATATACGCATTAGTCCTGCATCTTCCATCGCCATTTGCAGTAATAAACGGATTCATCCTGAATATTGGCTGCATATGCATCGGTTTCCATATCGGTCTGCCTTCAACATTGTAGCTTGCTAAAGTTTCTAAAATCTCTGTCGGACACGTTTTTCCGCTCTCCTTAATATATAGTGCTTCACTGTCGCTTCTGACTTGCTTTGACATATAATTTTCGTCTATAAGCATGCACGAAAGCCAAAAATTCGGCTCCATATCCTTTTCAATATAAGGATTCATTCGAACAGGTAAATCTTTAAAACCATCTCTATACCTCTCGAAAATGTTTTTTTTCATCTTTATGTGCTCATCAAGGTGCATATATTGACCTCGAACAACTCCTGCTATAACGTTGCTCATCCTGTAGTTGTAGCCAACTTCTTCATGCTGATACCAAGGTGCATTTTCTCTGCTTTGGGTTGACCACTTACGCACTTTATTTGCTACCTCTAAATCATCAGTCAAAAGCATTCCTCCCGATGACCCTGTTATAATCTTATTTCCATTAAATGATATAACTCCATATGTTCCAAAAGTTCCCGTCTGTCTATTCTTATATGTAGCGCCGAGCGATTCAGCGGCATCTTCAATTAAAACCGCATTGTGTCTCTTGCAAACGCTTAAAATTTCATCAAACTTAGCAGGCGTACCATACAAATTGGCAACAATAACCGTTTTAACCTCAGGATAAATTTCAAACGCCTTTTCAAGTGCTACAGGGTCCATATTCCACGTATCCATTTCGCTATCAATAAAAACGGGTATACCCCCCTCATAAACAACAGGATTAACAGTTGCGCCAAAGGTCATATCAGTACAAAAAACCTTATCGCCACGCTTAATCCCTGAAAGCTTAACTGCGAGATGAAGTGCCGAAGTTCCCGAAGCTAATGCAACTGAATACTTGCACCCTATGTACTCACAAAAATTTTTTTCAACAATATTTATATTTTCGCCGACAGTCGACATCCAATTAGTTTCGTATGCCTCTTTCATATATTTCAATTCTTCACCATGCATAGTTGGCGAAGAAAGCCATATTTTATTTTTAAATGCTTCAATCATTGCTATCCTCTTTTCTCGAACAATATATAATAACACATACGCCTTATATTAAATTTTATCATATTTCTGCATCATTGTCAATGGATTTCCATTAATTTTTCACAATATAATTAATTAGTTATTTTTTAATTCAATTTAATTATTATTATTAATGATTTGCTTTTGGGAAAATATAAAGATACTATAGCAAACAAATCTGCACCAACGAAAAGGGCAAACCTTTATGGCTCGCCCTTTTCAATATTAATATTATCTATCCGCATTTCCTATAAAATATTTTTTATTATTCGCTCTATTTTGAACGTGATTTAAAGCTTCACCGAAGCGCTGAAAATGCACAATTTCACGCTCTCTTAAAAATTTTATGACATCCCTGACATCCGGGTCATCACAAACCCGAAGTATATTATCATACGTTGTTCTCGCCTTTTGCTCTGCTGCAAGGTCTTCAACTAAATCTGCAATAGGGTCGCCCGTAACGGAAAAAGTTTCTGCGCTAAATGGGGTTCCCGCAGCGGCAACGGGATACACTCCTTTACCATGGTCGATAAAATAAGCAGCCATAGGACTATTTTCAATTTGAGTGGTAGTCGCATTTTTGCAAAGCTGATGAACAAGCGTTCCAACCATTTCGAGGTGTCCTAATTCTTCGTTGCCAATATCTGTTAACACAGATTTTGTTACCTCGTTTGGCATTGAAAACCTTTGCGAAAGATAACGCATTGCAGCACCTGCTTCGCCATGCGGTCCACCGTACTGGCTTATTATAAAGCTTGCAAGCTTCGGGTTTGGTGTTTTTATATTTATCGGATATTGTAAAAATTTTTCATATTTAAACATATTTAACTCCTTTCTATTCGCCCATATTGTCCCAAGGCCAAGGGTTGCAGTTCCATTCCCAATGCTGCGTACTGTCGGTGGCAGCAAAAGCATCCAACGGTCCAAATTCACGCTCGAATTCCATTTTTGCATTTTTTGCTTTCTTAACAATTTCGCCATACATTTTCATTGCCTCGGCATCATGAGGATGCGTGTCTAAAAAAAGTTGCAAATCATAGGCTGCAAAAAAGTATTTTTGAACATCTTTGAGCTTTTTTGCACGCAGGCTTGTTATATTATTCATACCTTGCCCTCCTCCATCTTCATCACTTCTTCGCAAATTTCGCTTATATCCTGTTTTCCGTATATATCCATAGGTAAATCTAATTCAGGAAATATCGTTCCCCGTTCAAGTCCTTTTTCAGAATTGTATGTTTGCATAAGCTTCTGCTCAGGTACATACGCATACCCTGGTATCATACATATTTTGTCGAATTTCATAAATAAAATCCTTTCTTTGTTTATTACATAGCTACTTAGCTACGCATTAACATAATATGACTATTTTTTTGCTTATGTTACATTTTTTTACTAAAAAAGCTATAATCAAATAGTTGACTATAGCTTTACTTATGATAAGATTCATTGTTTATAATTTTAAAACATCTGTATGTTTGCTCAAGCAAAACAACACGCATAAGCTGATGAGGAAAAGTCATCTTTGAAAAACTTAATTTGAAATTCGCCCTTTTTTTAACCTCTTCCGACAATCCAAGCGACCCGCCAATAATAAATGCAATATCACTCTTTCCGCTAACTGCAAGGCTTTGTATCTTTTCAGAAAATCTTACCGAATCAAGCTGCTCCCCTTCGATACACAGCGCAAAAACAAACTGCCCTTCCTTTACTTTTTCAAGTATTCTCTCACCCTCTTGCTTTAAAACCTGCTCTTCCTCCTTTTCGGAAGCATTTTCGGGAATTTTTTTATCGGCTATTTCAGTTATCGTAATTTTAGCAAATCTGGACAATCTCTTTACATACTCCAAAACAGCCATATCCCAAAATTTTTCTTTAAGCTTTCCTACTACAATTATATTTATATTCAAAAAAATCAACCCTCTACAACAAATTAGTTATTTCATATCTGTCGGCAACTGCAAGAGATATATCGCCTCCAACAATAGCACTATTTTCCTTCAAAACACCTTCAACTGTTGAATATGCCTTGTTTGGCGAATTATTCTCGGAAGATAAGTGCCCCAAAACAATATTTTTTGTTCCGTTTTTTGCAAGACAAACCGCAATTTTTGCGCAACTCTCGTTTGACAAATGACCAAACTCTCCCAATATTCTTTGCTTAAGCCAATATGGATAAATTCCATTTTTAAGCATATCAACATCATGATTAGACTCCAAAAGGACACTTTTACTTCCCAAAAGCCTGGCAACAACACCCTTGTCCACACGCCCCATATCTGTAGCAACAGAATATTTATCACTCTCAACAAAAATATTATAGCCAACGGACTCCGCACTGTCGTGAGGGGTGTTAAATGCGCAAATTCCCATTGTTCCAATCTCAAATTCAATATCGCTTTTGATATTTTTAATATTCTCCTGAGAAATTTTTCCGATATTAAACTTGGAATTAAAAATTCCTTGCCATGTTTTTTCGTTTGCATAAATGGGAATATTGTATCTTCTAGACATTACTCCAATTCCCGAAATATGGTCTGTGTGCTCATGTGTAACCAATATAGCATCAATACTCTCAGGATTTATCTTTATATCTGCAAGACGGTTTTCGCAAGTTTTTCCGTTAATTCCGCAATCTATTAAAATGCTTGTATTTCCATTGGATATAACTGAGCAATTTCCGCTACTTCCGCTTGCAAGAGAATAAAATTTAATCATAGTTCTCCCCTTTTAACACTTTCATCATAAAGGCTGTATCAAATAGTTAAACATTTTTGATACAGCCTAAAAATTCAAAAATCATTCTTCATAAAATATACGCTCAATATCAGCACCCAAAGCGATAAACTTCTTTTCAAGGCACTCATATCCCCTGTCAATATGATATATTGACGAAATCTGAGTTTCACCCTCTGCCATCAGGCCCGCAATAACCATTCCCGCACCTGCTCGCAAATCCGTTGCTCTGACTTTTGCTCCCGAGAGCTTGTCAATTCCCTCAACATATGCCGTCTTTCCGTTTACTGTTATATTAGCACCCATACGCTTTAATTCATCTATGTATTTAAATCTGCTATCCCAAACGCTCTCCGTCGCAGTACTTACTCCCTCTGTAACAGACATAAGCGCAACAATCTGAGGTTGCATATCCGTAGGAAACCCAGGGTAAGGAAGCGTTTTAACATTAATTTTTTTCAAAACAGTATCCTTACTGCAACTAACCCGAACGCTATTATCAAATTCCTCAACCGTAACTCCCATTTCAACAAGCTTTGAGGTAATCGTTTCCAAATGCTTAGGAATAACGTTTTCAATCAAAACATTTCCTCTTGTTGCCGCCGCCGCAATCATAAACGTTCCCGCCTCAATCTGGTCAGGTATAATTGAATATGTTGCGCCACTCAGCCTATTTACACCAACAATTTTTATAACATCAGTTCCTGCTCCACGCACCTTTGCACCGCAGGCATTTAAAAAGTTTGCCAAATCAACAATATGAGGCTCACGAGCAGCATTTTCAATTATAGTTGTGCCCTCAGCCATTGCCGCCGCAAGCATTATATTCATTGTTGCACCAACGCTCACAATATCCAAATACACATTTGCTCCGGCAAGCTTTTCAGCAGACGCACATATAACCCCGCTCTTAACCGTAGTTTTCGCACCAAGTGCATTAAACCCTTTTATATGTTGGTCAACAGGACGAGGCCCAAGGTCACATCCACCCGGCATTGCAACCTCTGCTTTTCCAAATCTGCCAAGCATAGCTCCAATAAGGTAATACGAAGCACGCATACGACTAACTAATTCGTACGCAGGAGTAACATAAGTCAAATCGCTGGAATCAATTTCCAAAACTCCATCGTCACCAAAATCAACCTTTGCTCCAAGACTTTTTAATATATCACAAATAAGAATTACATCTTTAATTTTCGGAACATTCTCTAATCTGCAAACACCATTAACCATAAGTGCAGCAGGGATTATTGCAACGGCGGCATTTTTCGCACCACTTATTGTAACACTTCCGCAAAGAGCATTTCCGCCATGGATAACAAGCTTTTCCAAAGAGCTCTCCCCCTAATTTTGTCGTCTGATTTATTTCTATAAAAACTAATAACCATAATAATCTTAAAACACACAGAGCATTATATCATATTATCCAAAAAAAATCAACCAAAAATTTTTAACAATTTTCTAACATTTTCCTAACATCTTTGTACCCCAATACAGCAAGACAATTCCGCCCAGTACAATTCTATATACACCAAAGGCACTAAAGCTGTGTTTTTTAATATAATCAATTAAAAATTTGATTGCAACAACAGACATAACAAATGCCGAAATCAAACCAACTGCTAAAATAATTATCTCCGTTGACGTAAATGAAAAACCAAATTTTAAAATTTTCAAAAGACTAGCCCCAAACATTACGGGAACTGCAAGAAAAAATGTAAATTCTGCTGCAAGAGTTCTTGACATTCCAATCATTATTCCCCCAAGAATTGTTGCGCCCGAGCGTGAAGTTCCTGGAACCAACGCCGCCAACAATTGAAAAACACCAATTACAAATGCGGTTTTAAAGCTTATTTCGCTCATAGTATTAATTTTCGGTGCCTTACTTTCATTTCGTTTTTCAATTAAAATAAACAAAACTCCGTACACTATAAGAGCAATTGCAACCGTTTGGAAATTATAAAACAACCTGTCAATTTCGTCGTCAAATAAAAGTCCTATAATAGCCGCAGGAATACACGCAAAAAGAATTTTCACCCACATTACAATAGTATCTTTATCAATATATATTTTTGATTTTGCCTCTGTTTTTCTTATTTTGAACGGCATAAGCTTACTAAAATAAAGAACAACAACCGCAAGAATTGCTCCAAGCTGAATAACAACTAAAAACATCTCCATAAAGCTTTCTGAAACGTTAAGCTTTAAAAACTCATTAACTAAAATCATATGTCCCGTACTGCTGATAGGAAGCCATTCCGTTATTCCCTCAACTATACCTAAAAAAATCGACTTCAAAACTTCAACAAACATAAAAATCCTCCCAAATCAAAATTCTATTAATTAATATTCAACTCTTTTTAAGCATAGACCGCTTGCAGGCAACATTCTCCCCGCCAAGTCTCTCTGCCCTGTCTTTAAAACATTTAAAATGTCAATTTCCTCGCCAAGTGCAATATCTAGCAGCGTTCCAACAATTATCCTGACCATATTATATAAAAATCCGTTGCCGCAAATTTCAACAATTATTTCGTTTTCCTCTTTTTTTATATCAATATAATAAATCGTTCTGACAGTTGATTTTTTTACCTTTTTCAAAGATGAAAACCCAACAAAGTCATGCGTTCCAACAAAATATTCAGCCGCCGTTTTCATCTTTTCAACATCGATTTTCTCCTCAACTCTATAAAGATATTTTCTTTTGAAAACATTTGGAATATTGCTGTTTAAAATTCTATACTCATAAACCTTTTTCTTTGCACTGAGTCTCGAATGAAACCTTCCGTCAACCTCAAAAATTTCAAATACGCTTATATCCTCAGGAAGATATTTGTTTAAATAATCTAAAATATATTCTTTTTTATATATTTCTTCCGCCTTGAAATTAGCAACCTGCGCAAGGGCATGAACGCCCGTATCCGTTCGCCCGCTTCCGTCTATAAAAATTTTTTTATCATAAAGGGCAGATAAAACATTTTCTATTTTTGCCTGAATCGTATTATCCTTTTCTCCCAGCCTTTGCCATCCATGGTATCTGCTGCC
>JAZNSA010000112.1:0-14139 GCA_045590935.1 Clostridia bacterium | reverse complement strand
TAGTTTTTTAAAAAATAAGATTTTCGTAAAAAAGCAACAATAAGTATTTATGTATAATTAAATAAATTATGGATAATATATAAAAAAAGAGTTGTTTTTGGCAAAAAAATGTTTCCAAAAAAAGTAAAATATTTCTGAAATTGTTACAAAGTTATTAAAAAAACTTGACAAAAACGGAAAAATGTTTTACAATGTAAATGTCTTAGGACAGAAGTAATCGCCTTTACGTATTTTTTTTGAGGCATTTGTTTTCGGTTAATTGTTCGCAACATATAGTTTGTGTTCATGTTAAAAAAAAATACAGGCACACGAATTTTTGTGTGAAATCTTTTTTTGCAAAGGCGAAAAAATGGAGGTAATTTTTTATGAGTATGATGCACAAGGCGCTCAGCAAATTTGCATCACCGCGCAAAATCTTAGTAACAGTAACATTGGTGTTGATGATAATTTCAACTTGTCTTACGTTGACGGCTGCAACAATACATGAGTTTACAGTTTTAGACGGAACTGAAACAAAAACCTTCAAAACAGTAAAGCATACTGTTGGGGAAGCAATTATTGATGCAGAATTAAACCTTTCGGAGTACGATTTGGTAAGCGTTCCTTTGAATACGCTTGTTGATGATACGGAGGTTGTTGTAATTAAGAGAGCAGCTGATATTTTCGTTAAGGACGGCTTGAAGGATGTTTACAGCGTTAAGACTGCATACGAAAATGCGGAGGATATTTTGTTTCAGCACGATATAGCAGTTGATGGAAACGATATCGTATCTTTTGACGGGAAAACTTTGGAAATTATTCGTGTTGAAATTAAGAGCGAAACTGTTACAAATGAAATCCCGTTTGAAACTGTTTATGAAGATGATTCATCTCTTTATATGGGAACGAACAAAACGGTAACAGAGGGCGTTGCAGGCTCGGAGGTTTTTGTTTATGAGAATTTGTATCATAACGGTGAGTTTGTTGAAAGAGAGCTTATCTCGCAGGAAATAACGGCTGAGCCCGTGAATAAGGTTGTTAAGAGAGGAACAAAGTTAAAGCCTATTCCTGCTCCGAGAGCAGCAAGCGCATTAACTCCGCCAACAAGCTATTCAAAAGTTATAACTTGTCGTGCGACGGCGTATGATGGCTCGTACGAAACGCTTGGAAAGTTGAACCCAAGGACTGCTTTAGGCGCAGTTCCTACTGTTGGAACGGTTGCTGTTGACCCTCGTGTTATTCCGCTTGGTACAAAGCTTTATATCACATCTGTTGACGGCTCTTATGTTTATGGCTATGGTTTTGCAGGGGATACGGGCGGAGCAATCAAAGGAAACAGAGTTGACTTGTTTATGGGCTCAAGAAGAGAAGCATTAAGCTTTGGCTCAAGAACTGTTAATGTTTATATTCTGTAAAACAATGTAATTTAAAAAAGCCTCAAATTCCAAAAAGCGGAATTTGAGGCTTTAATTAATTTGTGCTTATTTATTATTTCTCATCGTCTTTAACTATTGGAATACTTCTGTCTTCGCAAATTTTCTCTTTAATAAATTGTGCCTCCTTAAAATTATAAAAATTACAAAAATTTATTGACTTTATATATTTTTAGTATTATTATGATTATATCAAATAAAAAAATTATTGAAACAATTAACAAAAACGCATACAAAAATATATCTATAGCAGATATAGCATCAATCAATTATATAAGTGAAAGCTATGTAAAATTGCTTTTTCACAGATATGCGGGTACAAGTCAAAAGCAGTATTATACAAATCTTCGGATTTATGAAGCATCAAAGCTTTTAAAAGAAGGATTGTGTGTTAAAGATGTTGCTGAAAGGATGAAATTTTCTTCCCCAAATTATTTTTCAACCTTTTTCAGAGAGCATACGGGGATTACGCCTATTAAGTATAAGAAAGAATCCGAAAAATAATCTGCTTATTGTCCATTTTGCCTATTTTTAGGGATAAGAACTTTAAATGATTTATTAATTTAAGGTATTGAAAATATTTTCAATTCGGTGTATTATATATATTGGCTAAAACTTTAAAAGTTACGGAGGGCGGTTAGAATTATGAAAGAAAAGGCGGTTATAACGGTAATAGGAAAGGATAGAGTTGGAATTATTTATTCCGTTTCGGATATTCTTGCAAAGGCAAATATTAATATTTTAGATATTTCTCAAACAACAATGCAAGATATTTTTACTATGATAATGCTTGTTGATATAAGAGAAAGCAAAAGCAAATTTTCCGAGCTGTCGAAAGAGCTTGAAGCTTTGGGAGAGGAGCTTGGGTTATCTATTCGTATTCAGCATGAGGATATTTTTAATTCGATGCACAGAATTTAAGAAAGGTGCGGTTTAGGTTATGATTAATTCGTTTGAAGTTATGGAAACAATTAAAATGCTTGATGAGGAGCATTTGGATATTCGTACGATTACTATGGGAATTTCGTTAAAGGATTGTTCCGACCCCGATGTTGATAAAATGTGCGAAAAGGTTTATAAGAAAATAACAACCTATGCAAAAGACCTTGTTAAGGTTGGCGAGGATATTGAAAGCGATTTCGGTATCCCTATTATTAATAAAAGAATTTCGGTTACACCGATTTCAAATCTTTGCGAAAACGCATCGTCTGTTGATGATTGCATTAAAATTGCAAAAACGCTGGACAGAGCGGCTGAAGATGTTGGAGTTAATTTTATCGGCGGTTACAGTGCTCTTGTTCATAAGGATTATACAAAGGGCGACAGGCTTTTGATTGAGTCTATTCCTGAGGCGCTTGCGTGCACAAATAAGGTTTGCTCAAGCGTAAACGTTGCAACAACGAGAGCGGGAATAAATATGGATGCTATTCGTCAGATGGGAGAAATTATAAAAAAGAGTGCCGAGCTTACTAAGGATAGCGGCGGATTTGCGTGTGCAAAGCTTGTCGTGTTTGCAAATGCTGTTGAGGATAACCCGTTTATGGCGGGGGCTTTTCATGGTTGCGGCGAGGGTGAGTGCGTTATAAATGTTGGCGTAAGCGGACCGGGTGTTGTAAAGTGTGCAATAGAGAAGCTTGGAAAAGATGCTGATTTCGGATTGGTTGCGGATACTATTAAGAAAACGGCGTTCAAAATTACGAGAATGGGGCAGCTTGTTGCCAAAGAGGCATCTAAGCGCCTTAATGTGCCGTATGGAATTGTTGATTTGTCGTTAGCGCCTACTCCTGCGGTTGGCGATAGCGTTGCCTATATATTAGAGGAAATGGGTATTGAAAAGTGCGGAACGCATGGAACAACCGCCGCTCTTGCACTGCTTAATGATGCGGTTAAAAAGGGCGGAGTTATGGCATCAAGCTTTGTTGGCGGCTTGTCGGGAGCGTTTATTCCTGTCAGTGAGGATGCGGGAATGATTGAGGCGGCAAGATGCGGTGCGCTTACTCTTGAAAAGCTTGAGGCAATGACTTGCGTTTGCTCAGTTGGACTTGATATGATTGTTGTTCCGGGGGATACTTCTGCGGCAACAATTTCTGCAATAATTGCAGATGAAGCGGCAATAGGAATGGTTAATACAAAGACAACGGCTGTCAGAATAATTCCTGCTCCGGGATTGGATGTTGGGGAAACGGTTGAATTTGGCGGTCTTTTGGGAAGCGGTCCTGTTATGCCTGTTAATAAGTATGGAAGTGAAGAGTTTGTTAATCGTGGCGGAAGGATTCCTGCCCCGTTGCATAGCTTAAAAAATTAATATGGAATATACAATGTGGCTGTAGCAAAATGCGCAGACCTCGCAAAACAAGAATGTGTAGATTTTAAGCCTTGTTACTAAAACATAATGCAGGAAAATAAGGAAAAAGATGTGGTAAAATTCGAAAATGACGAATTTTACATTGAATTTATGTTTTGCGATACGAACAAACCTCACCTCTCGGCGTACCCCTGTACGCCTTTGGGTAGAAAAAAAGGCAGTTGTCCTGCCTTTTTTTTATTCGGTTTGTCCATTTTGCATCATTTTTCGTCCAGCCCAAAAGGAGCTGCCGCATCATCAAGCCGCAGCCCCTTTATTTTTTATTGTTTAAATTTGCATGGAAGCGGAATTAATATCGCTTGCCCGGGATATATCAAATCGGGATTATCCAAATTGTTAAGACTTATAAGGCTATTTAGAGAAATTTTATATTTTTTTGCAATGCTCCAGAGAGAGTCTCCTTTTTTTGCAAAATATATGCAAATACCATGACGGCTTTCTGCTTTTTCATCGTTTACAAAAATATCGCTTATAAAATTCTTTTCGTATTTTTCGCTCACAAGCAAATCAACGTTTAAAACAATTCGTATATCAATATCGCCATTCTGAGCGAAATTGTATGAGCAATTTTCAAGATAAGCCTTTGCGCTAATCGCATGAGCTTCGAGTATATCGCTGTTTTTTAGTGAAAATGTAAAAGGAACATAGGAAACGGCACTGCAAACGAGATTGCTCTCTTTTTCGCTAAGATATAGAGCATAGCAGTCGCAAACCCCATCAATGGTTACTTCTCCTTCACTAAGCTTTACATTTTCAACATAAGGCTTCACTTTAAAATTATAAACCTCAAGAATGGGCGGCATATTTTCGCCTATACTCATAACGCCCCTTATGCTTTGCGTCAGCTTCTCTTTATGTATAAGCCGCTCAAGTGAAACACTTTTTTGGTCGCATGAAATATTTTCTGTGCACGAGAAGCAATCGGAAACCAAGCTGAATTCCGCTTGCTCATAAGCTAAAATTTTAACGCAAAACAGTACCGATAAATCAACGAGGCGCATATCGCCGTCTGTGTCGGCTTTTAGTGCAGACGAGGTTGCACATACGTCAACCTGTAGGTCGCAAACGCTGTTTTCATTAACTCCGTCTGCATCAATAACATCCGAAAATGGGATTTCGTGCGTTATATGCTCAATTTTATTTGTGTCAGCAACATAAAGCGTGCAACACTCTATTGTACCCTTTATAACTATTTTATCTGTAATTGCGTGCGTTTGGTAGTTTAAAAGATTAACATCAGTTTTTAAAAGCGAAATACCTGAGGGCTTACCTTGCGGAAAATCGCATATTTCATCAACCTTAAATTTGGTATTTGAAAAGCAATTTAGGCGATATACTGAGGTTAAATCGTCTTTAACCTCTAAGCTTGGGTTATCGAGGGAAACAATAAATTCCTCCTCGGTTGTTTTTATTGCCATAATATCTAAATCAATAACTGCACGAATAGAAAATTTTCTGGCGTTCAGCATATTGAATTCGATATTGAATATGTCGGCATTTGAAACACACCTTACTCCGTCGGGCAAGTTTTTATTTTCGATTTGCGATTCAAACGGCATTTCTGTGGTTACAGAGCAAACGGGCTTGGTATCATTTTCAGGAACATATAAAACGGTTAAAACAAGCTTTCCGCAAGGCTCAATCCTGCCAGCAGAATATGTGCAATTGTCAACCACAACGTCTGCATCCATTTTAAGAATTTTTGCCATATCGCTTTTTATGTCGGGAATAATAATGTCTCCGCTAACCAAAATTTTTTCTTTTGTATGCATAACCGTTTCATTCAGGGTTATACTCTCTTTTTTTATATCCATATAAAAAACCTCCTGTTTTTATAATAAAAAGCATTTCGTTTAAATATATGAATATAATTTCAGAAATATTCTGAAAAGATGCGATTAGCGCATAAAAAAGGATAACAACTGTGTCGTGTGGCAGTGCTATCCCGATTTTTATTTATTAATTTATAAGCTTTTGTTCTTTGACTATGACTATTAACGAACGTCATTAATATCGTAAGGCGTAATCTGATATACAAAATAGTTAAGCCAATTTGCATAAAGAAGGCTTGCGTGCGAGCGCCAGCGCATCATCGGAGGCTTAGTAGGGTCGTCGTTTGGGTAGTAATTTTTTGGAATATCTATTTTGAGCCCTTTGCCTATATCTCTCGTATATTCGTTGTGAAGAGTATCAACGTCGTATTCGGAATGACCTGTTACAAAAATTTGCTTTCCTGCTTTTGTAAAAACTATATAAACGCCTGCATCCTCAGACTCCGATAAAATTTCAAGCTCGCTGACCTTTTCAATATCATCTTTTAAGATTGTTGTATGCCTTGAATGAGGAACATAAAAGGAGTTGTCAAAACCGCGCATAAGCTTAGATGTGCTTCTGTTTACGGTGTGTTCAAAAACTCCAAACATCTTTTTTGGGAGAGGCTTTTTTTCAATTCCGTAATGATAATAAAGCCCCGCCTGAGCACCCCAACAGATATGGAAGGTAGATGTAACATTTGTTTTTGACCATTCCATTATTTCGCAAAGCTCATCCCAATAGTCAACCTTTTCAAAATCCATATTTTCAACGGGGGCACCTGTTATAATCATACCGTCGAATTTGCGATGCTTAATATCTTCAAAAGTTTTATAAAAGCACTGCAAATGGTTTTCACTTGTGTTTTTAGATTTATGACTGCTCATATGAATAAATTCGATTTCCGTCTGCAATGGGCTATTACTCAAGTGCCTTAAAATCTGCGTTTCCGTAATGATTTTTTGAGGCATCAAATTAACAAATGCAATCTGAAGAGGACGAATGTCTTGGCTTGCAGCACGAGTTTGAGTCATAACAAATATATTTTCACTTTCTAATTGGTTTACGGCAGGTAAACCGTCTTGAACTTTAATTGGCATATCTTCTTCCTTAGCCTTTCTGCCCACAAAATAAAGATTATTTTGCTTATCCGTGAGCAAGATAAGCGTATAGCAGAATAAGAAAAATTATTTCATTTTGCACATAAATTGATTTAAAATAAAAATATTTCTAATAATAAAATTATAATGGTTTTTTTGATGAATGTCAATATAATTACAAACTATTTTCAAACAAACGCCTTAAAACTATTGCAAATTGGAAAAAAATATGTTAAAATGGATTGAATATATTATTTTCGAAAGGATACGGTATAATATGGATAAACTTAAAGAGCTGGCTGAATTAATATTTCCAGATGTTTCCGATGAGGATACTGTAGAGAGTCTTGAAGCTCTTTTTCCGAAAAGAGATTTAAAAGAGGGCGCAAGAGTAACAAGAATGGCACCGAGTCCTACGGGCTCAATGCATATAGGAAATTTGTATGGAGCGGTTGCAGACGAGCGTTTGGCGCATACTGCCGACGGAGTTTTTATACTCAGAATTGAAGATACAGACGACAAGCGTCAGGTTGAAGGCGGCGTTGAAAAGATAATTAAATATTTTAAAAAGTTTGGCTTGGAGTTTGACGAGGGAGCAACTGCTGACGGAGACAACGGAAGCTACGGACCGTATCGTCAGCGCCAGCGTGCGAAATACTACCACATAGTTGCAAAACAATTAGTTCTTGAAAACAGAGCATATCCTTGTTTTTGCACAGAGGACGAGCTAAAGGCGGCGCACGAGAAGCAAGAGGCGCAAAAGGCTAATTTTGGCTACTATGGAGAGTGGGCTGTTCATAGGAATATGAGCGCAGAGGAAAGTATAGAGAAAATAAAGAATGGCGAAAAATTCGTTTTGCGTTTCCGCTCGCTTGGAAATGCAGAGAAAAAGATTGAATTTAAGGATAGCATAAAAGGAAAGCTGTCCTTCCCTGAAAATGACCAGGATTTTGTTTTGCTAAAGTCTGACGGAATTCCGACATACCATTTTGCACACGTTGTTGATGACCATTTTATGAGGACAACGGACGTTGTGCGTGGTGAGGAATGGTTGTCGACTCTTCCTTGGCACGTTGAGCTTTGGGATGCTTGTAAGTTTAAAAAACCGAGATTTTCGCATACGGCTCAGGTTTTGAAGTTTGACGAAGAAACGGGAACGAAAAGAAAAATGTCTAAAAGAAAAGACCCTGAGAGTACGCTGGAGTTTTATTTTGAAAAGGGTTATCCTGCAAAGAGCGTTTTAGAGTATTTGATGACTCTTTTAAACTCAAACTTCGAGCAATGGAGAAGTGCAAATCAAACTGCATCATATAAGGATTTTGATTTTTCTTCCTCAAAAATGGGTGCATCGGGAGCACTTTTTGACTTAGCTAAGTTTAACGATGTATCTAAAAACGTTATTGGAAAAATGAGTGCGGACGAGGTTTATGAGGGTGTTTGCGAGTGGGCAAAGGAATATGACGAGCAGCTTTATAAGCTTTTGACTTCAGATGAAAAATATGCAAAGGATTTCTTCTCAATCGGCAGAGGCGGCAAAAAGCCAAGAAAGGATTTTGCTTGCTGGAGCGAGGTTCGTGATTTTATTTCGTATTATTATGATGAGCTTTTTAGCGTAAACGAAGAAGAGTATCCGAAGAATGTATCTTTGGAAGAAAGAAAACAAATTATTGAAAATTATATTGAGATGTATAGCGAAAACGATGACCAGACTCAATGGTTTGACAAGGTTAAGGAGCTTTCCTGCAAATTCGGATATACAACAGATATGAAAGCATACAAAGCTGCGCCCGAGGAATTTAAAGGCTCTGTTACAGATATAAGCACAGTTTTGCGTGTTGCGATTACAGGAAGGTCAAATTCGCCTGACCTTTATAGCATTTGTGCGCTTTTGGGCAAAGCAAGAGTTATAGAAAGGCTTAAGGCTGCGGCAGACAAATAGAAGTGCAAAAAATATATAAAATTCCCTTAACTTGAGGAGCGATGAATATGGAAGAAATTAAAAACACTAATTTTATACACGATATAATTGATGAGGATATTAAAAACGGATTTCCGCATCAAATTCATACAAGGTTTCCGCCTGAGCCGAACGGATATCTTCATATAGGAAGTGCAAAGGCTATCTGGATTAACTATACGACGGCAAAAAAATATAACGGACTTTTTAACCTCAGATATGATGATACTAATCCCGTAAAAGAGGACGACGAGTATGTTCAGTCTATTGAGGAGGATTTAAAGTGGCTCGGGGCTGTGCCTGATAATATTTTTTACGGTTCAGATTATTTTGATAAGTGCTATGAGTTTGCAGTTAAGCTTATTAAAGAAGGAAAGGCGTACGTTTGCGATTTGAGCGCAGAGCAGATGCGTGAGTACAGAGGAACGCTGACCGAGGCGGGCAAACCGAGCCCGTTCAGAGACAGAAGTCTTGAGGAAAACCTCGACCTTTTTGAAAGAATGAAAAATGGCGAGTTTGAAGATGGAGCAAGAACGCTTCGTGCGAAAATTGATATGGCTTCGCCTAATATGAATATGAGAGACCCTGCAATTTATCGTATTTTGCATACAAGTCATCATCGTCAGGGCAATAAATGGTGCATATATCCTCTATACGATTTTGCGCATCCTATTCAGGATGCACTAGAGGGAATAACTCATTCTCTTTGTTCTATTGAGTTTGAAAACCATCGTCCGCTTTATGAGTGGGTTGTTGATAATGTAGAATTTGAAAAGAAGCCAAAGCAGAGAGAATTTGCAAGGCTAAACGTTACTCATACTGTTATGAGCAAGCGCTATTTGCGTGCGCTTGTTGAAGAGGGGCTTGTTGATGGCTGGGATGACCCTCGTATGCCAACGCTTTGTGCACTAAGACGCAGGGGATATTCGCCTTCTTCAATTTTTGAGTTTGTTAAGCGCTCAGGCGTTTCAAAGGCTTTGTCCTTATGCGATATTGAATTTTTGGAGCATTGCATAAGAGAGGAGCTGAATTCTACAGCACTCAGACGTATGGCAGTTTTAGACCCGATTGAGGTTGAAATAACTAACTATGAAGATGGTAAATGTGAGTATTTTGAAATTGCAAACAATCCTGAGGATGAGTCAACAGGAAAGAGAAAAGTAGCATTTACTAAGAATTTGTATATTGAAAGAGACGATTTCAGCGACAATCCGCCGCCAAAATTTAAGCGCTTGAGGGTTGGAACTGAGGTTCGCTTGATGGGAGCGTATGTCATAAAGTGCGACGAGGTTATATATGACGAGGAAGGAAATGTTAAAAAGCTTCTTTGCAGCGCTGACCTTGAAACGGGCGGAAAAAATCCTGCTGACGGAAGAAAGATAAAGGGAACAATTCATTGGGTAAGCAAGGAAAATGCGGTGGATGCAAAGATTAATCTTTACGACTATCTTTTCACGATTGAAGATACAAACTCAATTCCTGAGGACAAGACGTTTAGAGATTTCTTAAATCCGCAATCCCTTGTTGTTAAAGAAAATGCGAAGCTTGAAAAGGCTATGGAGAATGTAAAAGCGGGCGAAAAATTCCAATTTGTAAGAACGGGATATTTTTGCAGCGATATTCACAATCCTGATTCGTTTAACAGAATTGTTACTCTTAAGGATAGCTTTGCAAAAACATTAAAAAAATAGAAAAAAGAAAAAGCGGGAGTCTGTATTTTCAGATTCCCGTATTTTAAAAGCGGAGATTAATATGGAGGAAAAAATCAGAGTATATATAGATGGGGACGGATGTCCTGTTGTAAGAAATGCAATTAAAATTTGCAATATGTTTGATATTGAATGCACAGTAATATGCGACAATTCCCATATTATGAGCTTTGAAAATGCAAAAGCTGTAACGGTTGACAAAGGGGCAGACAGCGCCGATTTTGCGGTAGTAAATATGCTTAGGGGAGTTAGCGTGGTCGTTACGCAGGATTACGGCTTGGCGGCAATGTGCTTGGCAAAGGGCGCAAGCGTAATAAACCAGGACGGAAATTTATATACAAAGGAAAATATTGACGGGCTTCTCTTTTATAGGTACGAATCGAAAAAAATGAGAGAAAGAGGAAGAATAAAGGGAAATATTCCAAAACGCTCTCAGAAACAAAATGAGGATTTTGAAAAAAATTTTACAAAGCTTATCAAGAGCTTAATTGATATTGGGAGGAATTAATTTGAAAGCACTAATAACAGGGGCAAGCTCAGGACTTGGAGCGGATTTTGCAAAACTGCTTCATAAAAAGGGGTTTGAGCTTATTTTAACCGCAAGAAGATATGATAGATTGGAAAGCTTAAAAAGTGAGCTCGGAGATAATGTATCTTTAATAAGCTGCGACCTATCCAAAAAGGAGGGAGCGTATGAGCTATATGAGAAAGTTAAAAACGAAAAAATCGACTTGATTATAAACAATGCGGGATTTGGAGCTTTTGGAGCGTTTTTTGAAACGGATATTGAGCGAGAACTTGAAATGATAGAGCTTAATATTTCTTCTCTTCATATTCTTACAAAGCTTTTTTTGAAAGACTTTAAAAAAGAGGGAAAAGGATATATTTTAAATGTTGCATCGGTAGCGGGGTTGATGCCTGGCGGGCCTCTTATGGCAACATATTACGCAACAAAAGCGTATGTTGTTAGCCTGACTAATGGAATATACGCCGAGCTTAAAAGAGATGGTGTGCCAATAAGAATATGTGCCTTGTGCCCGGGTCCGTTTGATACTGAGTTTAACAGCGTTGCGGGAGTTAAATTCAGCGTTTTGCCAATGAAGAGCGAGGAGGTTGCAAAATATGCTCTAAAAAAGCTTTTCAAGGGAAAGAAAAACGTAATAATTCCGGGAATGACAATAAAGCTTACAAATTTTATAAGGCGTTTTATGCCAACAAAGCTTCTTCTTTTATGCACATATAAAATTCAAAAAAAGAAAAAGCAATAGTATTAAATAAGATTTATTTCAGCAAAGCTTGAAATATCGTTATTTGAAACAATTATATGGTCGAGCAGCGTAACGCTCAGCCCGTTTAGTACCGTTTTTATTGTAGCGGTTGCGGAAATATCATTTTTAGAGGGGAGAGATGTTCCCGAAGGATGATTGTGAGTCAGAATAACAGCGCAAGCGTTGTTTTTTAAAACAATATTTGCAAGTCGGCGCATATTGATTGCCGTTTCGTCAACAATTCCTGCGCTGACTTTTCTATGCTCAATAACGCGGGAGCGTTTGTCTAAGCAGATAACATAAAATTCTTCTTCAACTTTTCCGACAAACAGCATCTTGCAAAAGTTATATATATCATCCTTTGTTAAAAAGCGTACTGAATCTTTTGTTTGCTTGCTTTCAAGATAGCTTTTGGAAAGCTGAGGGATTAATTTTATCAGAGTGGCAGTATGCTCGCTTACGCCATCAATAGACATCAACAAGTCAAAGTTTGCATCAAAAACGCCCGCTAAGCTTCCAAAACGAGACAGAAGCCTGTGTCCGAGAGGGTTTGTATCTCGCCTTGCGATAGAATAGTATAAAAGGAGCTCCAATATTTCGTGTTCCTCGAGAGCTTCAAGACCGTTTTTTAAAAATTTGTTTTTCATTCTGTCTCGATGTCCTTTATGTATGTTTTTATCGTCCATAAGGCATAATACCTCCAATTAAAAATTCAGTTTAAAAAATAACAATGCTACGTTCTGCGGATTTTTTAAAATAGAAAGCCTGCCTGACGGAGAAAGCTTTGAAACGCAAGCATTTTTCCATTCTTTGTCATAAAAATATAATGCTTCATTATGCTTCATATAAAGTCCGTCAAATACATTTTCAAAATCGCAGCTGCCGTCAAGCAAGAGCGTTTTGCAATCGTTTCGTATATAGTCATACATAGACCTTGTTGCCAATACGGCGTGGGGCTTACTTGAGTAAAAGTCATCGGCATTGTTAAACTTTTTTATATAAAACCCATTTTCTTTTGCATATTTTATTGATATGTCAAGCATATCCGAATTTGAGTCGTATATGCAAGAAAGCTCTGAATAAGGAAAGCTTTTGACTATTTCGGAGCCAACGCTGATTGCAGATGCTCCCAATAGACCGATTTTTATTTTGTTCATATATAGAAATCTCCTGTTTTTGGTTGCATTTTCCTTCTCTTTATGATATATTTATGAGTAAGGTGGTTGTTTGATAATAGTATACCATAAATATATTGATGTGTAAAGGTGGTACGAATGAAAAATAAACCAACAATTTCTGAAATTGCTGAAAAACTTTGTGTAAGCAAGTCAACAGTAAGTAAGGTGTTAAATAATAAGCCTGGGATTGCTAAGGAAACGAGGGCAAAAATATTAGAATATGCAAGTGTTCGAGGGTATAGATTTCCCGATGCAGATAAAACCGATATTGTAATAATTATTCCCGATATATATAAAAATTTGTGTTCATATATTCAAAAGCAATGCAAAAATCTAAATCTTGTTGCAAGATGCGGAGTATATAAAAGAGAGGAGGATTTTTTGCTTGCAATAAAAGGCTTAAAGAAGGTGAAACCGAAAATTGTTGCCATATATCCTATGCATACGGAAAAAGCACCAGAGGAGTTAAAAAGGCTGATGAGGTGGAGCCTTGTTTGGTTTATAGGCGATTTTATAAATTTGGAAAATACGTTTTATTTCGGAAGTAATCCAATAAGCGATGCGACGGAGCTTGGAAATTGCTTTTTGGACAGCGGTTGTACCCGCCCGCTTTTTATACACAGTAAAAATTCAATAATAAATACAATAAAGACGAGAGCGTTTGCAAAATCCTTGGCCGAAAAAGGCATATATCCTGTAGGTCAGCTGTTTTGCAAAAAAAATTCTCCTTCAATGCTTGCAAGAACGATTGAAATGAGGGTTAGGGCAAGCTTTGACAGTGTGTATTTCGGAGATGATTTGGCTGATTTTGCTAAGGTTACGTTGTCGAAGCTATCTAAGGAAGATGTGAAAATATTCAAATATGAAACAGAGGAGTTTGAAATTCACATACTAAAGATGTTAGACTGTGCAAAGGAATATATTGAAAAAAGAAATTTTCCTGAAAATAAATATAATTTTTGAAGTGGTACATTAAAAAATAAGGAATTCACATTGCTCCCTATAACTCGATTTTCTGTGGAACGGACTTTTTATTGAAATCTCAAAAAGATTTTAACGTTAATATGTAATTATTTGCAAAAAAGTTGATTGTGTTGACTAAAAGCACTAAAAATGATAATATAATCTACGGAAAAGGACTAACAAAAGCCTCCCTTGTGTAAAGGGTGGTGGGTTGCGTAGCAACTCGGAGGGATGGTAGTGGAATATAAACACAACAAAAAAATTGTACCACTTGCAAAAGCATTGCGAAAGAATATGACAAAAGAAGAAAAGCACCTTTGGTATGATTACTTAAGAGAATATCCTATTAGGTTTATAAGACAGAAAGTTATAGGA
>JAZNSA010000111.1:0-4874 GCA_045590935.1 Clostridia bacterium | reverse complement strand
CTTGCGAGCCGTTTGGTATAGACGGGGGTGGTTGGTATGTTTTTGATGATAAGGATTTAACGGATGACAAAAGAAAGTACCTTGCTGAGATTGATGGAAAGCGACAGTTTTTTCGTGGCATGCCTCTTAATACAAATCTTTGTTATTCAAATCCTGAGGTAAGAAATACGATTGTTGATGCAGTTGTTGATTATTTAAAGAAAAATAAAGACATAGATTTGCTTCATCTGTGGTTGGGAGATGGAGAAAATAATCAATGTGAATGTGCGGGATGCGTAGAAAAGCGCCCGTCTGATTGGTATTTGATGATGTTAAATGAGCTTGATAAAAAGCTTACGGCTGAAAATATTGATTCGAAGATAGTATTTCTTATTTATGTTGACCTGATGTGGGAGCCTCTTTTAGAAAAATTTGAAAATCCTGATAGATTTGTTTTGATGTTTGCGCCAATAACAAGAATATATGGCAAAAACTATACAGATTATCTTGATTTTGAGGGTGAACTGCCACCGTATGTCAGAAACAAGCTTGCATTTCCAAAAGAGCTTTCTGCAAATATTGAACAGCTTCGCCATTGGCAAACAAAGTTTTCAGGCGATAGCTTTATATTTGACTATCATCTTATGTGGAGCTATATTGCTGATTTTGGCGGTGAAAGATGTGCGCTCAACTTGTATGAAGATATGAGAGGGCTTGATAAGCTTGGATTAAACGGAATGGTTAGTTGTCAGGTACAACGTAGCTTTATACCTACGGGATTGCCGTTTAGAATGATGGCTGAGGCGCTTTGGGATAAAGATTGCGTATATGAAAAACAAGTTGAAAAATTTTATGATGCGACGTTTGGCGAAAATGGAGCTGATGTGCATAAGTATTTGTCAAAAGTATCCGAGTTGTTTTCTTTGTATGTTGCGCCCGCAACAGGCAGGCAAGATAAGAACCATGTTGATTTTTGCGAGAGCTATGATGAATACAGAAGCATAACTGATAAATTTGTTCAAATTGTTGAAGCTAATGCTAAGCTTAAAAATGAATATGCAAAGGATTGGGAGTTTTTAGGATTCTATATTAGCTATACGAAGATTATGGCAGAGGTTTTTGAGCTTGTTTCGCTTGGAAAAACAAAATTAGCAGAAGAAAAATACAAAGAAGCAATTGCATATTTGAGTGAAAATGAAATGAAGTTTCAAAAAATTATGGATTATGGAAGTATTGAAGATTATTGGAAAAGAATTTTTGAAAATATTTATTTAAAAAATTAAAATTTCAAGTTTTGAAGGCTGCGGCAGGTGAAATTAAAATCACAAGCCGCAGCCTTTTAATATGCTTATTTAACAGATGAAAATATTTCGGGTAAAAGCGCTTTTGATTTTTCAAAGTCAAAAGCATCTTCGTAAAATTTATTTATTTGTTCAGAGATTTGCAAGGCTAATTTTAAATGATGCTTTGCGGCTAAGATTTTTTCGTCGTAGGAAGCTTTTAAATTCTGTATTTCGCTTGAATGGTTTTCGTCGGTTTTTGGATTAATGGCAAGAGCGTATATATCAATTATTTCGTCGCTTTTTAATGACGGGAAAAGCTCGTGCGGAGAAGTTGAATCAAAGATGGCAACGGATAATTCAGGGATAATAAGCATATCCATACTGTTACTATCAAAGCTGCAATAGTAGCTTTCCGTATCATATCCTCGCTTTGCGGCATCAAATCTGATTTTCTTTAAAAATGTTGATTTGCCGCTACCTGGGCGTCCTTTTATGAAAAATCTCTTTTTAATGTCAAAGGTCAGGTTTTCGATAAAATTTGCATTGCCTTCGGGAAGCATAGAGCCGAAAAAACGGTTCTCATTTATTGAAGCTTTGCTTAAAAATTTGTTTGAAAATATTTTATTAATCAAAGTATTTGAAATTTCTTCAAGCTTATTAAAATCCATATTTTCAATATATATTTTTTCCCATTTATCATGAATTAGCTTTGCTTTAGATAAGCAAGCATACATTTTTTCCTTTTCGGATTTAACTAAAGCCGTAAGCGATAAAATTTCGCTTTTCGCTTCGGAAAGCTTTTGACTATCATAAAAGGGGACAAAATTAAAAATGTTTATATTTTGTCCGATAAACAAGTCGTTTGAGTTGCTATCTGTTATACATAGGCTTTTGGAAGGAATAAAAATTGTTTCAACAACTGATGAGGTTCCTGATTTTAAAACAGTTTCAAAATAAATTTGTTTTTCATTTAAATAAAGCTCAAGTCTTTTGAAAAGGTCGTTTTTGAAGCTGTTTGGTGCAAATTTTAAAAAATATATATTTTCATATTCGTCTATACGCCTGTCGTTATATTTGACAAAGCCGTCTGATGAGTTTGCTGTTAAATAAAATGTTTTGTTTATCATATTTTAATTCAACGCCTTTCTTAGTGCATTTATATATTTATACAGTTATATATTATGCTGAAAAGCGAAGTTTGTTTCATAAGCTTTTGAATTGTTACATTTATGTTAATTATTGCTTTATCTAATTATTTCTATTGAAAAAAACTCATAAATATTTTATAATAATAGATAGAGGTGATACAATTGATAAAAAATAAAAAAAGATTTGTAGCTTTTGCTATTGTTTTAATGCTTGTAATTCAATCATTTGGGGGAAATTGCTTTGCAGCGGCGATTAGTGAGAAAAAAACGGTACAAACAATTGCTCCGGGAGTTACGCTGACGAATGTAGATGCGTATTATAGCGGATTTGACCTTACATATTCATATATTACCGCAGATTTATCTTCGGACAAGGTTGCCCTTTCGCTTTTAAAAAGCAAAGCGGGAATTAATGAGCGAGAAACAGTTAAAAATCTTGCGTTGACGGAAGAAAATGTTGTTGCGGCAACAAATTGCGATTTTTTTGCAATGAGCACCAATAGCTTTAGTCAGGGAATAGAATTTAAGGACGGACGTCTTTTGCAATCGCCTATTGATACAAATGCTTTTGCGGGCGGTTTTTTGTATGACGATAACAAGCTTGTTTTGTCTGAAATTGATTTTCATATTACGGCTATAGCGCCGAATAAGGAAAGCAGAGAGGTTTATCGCTTGAACAAACCTATGGAGCTTTACGGGCTACTGCTGATGTATACGAGTGACTATAATGATGGATATTCTCCTGCCCCGGGCAATGGTGTTGTTGAGATGATTGTTGAAGATGATATTGTTGTTGGGTTTAATCGTGAGAAAGAGCCTGTTAAAATTCCCGAGAATGGATATGTGTTATTGATGTCGGAAGCGGATAACTTTTTGTCTGCTAATTTTAAAGAAGGGGACGAAGTAGAGCTTGAATATCGTATAACACCTGAATTGGAAAATTTGAAAATGGCATTTGGCGGCGGAAGTATGCTTGTTAAAGACGGACAAGTTTGCAAGTTTACAAATAATATAGCGGGAAATCACCCAAGGACAGCGGTTGGAATTGATAAGAGCGGAAAAATTCTTAAACTGCTTACTGTTGACGGAAGGTCAACTACTAGTGAGGGGTTATCGCAAACGCTTCTTGCTAATTTGATGATTGAATTGGGGTGCGATATGGCGCTGAATCTCGACGGCGGAGGCTCAACGCAGATGGTTGCGAAAACGTGGGAAGGAAAAGAGCTTAAAACGGTTAACAAGCCAACTGAAAACAGAAAGGTTATTAATGCCTTGGGAATTAAGTCTTTTGAAGAAGAAACAGACCAAATTTCGCATTTGAGGCTATCGGCAGATAAGAAAACAGTATATAAGGGTGAGAGTGTAAATTTGACACTTGAGGCGGCAAATAGCGCATACACACGCCTTTTTATTGATACGACAGGGACTAAGTATAATACCGATGCAGTTTATGGAAATGTATTTAAAAGTGATAAGGGAGGAGATTTTTTAGTTAACGCATCAATTGGAGATATTGTTTCAAATGATATAGAAATTAAGGTTATTGATGAAATTGCGGGAATTTCTTTGCCACGAGTATATAATTTTGAAAAGGCGGGGGAAACTGCGGATATAAGGGCTTTGGTTTTTGATAAGGATGGAAATTCAGCAGAGGCGCCTTTAAATGAGTTTGAAATAGAAATTGTAGGAAGCTGTGCATCAATTGAAAACGGTAAAATTGTTGCTAAAAGCGAAGGCGAGGCACTTATAAGCGTAAAGAAGGATAATGTGTGCTCATATTCAAGGGTTGTTGTTGGAGGAAGAAATGGCAAGGTGAGCGTTCCGCTTAATACGCTTTACGACTATCAAAACAAAGTGGAAAGCGGAGAAAAGACCTTTGTTTATACGGCTCTTGCTGATGAAACAAATACGCTTTTTGATAACTTATATGCATCGAAGCTTGCTGATATTTTACCAAAATACAACAGAGTAGCAGTTTTGGGAAATCAAACACACCCGCTTTTAGACGAGGTTTATTGCGTTAATTACGATAAATATAAATATCTTGAAAAAGATGGAGCGGCGTTCATAAGTCTGCCTGTTAAAAACGGCAGTGTCAGAAGTGCGAATGTTTATGCATATGATAATCTTATAAATGATTTAAATAATACGACGGCGAAAAATGTTTTTATAACGGCTGACGGATATTTTGATTTGAATGGTAGGGAAGGAGAAGCAATAAAAGAAGCACTGTCAAAGTACGAAAAGAATATATATGTTATTACTAAGGGCGAAACGGATAACGTTGAAATTATTAACTCGGTAAGGTATTTTACTTTGGCGGATAATCATAGCTATCATAATTTGTTTGAAAGAGTAAAAGAGATTAAAATGTTAAAGTTTAGTGTAAGCGAGGATAAGGTAACATATAGCTTTGAAAATATATACACATTATAATAATATTTTATATGATGTGCTATACTAT
>JAZNSA010000110.1:0-8023 GCA_045590935.1 Clostridia bacterium | reverse complement strand
CTCGCTTAGCGAAAAAAATAGGAGCCTGATTGATAAGTATAAGATTATTCAATACGACGGACTTTTAAAATATAATGACTAATAGGCTTAAACCGCATAAATATTTGTGCGGTTTTTCTATTGACTAATTTGAAAAAACATTGTAAACTAGTATAGTTGGTTGTAAAATAAATTAGGGGAGTGCTTTAAATGTTAAAAAAATACTTTCAAATGCTGAAAAATGAATTTGAAGGGTATAGTGCGAAATCGTTTTCTAAGGATTTGATGGCGGGCTTGACGGTTGCGGCTGTTGCATTGCCGCTTGCGCTTGCTTTTGGAGTAAGCTCGGGAGCTGATGCGGCTGCGGGTCTTATTACGGCAATTTTGTCGGGTATTATTATGAGCCTTTTGTCGGGAGCATCGTTTCAGATTTCAGGTCCTACGGGTGCAATGACGGCAATTTTGATTTCTCTTATTGCTAAAAATGGTATTGGAGCAATGTTTGTAGCAGGATGTATGGCAGGTATAATTTTATTGATTGCGGCGTTTTTAAAGGCGGGAAAAATTGTTTCGATTTTGCCTGCACCTGTTATTGTTGGATTTACTTCGGGTATAGCAATTATAATTGCACTTGGTCAGATTGATAACTTTTTTGGGGTTACATCTGTTGGAGAAAATGCGATTGCAAAGCTTATTAGCTACGGAAGCTTAGGCTTTTCGCCAAATCTTTATGCGCTTATGTTTGGCGTTATGGTTGTCTTGATTATGGCGTTTTATCCTAAGAAGCTCGGAGCATATTTGCCTGCATCTCTTGTTTCAATTATTATTGCTACGGCACTTAATATGATTTTTAAATTTGATGTTGCAGTTGTTGGGGAAATACCTAAGTCAATTATTGGTGCAAACAGGCTTAATATTGCTGATTTTGCAAACTGGGAATTAGTTAAAAATTTGATTGTTCCTGCGTTTAGTATTGCCGCACTTGCTATGATAGAAAGCTTGCTTTGCGGTGCAAGTGCATCAAGAATGAAGGGCGAAAAGCTCAATTCAGATATTGAGCTTGTTTCTCAGGGAATCGGAAATATTATTATTCCGTTTTTCGGAGGCGTTCCGTCTACGGCGGCAATCGCAAGAACGAGCGTTGCAATTAAGTCAGGTCTTGTAACAAGATTAACAGGCATTATTCACGCTGTTGGACTTTTGCTTGCTATGTTTGCTATAAGCCCTATAATGAGTAAAATTCCGCTTAGTGCTTTGGCGGGAGTGTTGATGGTTACTGCGTTTCGTATGAATGAGTGGCACGAAATTAAGCATATTTTCAAAAGAAAGTTTAAAACGTCGATGCTTTTGTTTTTTGCAACAATGATTGCAACAGTTGTTTTTGACTTAACAATTGCTATTGTTACGGGCGTTGTTATTGCGATTATTATGTTTGTTATTCAGATTTCGGATATAGATATAAATCTTGCTACTGTTGATGTTGATAAATTGAAGCACAAGGGAATTGAAGCGGGAGAGAGGCATAAGTCGACAATGGTTATGTATGTTTCAGGTCCGATATTTTTCACAACTGCAGAAAAAATATCGAAGCAAATTTGCGAGGTTGGGGAAGATGAAGAAATTAAAACTCTCATTTGCTCAATGAGAGGTGTGCCGATGATTGATACATCAGGCGTTGCTATGATAAATGATATGATAAAAGAGCTTAAAGAGAAAAATGTTGAAATTAAGCTTGCCGCATTGCAGCCTAAGGTTTTAAAGATGCTTAAGAGAAATAAGACGGATGCTTTGCTTGGCGAAGAAAATATTTATTGGAGCGTTGAGCAGGCGTTAGCTGAGGAAGATAAATAATTAAATAAATAAAGATAGAGGAGGAAATGCTTTTATGAAAATAGCGTATTTTGGGTATGATTTATTTTACAAGTGCCTTGAAAAAATTCTTGAAGATAGTGCTATTGAGGTTTTAAAGGTTTTTTCTTTCCCTGAAAATTATGATGATAAAAACGAAAATGTTAAAAAGCTTGCATATAAAAACAAAATCCCATTTACGGAGCAAAAGGTTACGAAAAGCGATATAGCTGAGCTTATAGGGCTTGGGTGTGAGTTGATTGTTTGTGCGGGGTATGCTTATAGGATTCCTATGTCGGAAAAGCTTTTGGGAATAAATTTGCATCCGTCTCTTCTGCCTGTCGGAAGGGGAGCGTGGCCTATGCCGCTTACGATTTTAAAAGGGCTTTCTAAAACGGGGCTTACAGTTCATCAGCTCAGTGAAAATTTTGATGATGGGAAAATTCTTGCTCAAAAGGAGCATCAAGTTTCTAAAGACGAAAATCTGCCTAGCTTAAATAGTTGGATTTCAAACAATTGCGCTGAGCTTATGTATTCTTGCGTAAAAAATTATAAGGAGCTTTTGAAAAATGCGAAAACTCAGGGCAAGGGAGAATATTGGAATATGCCGACAAAGGCGGATATGACAATTAGTGAAGCTACAGGCTTTGAGGAAGCGGACAGAATTTCAAGAGCGTTTTACGGTTCGGGATTTTTTTATGTATCGCAAGGAAGAGAAATTGAAATAACTTTCGGTTATGTTTCAAAAAATCCAAGCGAGAAATATAAAAGCCATAAGGTAAACGGAGGTTTTCTTATAGAAACGGAAGCTGATAGCAAGAATTGATATAAGAAAAATCATTTTAAATACTTTTTTGATTAATAAAGAAGTTTTGAATTTTTAATTAATATTTTAAACTTATATTGCAAAAAAAACAAATTTGGTGTAAAATTGTTTAAAAATGGGGGGATGGAGTTATGAAAGCTTTGATTTTGTCTATAAAAGCGGGTATGGGGCATCATAAAACAGGTATGGCAGTTCAAAATTATCTTGAAAGCTGCGGTGTAGAGTGTAAGATGATAGATGCGTATGAATACATAACACCTGTGTTGAGTGAGGCTGTTTCAAGCGGGTATCTTCTTTCTACAAGGCTTACGCCAAGGGCTTTTGGAAAAGGATATGAGCTGGCACAGAAGTATAATAAGCCTGAGCAGAATGCGATTGATAAGGCTTTTAGCAGGGTTTCACTTCCTAAGATGAAAAAGCTTATTTCAGATTTTTCGCCCGATGCTATAATAACTACGCACACCTTTGCGGCAATGATGCTAAATCCTTTGATAAAGGACAAAACCTTAGAAAAATGCTTGACTGTTGGAATTGTTACGGATTTTACAATTCATCCGTTTTGGGAAAAAACAAATCTTGATTATTATAATACGGCGAGTGTTCTTTTGGATTATCAGGCTCTAAAAAAGAATATAGCTCAAAAGAAGTTGCTTCATTTTGGTATTCCGATTGACCCTAAATTTTCAAAAAAGATTTCAAAAGAAGAGGCAAGAAAAAAGTTAAAAATTGAAAACAAGCCTACTGTTTTGGTTATTATGGGCTCGATGGGCTTTGGAAAAATTTTTGATAAACTAGTTGAAATTGATAGCGTGAAGTGCGATTTTCAGGTGATTCTTGTTTGCGGAAATAACAAGCGTTTATATAAAATGGCAACTGCGTACAAATGGAAGCATAATTTTGAGATTTATGGGTTTGTTGATAATGTTGATGTTATGATGGATGCGTCGGATATAATTGTTACAAAACCTGGTGGGCTTACGACGTCGGAGTTTTTGGCAAAGAAGATGCCTGCGATAATAATGTCGCCAATTCCGGGACAGGAGGACAGAAACGCTGAGTTTTTGCTAAACAATGGGCTTGCCGTTAAGGTTAGCAAGCTTACGCCGATTGATGAAATTTTATATCAATTTTTGAACAATAAATGGAGATTGGAAGTTTTGTCAACTGCGGCAGCTCATGCGGCACATCCTGATTCGGCAAGGGAGCTTGGAGATTTTATAGTAGATAAAATAAAAAATAAATAAAAAAATGCAATATTTTAAATAGACCTCTCAAACGTTATAAAGCTAACGAAAGAGAGGTCTATTTTTTTATTTTTTTATATAGATTAGTTGCCGCATTCGATACTTATTTGATTAAACAAATCTAAAATATCATCAACTGTTGTTTGCTTCTTTTCTTCTCCTGAAACATCTAAAACAACTTCGCCCTTATTCATCATAAGCAAGCGTGTGCCGTATGTTGCGGCGTATCTTAAATTATGAGTAACCATCATTGCGGTAAGCTTCTTTTCCTTTACAACCTTGTTTGTTATTTCCATAATGATTTCAGCGGTTTTTGGGTCGAGCGCCGCCGTGTGCTCATCTAAAATAAGAAAATTGAGAGGGGTAAGCGTTGCCATAATAAGCGCAAGAGCCTGCCTTTGACCGCCTGAAAGCGAGCCAACCTTAACGGAAAGCTTATCTTCAAGACCAAGACCCAAAACAGAAATTTGTTCTTTGTAGAAGTTAATTCTTGAACGATTTACGCAAAGTGAAAGCCCGAAAAGCTTACCCTTGTTGTCGGCAAGCGACATATTTTCCAAAATAGTAAGATTAGGACACGTTCCCATTGCGGGATTTTGATAAACTCTTCCTATCGTTCTGTAACGTTTGAAGTCTTTAAGCTTTTTTATTGACGTTCCATTAATCAAAACATCGCCGCTTTGAATTGGTATGCTTCCACAGATTATGTTTAAAAGGGAAGTTTTTCCGCTTCCGTTGCTTCCTACTATTGAAACGAATTCGCCTTTCTGTATGCTCAGATTGAAATTCTCAAAAAGTGCCATTTCGGTAATTGTTCCGGGATTGTATACCTTTGTTATGTTTTTAAGCTCAAGCATTAGTTGCACCGCCCTTCTTTGCGTTTCCAAGAATTAAAATAAGAAGGAACAGCAATGCTGTTATAAGGTTAAGAAGATTTGCATCAAGACCTAACAAAATTGTTATTTGGATACACGCTTTATATAAAACGCTTCCTATAACTGCGGCAGTTGTACCCTTAACAAAATCAAGCTTTTTGAAAATTGTTGTTCCTATGATAACTGCGGCAAGACCAAACACAACCTGACCTGTTCCCATTGTTGCTGAAAATGCCCTTTGCTCCTGAGCAACGAGCGAGCCTGCAATTGCAACTAGTCCGTTTGAAATAACAAGACCTACAATTTTGACGAAGCCGCTGTCTTTGGCAAGCGTTGTAACAAGGGTTTGATTATCACCAACTGCACGAAGAAGCAATCCGTTCTTTGTTTTGAAATATACATCCAAAATAATTTTAAAGATGATTATTAAAACAAGTGCTATAATAAGCTTTTTTGCCATAAGATTTAATCCGCCGAAATCAAATGCGGTATAAATCGTATCAAAGCTTCTCGGAATAGGAAGGTTTGAACCGGCTATTTTCAAATTGATTGAAAAAAGACCCGTCATCGTTATAATACCCGCAAGCAAATCACGAACCTTGAATTTAACGTGAATTAAGCCTGTTACAAGCCCCGCAAGAGCCCCGTAAACAAATGAAATAAGTATTGTTAAAAACGGGTTTATTCCTTTTGTTATTGCAACTGCGGTAACAGCCGCACCCAAAGGAAAGCTTCCGTCAACCGTAAGGTCGGGGAAGTCGAGTATTTTATATGTTATAAATACGCCGTAAGCAATAAAGCCGTAAATAAGACCTTGCGTTAGCGTGCTTATCAATATATCTGAAATCATAATTTAAAACCCCTCATTATTTTGTTACGTCGATGTAATCGCCTGATATATCTTCGCTAAGCGTTATTCCCATATCTTCAAGAGCTTCAGCATTTACATAAGTATGGTACTTAGAAATTGTTTCGTAAGGAATGTCTGATGCTTTTTCGCCTTTTAAAATTCTTGCAGCCATTTTTCCTGTCGACTTTCCAAGCTCAACATAATCGATACCCTCTGAAGCAACGCATCCTAGCTTAACCTGCTCAATTTCACTTCCGTAAACAGGGATTTTTGCTTCGTTTGTCTTTTCAAGAGTAGATGAAAGAACGCCAACAACATTATTGTCTGTTAAGTTCGACATACAGTCTATACCTTTTGCGATAAGCGTATCAACGGCTTGCGCAACGTGCGCTTGCTGAGTTACTGCGATTGATTCGATTGCAAAGCCATAATCGGGAGCGTATTTATTGTATTCCGCAATTGCAGAAACAGAGTTTGGCTCGCTTGAGGTATATATAATACCGATAGTTTTTGCATCCGGCTGAAGCTTTCTTATAAGCTCAAGTTGAGCGACAACGGGAAGCTTGTCGCTTGTTCCCGTAACGTTTCCTTCGTGAAGGTTTGCTTGTATGGGGTCTGTTATAGCCGTAAATATAACAGGAATATCCTTATCCTCTGCCGCTGCAAAACAGCTTACTGCTGCAGGGGTTGCTATTCCGCACATCAAAGCGGCATCCTTTGCAGAAAAGCTTTGAGCAATCTGAGTTGTTTTATCGTCGCTAAAGCCTGCGTTCTGGTAATCAAGGGTATAATCAACGCCCTCTTTAAGACCTGCTTCGTTAAGCCCTGCAATAAATCCCTCACGACAATTGTCAAGAGATGCGTGCTCACCGTATTGTAAAATACCGATTAAAGCCGCTTTCTTATTGCCGCCGCAAGATGCAAATGTTAAAACCATTAAAACTGCTAATACTACTGATAAAAATTTTTTCATAAAAAACCTCTCCTCATTTTTGAATTTATTATTTTATTTATTTGTTGTTTTAAAAAAAGCATCGCCATCGTTTTGATAAAATAAACATAATACATCACCCTTACAATTAAAGTATATGCTAAAGAAACAAAAAAAAGAGTCTATCCCAAAATCCTGGGACAAGACTCTAAAAATCCTGCGGTACCACCCAAGTTGACGAAAACGCCCACTTTATCGCCGTACAAACATACAGCCCGACCTTATAACGGGTTCGGCTCCCGTCGGATACTACTTACAGATATTTAAAACCTATGTTCGCTCCGCCCTCATAAGTCCATTCACCTTGCGCTAAACTACTGCGCTTCCACCATCCGCAGCTAGCTATAAGTCAACAATCAAGGCTACTACTCTTAATCATCGGTTTCTATTAAACTATACGAAGATTATACACCCTTATATACATTTTGTCAAGTGTTTTTTATAAAAATAGTAATTTTTATTCTGATTATTACAACTTTTTCAAGCGATAAGTGATGCATTTGCTTCGCAAATATGATGCCGCATACTGTGTATGCTGTGATGCAATGTGTTCCACTCACGCCGTAAGGCGCATCACAGACTGAAGGAACGCATCACTAAAACAAAGAAGATTTGCCTTGGTAGACAAATCTTCTTTGTTTGTTGCGAAAGAGCGACTAAACGTAGCATAAGGCAGGTAAAAAGATAAAAAAGTATACCAATAAATCTGCTCAACAGACGATAGAAAAGACTTTATTTCAAAATGGTCTTAATAGTTACTCGGCACATATTTGTTTTTAAAATCAATTTCTTCAATTACACTATCAGACCATCCGGTATCATTCCAAGTTTCGTGAGCATCTCCAAAATGGGACTTAACAACCTCACTAAATCCACCGCCTATTAAGTTTACTTTTGCTAAACAAGTTTCCTCGATTGTTCCACCAAATGCATTTTCGCCTGTATATTGCATACGAACAAATGCATTCCACATACCATCCTTTGAGGCATACACTTCGGTTTTTACAATTTTCATAGCACTTGGAGTTTTAAGACGTGATTGAATGTATTCTTTAACAAAATCTGGTGCTTTTTGCATAGTCTCTTTTTGCACGGCAAGGTAATTAACTTTCTCGCTTGCTTTTTTAAGAATATCGTAATTTGTAATTTGAACCTTTTCTTCCTCAGATAGAGCCAAATATTTATTATAAAGTTTGTCAATTCTTTTTTCGTCTTTTAAAGTAATTTCTACGCCTTCCAATTTTGCTATTTCAGATATTAGATTATCAACTTTATTTCCACAACCCATAATTGACATAAACATAATACCCAATAAAAATAATACTAATATTTTTTTCATAATAAGCCTCCTTTTATCAAAGTATATCACATACTTTTACACATTTCAATGATGCATCGCCTTTGGCGATA
>JAZNSA010000109.1:0-20767 GCA_045590935.1 Clostridia bacterium | reverse complement strand
ATGAGATTGAAATTGTTGTTCAGATTAACGGAAAAATCAAAGATAAGATTTTAGTTGCGGCAGAAAGCGGTAAGGACGAAACCTTAAGCGCTGCAAAGGAATGCGAAAAGGTTAAGGCTGCTATAGACGGAAAAACGATTGTTAAGGAAATCGTTGTGCAAGGTAAGCTTGTAAATATTGTTGTTAAGTAAAATTTGTCATGTATTTGCTAAATGATTATACATATCATATTATATGAGGTGATATGTTTGATTGATAAGAATGGCAAAAAAGAAAATAAACAAGAAAAATTGACAAGAGTGGAAGGCAGACGAGAGCCTGTAACAGGAGTATATATTCCCGATGAAGATGAAGTTGAAAAGAAGCGGGAATGGTCAATTGTAAACAAATTATGATTTTGGCGAAGCTTGTATTTTATTTATACAGGCTTCGTTTTTTTCAGACAAATAAAAAAATTAACAAAAATGAATAAAGTTATTGATAAATTAAAAAAAATTTGTTATAATTAATCTGTATACATATAAAACTTTGCAAAGGGGTATGAAAAATGATAAAAAGAGGGATTGCTTTTTTATTGGCACTTTTGATGATAAACGTGTGTTTTAACGGTGTTGTTTTTGCCGATGAACCTGATATTTATGGCGAGGCTGCAATTTTGATTGATGCGGACAGCGGACGAATTTTATATGAAAAAAATGCAGATAAAAAGGTTTATCCCGCAAGCACAACGAAAATTATGACGGGCATTATTATTTTGGAAAATTATGCAGACAGGCTTGACGAGGTTGTTACGGCGGGAGAGGTTGTTAATTCGATAATCGGAACGGGTGCAAGCCATATAGGTATTCGAGTTGGAGAAGAGTTAACAGTTGAACAGCTTCTTTGTGCTGTTTTGGTTGCTTCTGCAAATGAGGCTTGCGATGTTTTGGCGGAGCATATGTGCGGAAATGTTGAAGTCTTTGTCGAATTGATGAATAAAAAGGCTGAGGAGCTTGGTATGGAAAATACGCATTTTGCCAATGCACACGGCTTCCACGATGCAAATCATTATACTACGGCTAAGGATATGGCAATTATTACTAAGTATGCAATGCAGAATGAAAAGTTTCGTGAAATTGTAAAAATGCCAACCTATTTTATACCAAAAACGAACAAGTATAATTACGGCGACGGAACGAGAAACTTGTCAAATACAAGCGATTTGATAAAACAGGGAAATTCAAATTACTATAAATATGCAACGGGAGTTAAGACGGGATATACGTCAGAGGCGGGAAATTGTCTTGTTGCATCTGCGACAAAGGAGAGCACGAAAACCTCTACAAAAACGGAAATGAATTTGATTGCGACAACGTTTAACTCTCAAACGGAAAACGGCTACAGCGGAAAATACACAGATGTTAAAAATATGTTTGAATATGGGTTTGAAAATTATTCGATTGTTTCAATATCTGTTCCGAATAAAGAGGTAGGAGAGGTTAGCGTAAAGTATGGAAAAGACTTCGACTCGGTAATTGCTGTTACGAGAGAAGAAATAAAGTCGCTTTTGCCAAACGATATTAATATAGAAAACGATATAAAAAGAACATATACTTATAAAGAAAATCTTAAAGCACCAATAAAAAAAGGCGATGTTGTAGGAAGTGTTGAATATGTTTATACAGACACACTAACGGGAGAGAGTATAAATATAGGAAAAACAGACCTTGTTGCAAAAAATGATATTGATAAGGACTTTTTTAAGCAAATTGGTTCGTTTTTTAAGCATCTGATTTTTAATTGGGTTGTTTTGGTTTTGGTTTTGGCAGTTGTTATTTTTATTATATTTACATCAATTTTGAGGCAGAGAAGAAAAAAGAGAAGAAGGGCATATTTTAAAAGTAAAAGACGTAGGAGATATAAAAGATAGTATTTTATTTTTTAGAATTGGGTGATGCTTTTTATGGAAAGCTTAGTTTTAGCTTCGGAGGTTGTTTTTCCGCTCTTTATGCTTATAGCGCTCGGATATTTTATGAGCTTATTTAAAATATGCGACGAAAAAACGTTTAATGCGATAAATAAACTTATTTTTAAAGTTTTTTTGCCTGTTTTGCTATTTTATAATGTTTATAAGACTGATGTAGCTGATGCAATAAATCCGAGCTTTATGCTATTTTGCGTTGTAGCAGTTTTTGCTGTTGTAGCGATATTGTTTGCGATTGTTCCTATGATAGAGAAGGACAACAGGTGCAGAGGCGTTTTAATTCAGGGGATTTTTAGAAGTAATTTTGTGATTTTGGGTCTTCCTGTTACTATTTCTATATTGGGCGAGGGAAATGTTGGAGCAACTGCCGTTATGATTTCAGTTGTTGTTCCGCTTTTTAATGTTTTGGCAGTTGTTTCGCTTGAATTTTTCAGGGGAGGCAGGTTTGACAAGGAAAAGCTTTTAAATATTTTAAAAGGAATTATAACAAATCCGCTTATAATTTCTTCATCCTTGGGAATTTTGATTTTTGTTATGAATATTAATATTCCTGAAATTATTGAAACGGGAATAAAGGATATTTCAAAAATAGCAACGCCGCTTGCGCTTATTACTCTTGGAGGAACATTTAAATTCAGGAAGCTTTCGGGAAATGCTTTAAGAATATTTATTGTTACATTATCTAAGCTTGTGATTGTTCCTGCACTTGTTATATTTGTTGCGGTGAAGCTGGGATTTCGAGGTGCGCCGATTGTTACATTGATAAGTATGTTTGCATCGCCTACGGCTGTTTCAAGCTATACAATGGCTGAGCAAATGGATAGTGATGGTGATTTGGCGGGGCAGATTGTTGTTTGCACGACACTTTTTTCTATAGCAACCATTTTTGGATTTGTTTTTGTTTTGAAACAGCTTGGATTGGTCTGAGTTTACATATACACTTGCTTTAGGGGGATGAGATTAATGAAAAAAATTGCACAGTTTTACAAGGTTAGCTATGAGCAGTTTGAGGAAGGCTTCAAGGATTGCTTCGGTGAGCGTTCTTTGGATGAAATCAAAAATATTTATGAAAACATAAAGCTGCCGAAAAGGGCAACCTCGGGCTCTGCGGGCTACGATTTTTATGCGCCCGTTGATATAACCTTAGAACCTGGGGAAACAATTAAAATTCCAACGGGAATAAGGGCAAAGATGGAGGAAGGATGGGTTTTGAAATGCTATCCGAGAAGCGGGCTTGGATTTAAGTTTAGAATGCAGCTTAATAATACCGTTGGCATTATTGACAGCGATTATTTTAATTCGGATAACGAGGGGCATATTTTTACAAAGGTTACAAATGACACGAACGAGAATAAAACTATTAAAATAGAGCAGGGAACAGGCTTTATTCAGGGAATTTTTATCGAGTTTGGAATAACGTTTGACGACGATGCCGATTCGGTAAGAAACGGCGGGTTTGGAAGTACATCGAAAAAATGAGTGATATAAAAAATTTGGGGTGCGCATTTTGTCGCAGCCCAACTTTTTTATATCTGCTTTCTTACAATCGTATATTCATCGCCTGCTCTGTAATACGGGCAATTTTTGTTTGTTCCCTTAATAAAATGATACATTTCATCCTCATCAAGGTTCATAATGCAAGTATAACATTCATATTCGTCGTCATAGCTGTAATTCATACAGGTTTCGCAGTTACTTTTCATAATAATCACCTCGAGTTAATTATATACTAATTTTATTAAAAGTGCAATATTTTTTATAAAAAGCAAGATATTTGCATTGCAATATTTTTGCTTATATGATAAAATATAAATGGTTTACTAAAAAGGAGGCAGATGATATGCTTGACTTTACATATTATACACCAACGAAGGTGTATTTTGGGCGTGAAACGCACAAGAATATTGGAAAAATCATAAAAGAATATGGCTATAAGACAATAATGATGCAATATGGAATGGGAAGCATTAAGAGGACGGGGCTTTATGATGAGGTTAAAAAATCGCTTGATGAAAATGGTATAAGAGTTATTGAAATGGGTGGAGTTACGCCCAATCCAAAACTTTCGTTTGTACGAGAAGCAGTTAGAGTTGCAAGAGAAAATAATGTTGAAATGGTTTTGGCTGTTGGCGGAGGAAGCGCAATTGATTCTGCAAAGGCTACCGCTGTAGGAGTGAAGGCTGCTTGCGATGTTTGGGAGTTTTCCTCAAGAAAGAGAGTGCCAACGGATGCACTTCCTGTAGCTTGCATATTAACGCTTTCGGCAACAGGAAGCGAGATGAGCTCATCTGCTGTTATAACGAATGAGGAGCTTAATTTGAAAAGAGGATTTAACAGCGAATTTAACAGATGTCAGTTTGCAATTTGCAATCCTGAGCTTACATATACTGTTGACAAATATCAAACGGCGTGCGGAATAGTTGACATTATGTCGCACACTATGGAGAGATATTTTACTGTTTGTGAGCCAACGGATTTAACGGACAGAATTGCGGAAAGTATTTTGAAATCCGTTGTTCAAGCGGGTATGGTGCTTATGGAAAATCCAAAGGACTATAATGCTAGGGCAACTGTTATGTGGGCATCAAGCTTGTCGCATAACGACCTTACGGGATGTGGCAGAGAAAATGCGCTTGCCGTTCATCAGCTTGAACATGCGCTTAGCGGCGAATTTGATGAAATTGCTCACGGAGCGGGGCTTGCAGTTTTGTTTCCTGCGTGGGCAAGATTTGTTTATAAGAAAAACATAAGCAGATTCGCACAGTTTGCGAGAAGAGTTTTTGATGTTTCGGAAGAAGATGACGAAAAGGCGGCTGTTTTGGGAATAGAGGAAATGGAAAAGTTTTTTAAAGCTATCAAGATGCCGCTTTCGCTAAATGATTTTAATCTTAGCAAGTCGTGCGCAGAAAGGCTTGCCGATTTATGCACATTTGGGAAGACAAGAACTGTAAAAAGCTATATAGAGCTTGATTTTGAAAATATAAAGAAAATTTTTGAAAGTTGTTTTTAAAAAATATATAAAATAAAGTGGGAGAGAGAATGAAAAAATATAAATGCTTAACGGGAGCAGCGCTTAAGAATATTGCGCTGATATGTATGCTTCTTGACCATTTTAATAAATCTGTTATGTATGTGTTGTTACAAAGGGAAGGATACCCTTTGTTGTCTATGGCAAGTAAGATATTGCATATCTTGGGTCGCCTTGCATTTCCGATTTTTTGTTTTTTACTTGTCCAGGGATTTTTTCATACAAGAAGCAGAAAAAAATATATGCTAAATATGGTTTTGTTTGCGTTTGTTTCTGAGATACCATATAATTTATTTTTTTGGGGCGAGCCTTTTTGCTTAGGAGTACAGAATATATTTTTTGCGCTTGCCTTGGCACTCGGAGTTATGTGGGCTATTGATAAGATTAGAAAAAAGACAAAATTATGGGCGGTTTTGGGCGTTGTAATTGTTGGGGTGGCGTGTGCTGTGGCAGAGATTATGCATTTTGATTATGGATATATAGGCATTTTGTGTCCGCTTGCATTTTATATATTTTCTAAAACACCGTTTATTGCTTCAATCGTGAGTTACATGGTTGTGTTTAACAGAATTTATTGCTTACCCTCGTTTTTAATAACTAATTTGTATAATGGGCAGAGAGGAAAACAAAATAAGTGGTTTAATTATTGGTTTTACCCAATTCATTTGCTTGTTTTAGTCGTGATAAGAGATATTATGATTTTGAAATTGATTTAATTTGTTCAAATTTTTAAAGTTGAAAAGAGCGTAAAAAATAAAAGGAGCTTTAGCAAATATTTTTTTCTGTTTTGCTAAAGCTCCTTTATAACATCAAGAATTAATTAAATTTGACGCTTGCAATTAATTCTTCTTTTTTCTTTTTTGTTAGTTGTTTTATTTCGTATTCACGCTTTAAGGCTTCGGATTTTGAATCAAATTCTTCAAAATAAACAAGCTTGGCGGGAGTACGTATTTTAGTATATTTTGCGCCGTTTTTTGAATTGTGTGCTTTAACTCGTTGTTTAAGATTGGTTGTCCAGCCTGTGTATAAGGTTGAATCTGCGCAACGCAACATATACACATAATTTTTTTTGCCATCAACATAGGGAGAGGTTGTGTAATCCAAAGAGCCCTCTTCACCCTTTGCGATACTGTAAATATCGCTTGCTAAAATATCATATTTTAAAAGGCTCATATCGCCATTGTAATTTGCAAGCTTGGTAATTATAGGGAATGGGCAACTTTTCTTAAGCTTTGATAAAAGCTTTGCCCCTGTTTGATTCATTGCAAGCGGACGTATATAATTTATTTGGGTTGGAAAATTATTTTCAATTCCTATAATAGCTGCTAATATTATTCGTGAAATACGATTTTTTGTATATCTTTTTGAAGCGGAGTAAGAAACAATCTCTTCTATCGAATTATATTTTTTTGCCGCCTGTATAATTCTGTTTTCAAGCCCTTCGGAAACATCGTTTATGTTTTTAAGATACTCACTGCCGCAGGTTCGAAGCTTATATACGGCAATGCTATCAAATGAGCTTGTAAAAACAGGATTTTTTGAAATAGTTAAAAACTCATCTCTGGTTTCTTCGGGAATGTGAGATAAAGTGCTACTACCTACCATAAGTGCATTTCTTATACCGCTTGCAGATGCATATAGCTTATCTAATTTATTATCGTTATAACCCGCGCCCATACGTTTTATGGCGATAGGGGTGAGTTTACTGTTTGTTTTTCTTAATGCAGATAAATATTCAAGCGCAAGCGAATTGTTTGGCTTTGCCATAATTTTTTCCGCACCGCTGAAAAGGCGTTCGGCGGCGTGTGAGCGAGCTTTTGGATAGCTTTCGCCTTTTTTTAGCTCATCTGCTAAAATTTCTTTGAATTCATCGGGCTCATTTATAAGTATGTCTGATAGCTTTAACAGTTTGTCCAAATGTTCATTTTCTGCGCCAAAGCTTATATAATCCGCATTAATCATATTTAAAAGCTGAACACCACCCAGCGCAAACTTTTCGGCACACGAAATTGCATACGCACAAGGCAGCTCTAAAACCAAATCTGCGCCGCCGAGCACAGCCAATTTTGCACGCAAAAACTTATTTGCAATTGCTGCTTCACCGCGTTGCGTAAAGTTTCCGCTCATTATGCATACAATTGCATCTGCACCCGTTTGTTCTCTTGTTTTTTTTATATGATATTCGTGTCCTGTATGGAAAGGATTATATTCACAAATTATTCCTGCTGTTTTCATAAAAAAATCGTCCTTTTCTAATAAAAAAGATTATTTATTGCCTCTAATACTAATTTTAACACATTTTTTCTAAAAAAGCTATTGCAAATTTAAAAAAAATATTATATAATACAGTTTGGAAATAAGTTGTTTGGGTGGTTTTGTGTATCTTGAAAAAAAGATGGCGCAAGTGGCTTAATTTATTTATCAGTTTTATATTATGTGGGAGGAAAAATAAATGAGTAATTTTTTGGAAAGAATTAAGGAAAGAGCAAAGGCAGACAAGAAAACAATTGTTTTGCCTGAGTCTATGGACAGAAGAACCTTTGAGGCTGCTGAAACGATTTTGAAAGAGGATATTGCAAATATCATAATTATCGGAACGCCCGAAGAGGTAAACGAAAACAGTAAGGGATTGGATATATCAAAAGCAACAATTATAAATCCATTTACCTATGAGAAAACGGAAGATTACTTAAATCTTTTTGTTGAGCTTAGAAAAGCAAAGGGCTTAACTTATGAGGATGCAAAGAAGCAGGCGCTCGGCGATTATATGTACTATGCATGCTTGATGGTTAAAGCAGGCGATGCTGACGGCGTTGTTTCGGGTGCTTGTCATTCTACTGCAAACACACTTCGTCCGTCGCTTCAAATTGTTAAAACAAAGCCTGGTGTTAAGCTTGTATCGGCATTTTTCGTAATGGTTGTTCCTGATTGTGAATACGGTGCAGACGGAACATTTATTTTTGCAGATAGCGGTCTTGAGCAAAATCCTGACCCTGAAAAGCTTGCTGCAATTGCGGCTTGCTCGGCTGAATCCTTTGAGCTTTTGGCTGAAAAAGAGGCGTATGTTGCAATGCTTTCTCATTCAACAATGGGTAGCGCTAAGCACGCTGATGTTGATAAGGTTGTTGAAGCAACAAGAATTTGCAAAGAAAACAATCCTGAATTAAAGGTTGACGGAGAATTGCAGCTTGATGCGGCTATTGTTCCGAGCGTTGGAAGCTCAAAAGCGCCTAACAGCAGTGTTGCAGGCAAGGCAAACGTTTTGGTTTTCCCTGACCTTGATGCGGGCAATATCGGATACAAGCTTGTTCAGCGTCTTGCAAAGGCTGAGGCGTATGGTCCTATAACTCAGGGTATAGCAATGCCTATTAATGATTTGTCAAGAGGATGCAGTGCTGATGATATTGTTGGCGTTTGTGCAATAACTTGTGTGCAAGCTCAGGCAATGAAATAATTACATAGAAAAGTAAATTATTAAGTTAAAGGAGATTATAAAAATGAAAGTTTTAGTAATTAACGCAGGAAGTTCATCACTTAAGTATCAGCTTATTGATACTGATAACAATGACCTTATAGCTAAAGGTCTTTGCGAGAGAATCGGAATAGAGGGCTCATGCCTTACGCATAAGCCAACAGGCAAGGCTGATGCTGTTATTAATGAGAAGATGGAAAATCACGCTGATGCAATAAAGCTTGTTATTGCGGCGTTGACAGATGAAAAACATGGTGTTATTTCCTCTATGAGAGAAATTGAAGCTGTTGGACACAGAGTTGTTCATGGCGGAGAGTATTTTGCGGGAAGTGTTATTATAAATGATGAGGTTAAAGATGCTCTTGAAAAGTGCAGAGACCTTGCCCCACTTCATAACCCTGCTAATATAACAGGTATAAACGCTTGTGAGGAGGTTATGCCAGGTGTTCCTCAGATTGGCGTTTTTGATACAGCTTTTCATCAGACAATGCCTAAGAAAGCGTATATGTATGGTATTCCGTATGAGCTTTATGAGGATTTGAAAATAAGAAGATACGGTTTCCACGGAACAAGCCACAAGTATGTTTCTATGCGTGCGGCACAAATGCTTAATAAGGATATTAAGGATTTAAAGATTGTAACATGTCATTTAGGCAATGGTTCTTCTGTTGCCGCTGTTGACGGAGGAAAATCTGTTGATACATCAATGGGCTTTACCCCTTTGGCAGGAACTCTTATGGGAACACGCTCGGGTGATATTGACCCTGCAATAATTCCTTTCGTTATGGAAAAGAAAAATATGGATACAAAGGCTATTGATGCAATGCTTAACAAGGAAAGCGGCGTTTATGGTGTATCAGGTCTTAGCAGCGATTTCCGTGATTTGGATAAAGCGGCAAGCGAAGGAAATGAAAGAGCAAAGCTTGCACAGGATATGTTTGTTTATGCAATTAAGCGTTATATTGGATTTTATGCCGCAGCTATGGGTGGCGTAGATGCAGTTGTGTTTACTGCGGGCGTTGGTGAAAACGACGGAAGAATGCGTGCTCAAATGGTTGAGGGTCTTGAGTTTATGGGAATTGAAATTGATGCTGAAAAGAATAAGCAGAGAGGCGAGCTTGATATTTCTGCTGACGGTGCAAGAGTTAAGACTCTTGTTATTCCAACGAACGAAGAGCTTATGATTGCGCTTGAAACAAAGGCTCTTCTCGGTTAATTCAATAAAACGGAATTTTTCCATATAAAATGATAAAAAAGCATAATTTTTCCATTTACAAATTGAAAAAATAGTGTATGCTGAGATTAGGTTTTCAGTGGATAAAGCCGACCGTTTTTAACGGTCGGCTTTATGTAAAAGCATAATTTTTTTACGGAAAGGGGTATATTATGAAAATAATGTATTAAATGTTCCAATGAATCATTATGAGGTGTATTATAATATATCTAAAACAGTTTTGCCTGAAGACCAATTAAAGGTTCCGTTTGAAGGTGAAAAGGCAGCTTTGGAACGTAGACTATATGAAAAGGCGGTAAGAAACGAGCCAAAGGAAGGTGAGCCGTTTTGTCATTATAGACCAAACTGCGAAAGGAGTGTTTGTAATTTTGTAGTCTGTAAAATTTGTGTCCCACATACAAAAACCATCGTGATGCTTAGTCGTAAAGCAAATATATTCACCACCCGACTCTTTAACGAACTTAACCCAGCTATCTGCATCAAATTCAGACGGATTAAATGTGTCCTGGAGCTTTGTATATTCTTTTTTTGGTATACTTCTTCTTAATTGCTCCTACTCGTGCCAAGCATTTTGAGAATATATTCCAAAGTGAATGAACATTCCGAATTTTCTCGTTTTAAAAAGAATAAAAAACCCTCCGATTTTTCAAAATTATGTTTAGAATTGTATCATAAAAAATCAGGGATCGCAATACAAAAAAATAAAATTGAAAAAGAGCTTGATATGTTAAGAAAAAACGAGAAAGTTGGCAAAAAAGATTGACAAATTGGATAAAGATTGATATAATTATATGTAATGTTAATATTTATGCAGTTTAACTGCGGTTGTGTGCGATGTTGAGAGTGCGGAGTTGCTTTATAAATGAACACTGCGAGCAGTTGTCTTCGTCCTTGACAGGAGCTTGTCGAGGGCGTTTTTTAGATAGCTTTGGTATGTTTATTGAACGAAAAACGGGGGTTTGGATTGTAAGATGACAGATGGCAGATTTGGAAGGCATGGAGGGCAGTATGTGCCTGAGATTTTGATGGATGCTGTGCTTGAGCTTAATGAAGCGTATGAAAAATATAAAAATGATGCTGAATTTCAAAGTGAGCTTTCAAAGCTTTTGAATGAATATGCGGCGCGTCCGTCGATGCTTTATTTTGCAAGCAAAATGACAGAGGATTTGGGCGGAGCAAAGATTTATTTAAAGAGAGAAGATTTAAATCATACAGGTTCCCATAAAATAAATAATGTTTTAGGACAAGTGCTTTTGGCGAAGAAGATGGGTAAGGTTAGGGTTATTGCTGAAACGGGTGCAGGTCAGCATGGCGTTGCAACGGCTACGGCCGCCGCTCTTATGGGGATGGAATGCGAAATCTTTATGGGCGAAGAGGATATAAAACGTCAGGCGCTCAATGTTTACAAAATGAAGCTTATGGGCGCAAAGGTAAATTCTGTAACAAACGGAACGGCAACGCTTAAGGACGCCGTTTCGGAAACTATGCACGAATGGACAAGGCGAATTGGAGATACGCACTATGTTTTAGGCTCGGTTATGGGTCCGCATCCGTTTCCGACAATAGTTCGTGATTTTCAGGCGATTATTTCAAAGGAGATTAAAGAACAAATCCTTCAGCTTGAGGGAAGGCTACCGGATGCTGTTTTGGCGTGTGTTGGAGGAGGGTCCAATGCGATTGGTGCATTTTATAATTTTATTGATGATAAAAGTGTTCGTCTTATCGGATGTGAGGCGGCGGGAAAAGGAGCAGATACTTTTGAAACTGCCGCAACAATAACTGTTGGAAAGCTTGGAATTTTTCATGGAATGAAGTCTTATTTCTGCCAGAATGAATATGGGCAGATTGCGCCTGTGTATTCGATTTCTGCGGGGCTTGATTATCCTGGTATCGGACCTGAACACGCTAATCTGCACGATATTGGGCGTGCAGAATATGTTGCAGTAACGGATGATGAGGCGGTTGATGCATTTGAATATCTTGCAAGGGTTGAGGGAATTATTCCTGCAATCGAAAGTGCACACGCTGTTGCTCATGCAATTAAGCTTGCTCCCAAGATGAAAAAAGATGAAATAATGGTTATAAATTTATCGGGCAGAGGCGATAAGGATTGCGCTGCAATTGCAAGATACAGAGGGGAGGATATTGCGGAGTGAGAATTATAGATGCGTTTAACGGAAAAAAGGCGTTGGTTTGTTTTCTGACTTGCGGATATCCAAGCCTGAAGGTAAGCGAAGAAATCTTTTTGCAGCTTGAAAAAAGCGGAGCGGATATAATTGAAATCGGAATTCCTTTTTCGGACCCTACTGCAGAAGCGGTTAGTATTCAAAAGGCAAATATATGCGCAATAAGCGGAGGAATAACAACAGATAAGGTTTTTGAAAGCATTGAAAGGATTAAAGATAAAATAAAGATTCCGATTGTTTTAAAATCGTATGCAAATGTTGTTTTTTCGTATGGAACTGAGCGATTTATTGAAAAGTCGGCTAAAATTGGAGTCAGCGGATTGATGCTTATGGATATACCTTATGAGGAAAAGAAGGAATTTTCGGAGGTTTGCGAGAAATATGGAATTTGTTTTATTTCAACGCTCGCACCTGCATCAAAGGATAGAATGAAAGAAATTGCGAGAAATGGCGAAGGGTATGTGCATTGCGTTTGCTCTCCCTCAGCTGAGGCAAAGCAATTGTGCGGGCTTGATGGGGTTGCTATGGCAGTTTCTGAAAACAGCGAAGCGGCTTCGGTTGTTAGTTATGAATATTCTGATGCTGAAGATATTAAAAGTGCCGATGGAGTTGTTGTTGACGAGGCAATTATTGATATAATAGAAAAATACGGAAACGAAAGCCCAACTTATATTGAAAGCTTCGTAGCGGACGTAAAGATGAAAATAAGGGGTTGATTGGGTGAAGGGGTATAAAAAATACAAAAGACAGTTTTTTGAGGCTTCGCAATCCAATAATGAATGGATAAACAAAAGCTATATTGACCATGCACCGATATGGTGCAGTGTTGATTTGAGAGATGGAAATCAAGCGTTGATTACTCCAATGAGCCTTGAAGAAAAGCTTGAGTTTTTTGAGTTTTTGGTTAAGGTTGGTTTTAAGGAAATTGAAATTGGTTTTCCTGCGGCATCTGAGACGGAATATTTGTTTTGCAGAACTTTAATTGAAAAAAAGCTTATTCCTGATGATGTAACAATTCAAGTTTTAACTCAATCCCGTGAGCATATCATTAAGAAAACTTATGAGGCGATTGACGGGGCGAAAAACGCTATTGTTCATTTATATAATTCGACGTCTGTTGCTCAAAGGGAACAGGTTTTTAAAAAGGACAAAAAGGAAGTTATTGATATAGCTGTATTTGGGGCACAGCTTTGTATGAAATATAAAAATAAGGCAAAGGGCAATATAATGTTTGAATATTCGCCCGAGAGCTTTACGGGTACTGAGCCTGAATTTGCTTTGGAAATATGCAATGCGGTCATAGATGTTTTTAAGCCGACAAAGAAAAACAAGCTTATAATAAATCTTCCTGTTACCGTTTCTCTTTCAATGCCACACGTTTATGCAAAACAAGTTTCGTATATGAGCCAAAATTTGCATAACAGAGAAAATATTATTTTGTCGCTTCACACTCATAATGACAGGGGATGTGCCGTTGCTGATAGTGAAATGGGATTGCTGGCAGGTGCGGAAAGAATAGAAGGCACGCTTTTTGGAAATGGTGAGCGAACGGGAAATGTTGACATTGTAACGATGGCTTTGAATATGTATTCCCAAGGAGTAGACCCAAAGCTTGATTTTTCAAATCTTCCTGAAATTATAGCCGCTTTTGAAAAGGTTACGGGAATGAATGTATATGAAAGGCAGCCGTATAGTGGAAAGCTTGTTTTTGCGGCGTTTAGCGGCTCGCATCAGGATGCGATTGCAAAGGGTATGAAATGGCGTGAAAATAAAGATGATATGCATTGGACAGTTCCATATCTTCCGATTGACCCTGCTGATATCGGCAGAGTATATGACGGAGATGTTATAAGAATAAACTCTCAGTCGGGAAAGGGCGGAATAGGATATATTTTGGAAACGCAATATGCTTTAGTGTTGCCATCTAAGATGCGTGAGGATTTTGGGTATCACATCAAAGGAATTTCCGACCACGACCATAAGGAATTGATGGCAAGAGAAGTATATAACATATTTATGAGAGATTATGTTAATGTTAAAACTAAGCTGAAGGTTGACGATGCGTACTATGTTAAAAAGAATGGAATAACGGCGTTTATCTCGGGAGAATACCTTGGCGAGCCGTTTCAAGTTTCGGCGGCAGGTAATGGTCGTTTGGATGCTGTTTCAAACGGTATAAAGAAGCTGTTAAATCTTAACTATACGCTTGAAACATATACAGAGCACGCTATCGAAAGTCGTTCAAATGCGCAAGCTATATCTTATGTTGCGCTTAAGGATGAAAACGAAATGCTTACTTGGGGAGCAGGCGTTGATACGGATATTATCGTATCATCTGTTAATGCACTTGTTAGTGCGATAAACAGAATGATTGAATAAATTATCGGAAAGGATGGGTTACACCTATGGAAATGACGGGGGCTGAAATAATTATACAAACTTTAATAGAACAGGGTGTAACGGATGTTTTTGGTTATCCCGGAGGACAGGTTTTAGAAATTTATGATGAGCTATACAAGTCTCAGGATAAGCTTAAGCATATTCTTACGGCACACGAGCAGGGAGCGTCTCACGCGGCTGACGGTTATTACAGGGCAACGGGTAAGGTTGGCGTGTGCATTGCAACGTCAGGACCCGGGGCAACAAATATTGTAACGGGAATTGCAACTGCTATGCTTGATTCGTCGGCGATGGTTGCAATAACGGGAAATGTGTCGTCTGATTTGATTGGAAAGGATGCTTTTCAGGAGGTTGATATAACGGGAATAACACTTCCGATAACGAAGCATAATTATTTTGTGAAAGATGTAGAAAAGTTGGCGGATACAATTCGTGAAGCTTTTAAAATAGCATCTTTGGGAAGACCGGGACCTGTTTTGATTGATGTGCCTAAGGATGTTCAATGTGCAATTTGCGAGTATAATCCAAGCCCAAAACCTCAGGAGCCAATCCAAGATAAGATAGACGAAAAGCAGATAAATGAGGCGGTTAAGCTTTTGAATAAAGCAAAAAGACCGTATATTTTTATAGGCGGGGGCGTTGTTGGAGCAGGAATTTATAATGAGGTTATGGAGTTTGCTGAAAAAATAGATGCTGTAATAGGCTCAACACTAATGGGGCTTTCGGCTATACCAACTGATTTTGATAGATTTTTAGGAATGCATGGTATGCATGGAAGATATGCATCTTCTATGGCACAAAACGAGGCGGATGTTATATTATGCGTTGGAGTTCGCTTTAGCGACAGGACAACGGACAATAGAAAGAAATATATCGAAAATGCGAAAATAATTCAATTGGATATTGATGCGGCGGAGATTAATAAAAATGTTGTTTGCGATGTTGGAATTGTTGGCGATATTTCGGTTTCGTTTAAAACAATTGCGGAGATGGTAAAGAGCAGGAAAAATCCTAAGTGGAGGGCTCTTGTTTCGGAATTTGTTAAAACGGAAATGCGAGAGAAGGAAGAAAATGCAAAAAAACAAAGGCATCTTATGAAGCCTGAAAATATATTTGAAATAATAAATAGATTAAAAGGCGAAAATTCGATTGTTGCAACTGACGTTGGTCAGCATCAGATGTGGACGGCGCAATATTGCAATTTCTCAAAGCCGAGGAGTTTAATTTCGAGCGGCGGTCTTGGAACGATGGGCTTTGGACTTGGAGCGGCAATCGGAGCTACTGTTGCAACGGGTGAGCGTACTGTTTTAATAACGGGCGACGGCAGTTTTGCTATGAGTTTAAACGAGCTTGCGACGGCTGTAACATATAATTTGCCGATTACTATAGTAATTTTTAATAACGGCGTTTTAGGTATGGTTCATCAATGGCAAAATCTTTTTTATGAAAAGAGATATTTTGCTACGGTTTTGGATAGAAAAACGGATTTTGTTAAGGTTGCTGAGGCTTTTGGAGCCAAAGGGTATAGAGTATCTGAATTGGGTGAGTTTGAGAGTGTGTTTAAAAAGTCTAATACAAGCTCGGGCACAGTTGTTATTGACTGCGCTATAAGCGAGGATGAATTTGTTTTGCCGATGCTTCCGCCGGGAGGGAGCGTTTCGGATATAATAGTTAAAAAGGAAAAAAAGAAATAGTTGTTTGGGGGATAAGGTTATGGGAAAATTTGTTATTTCTGTTTACGTTGATAATATTTTCGGCGTGCTGACTCGTGTAACAAGTATGTTCACACGCAGAGGCTTTAATATTGATTCTTTAACTGTTGGAGAAACAGAAGATTTGAATTATTCTCGTATAACTATAACTATGAGCGGGGATGAGATGGCTCGTGCTCAGCTTATAAATCAGCTAAAGAAGCTTCAAAATGTTAAAAAAGTTGAATTTTTGGGCGGAGAGAGTACGCTTGAGCGTGAGCTTATGCTTATAAAAATAAAAAACAATGCAAAAACAAGGCAGGATGTTTTAGCGTCGGTTAATATATTTCGTGCAAAGATAATTGATTATTCGCCGACAACCCTCTGTATTGAAATAACGGGGGACAGTTCAAAGATAGATGCGTTTATTGACGTTATTAAGCCTATTGGAATTATAGAAATGTGCAGAACGGGTGTTGTAGCTCTTGAGAGAGGCGAAAATAGCTTGCTTAATAAATAAAGATGACGAAATGAAAAAATATCTATTGCCTGAGAGCGAAAAGTTTTTTTAAAGTTAATCTTCATTGTCATACAAGCTTGTCGGATGGAAAGTTTTTACCTGAGGAGGTTAAGGAAAAATATAAGGCTAAAGGGTATTCAATTGCTGTTCCGAAAATCGGAGAAGATTACCTTCAAGAAGCAGTTTTTTCTGTTAATAAAGATGATATTTATTTCAGGATAAGCGTTTTGGATGAGAAAAATCTTACGGCAGATACAAATGCATATTTTATAGAGGATTTAATTAAATAATAATATAAAAAAATAGGAGATGTTTAAAAATGAATATTGAATCAAAATTGTTACATTCGGGCTACACACCGGAAAACGGAGGTCCTCAGACTCTTCCGATTTATCAGAGTACAACCTTTAAATATGAATCTACAGCTCAGGTTGCAAAGCTTTTCGACCTTACTGAAAACGGATTTTTTTATTCAAGACTTGGAAATCCGACTGTTGATGCAGTTGAGCAAAAGCTTGCTGATTTGTGTGGCGGAGTTGGTGCGCTTATGACAAGCAGTGGGCAGAGCGCTAATATGCTTGCTATGCTTAACTTTATCGGTAGCGGAGACCATTTTATAAGCTCGGCATCAATTTACGGCGGAACGTTTAATCTGTTTAATGTAACGCTTAAAAAGCTTGGAATTGAGGTTACATTTGTTGATAATGATATAACGGAAGAGGAGCTTTTAAAGCTTGTAAAACCAAATACAAAGGCTATTTTCGGAGAGACAATTTCAAATCCGTCAATAGATATTTTTGATATTGAAAGGTTTGCAAAAATTGCGCATAAGATTGGTGTTCCGCTTGTTGTTGATAACACGTTTGCAACGCCATATCTTTGTAGACCTATTGAGTTTGGAGCGGATATTGTTACTCACTCAACAACAAAGTATCTTGACGGACATGCGCTTACGGTTGGTGGAGTTATAATTGATTCGGGTAAATTTGATTGGACTTCGGGAAAATTCCCTGAATTTACTGAGCCTGATGACTCATATCACGGCGTTGTTTATACAAAAGATTTTAAAGAATCGGCATTTATAGTAAAGGCTCGTGTTCAGCTTATGCGTGATATGGGCGTTTGTCAGAGTGCTTTCGGTGCGTTTATTATTAATCAGGGAATAGAAACCTTGCATGTTCGTATGGACAGACACTGCGAAAATGCGAAAAAGGTTGCTGAATTTTTGGAGAGCTGTCCGCAGGTTGAAAGCGTTAATTATCCTACGCTTGACAGCTACAAGAGAAAGGATTTGGCTGAAAAATATCTTCCAAAGGGCGCAAGCGGAGTTATTGCGTTTAGCTTAAAAGGCGGAAGGGAAGCGGGAGTAAAGTTTATAGATAGCTTAAAGATGGCATCTTTGCTTGTTCACGTTGCAGATATAAGAACCTGCGTTTTGCATCCTGCAAGCTCAACTCATCGTCAGCTTACAGATGAACAGCTTCTTGCGGGCGGAGTTACACCGGGGCTTATTCGTTTATCTGTCGGAATTGAAAATGTTGAAGATATAATAGCTGATATTAAGCAAGCACTTGAGGCATAAGCGTAAATTAAAAAATATATAAAATTTTAGTCGGATAAGCATAAGAGTATGTCTTTTTGCTTGTCCGACTTTTAAAAAGTTGGGGGTGAGGATTATAAAAGGAGATTTAACAATAGGTAGCGTAAAAAAACATTACGCAAGATATTTTTGTGCCGCATTCGGAAGTGCTATGATTGGGTGCATATATGGTTCGGTTGATTCTGCAATAGTAGGGCAGTATCAAGGTCCGAGCGGAATAGCGGCGCTTTCAGTTGTTATGCCGATTGCGGAAATAATTGCTTTTGTTTATGCTATTTATGCGATGAATAAAAAAATGGAAAACTAGTTTTGTTTTGAAATATTATAGAAATTTTGAGGAATTTATTTAGAAAAAAGTAAAAAAACGCTGATTTTTTACAAAATCAGCGTTTTTTTGGAGCGGAAGACGAGATTCGAACTCGCGACGTTCACCTTGGCAAGGTGACGCTCTACCACTGAGCCACTCCCGCACATCTCACTTAAATAATTATAGCATAAAAAAAATCTTTTGTAAAGAGTTTTTTTAAAAAATTTTTAAATTTTAAAATTCATTGCAGATTTTTATGATATTTTCATCGGAATATTCGATTTCTGCGGAGTACATTCGTGCAATGTCTGTAATTGCATCTTCGGATATTGAAGAAAGAGCCATAATGATTTGAGTGCTTATAACAGAGAAACAGACAAATTGTTTTAATTGCTCAAATGATGTTGCGGTTGGAATATGTCTGTATAAAAAATATATAGTCAAAGCTTCAAGGGCAACATCATTACATTCCTCATAAGTGATGCCGATTGATGAGCTTTTTAATTTTGTCAGCAGGTTAGTCCACGAAGGGTCAAGCCTTTCTAATGAAAGGAAAAAAGCGCACCAATCCGATAGCGGTTTTTCGGGCAGGCTACAATTTAAAAATGCTAAAAGATTGTTGTGTCTTTCAAAAATTGATTGATTTCGGTTTTTCATTATATCAATCAAATCGGAGCGGATTTTTAAGAGTTCTCGCTCTTCGTCGGTATAAACATCGTCTGTTAAATCAAAGTTTTCAAGGAAAAACGGCTCATCTGATTTTAATATAAGCTCCGCTGCCGCTTCGCAACATAAGCCAAGCCCAAGCTCTGTGCAATCAAAATAAAAATTTCTAAAGCGGGGATGGTCGGCGCATATATCACAGAGTGCATCCTTGCCAAGCTCACATATTATATTGCAAAGCCCGTTTTTGTTAAGGTGAGGGCAACGCTCATTTTCGTCTAAGATAAAATGAGGCTCATCGCCATTTGATATTGAAGATTTTATTTTGTTTGCAAATTCGCCGTTTAAAGAGTTGTAAAATTCAAAAGTATCTTTATCAATATCAATTTCCCAACCGATACAGCAGCTATGACGGCATTTACTTGAAATACATTTAAAATTTTTATAATAATTCGGAAATATTGTTTTCATTTTTTCACGCCCATAATTTTTAAGTTTTATTAATATCAATTGTAGCATTATTAAAAAACTGAGTCAAGAGATAAAATTTTTTGTTGCTATTAAAATTTAAAGTTAGAATTAAAAAACGGAAAAATGCAATAAAAAAGACATAAAATGTCGCAAAAGTGTTGACAATAGTGTTGAAATGTGCTAGAATATTTTTGGTAAAAGCCTAGGGGAGGTGATAGTTTTGAAAAACAAGTCATTTTTTTCGCAAATTATATTATTGATTGTTTTGTCATTGGTTTGCGTTGTTTTGACAGTTGGCATTGCTCTCTTTGCAGGTTCATACAATACAACACTATTTGATTTTGCAAATCTTAATTTTGCCAATATGATACCGGTTTTGATTATTGGTGGATTTGTTAGTTGTGTTGTTGTTGGAACAACTGTACTTTTTGTTGCAAGGTCTGTTTTTATGAAACTAAAGGATTATTTTACAGAAAATAATAAAAATGGGGGGAATGAAAGATGAATTGTACTAACCATCCTGAGGTAGAGGCACAGGGTATGTGTGCTTATTGCGGAAAGCCTTTTTGCAAAGATTGTCTTGTAGAAGTGAAGGGAAGAATGTATTGTAAGGGAGATTTGGGTAATGTTCTTGATGAAGCAAAACAATCTTCTAATGCACAACCAACAATTAATATTACCAATTCTAATGAAAACGTTAATACTAATGCTAATATGAATGGTGGTTTTGCTTATGGTCCAAGAAAAAGCAAAATGGTTGCGTTGATTTTATGTATAATTGGTTTCTTTGGCTTTGGCGGTTTGCACAGAATGTATGTCGGAAAAGTTGGTAGTGGTGTTATCCACTTCCTTACATATGGGGTTTGTGGAATAGGAACTATTATTGATTTGATTTCAATTTTGTCTGGTGGTTTTAGAGATAGCTATGGACAACCTTTGGTATAAGTATAAAAAAATGCCATATAGAAAGAAGCATGCCTTACGCTCTCTGGGTGTAGGGTTTGCTTTTTTTTGCATTTTGTTTGTAATTACAAAATTGTTTTCAATTTCTGTTTGTCCAATAAAAAATTTATTTGGAATATCATGCTTTGGATGTGGTCTTACAAGGGGATTTATTTCAATATTATATTTTGATTTTTCGGCTGCCTTTTACTACAATGTTTTATCAATACCATTGTTCATAAGTATTTTTATTTATTTTATTTTTGCTGTTATAGACTTTTTGTGCAATA
>JAZNSA010000108.1:0-5350 GCA_045590935.1 Clostridia bacterium | reverse complement strand
CCTACTGAGCTAAGGCAGCAAATGGCGACCCGGATGGGGCTCGAACCCACGACCTCCAGCGTGACAGGCTGGCGTTCTAACCAACTGAACTACCGGGCCACAACAATGACCGAAATTCATTATACAACAAAAAACGGTCTGTTGTCAAGTAATTTTTACGATTTTTTATATCTTTATAGGCTCTTTTTAAAAAGTACTTATAGAATTTTTCTTTTGTTTCCTTAAGAAGTTTAAAAGATTCCTCAAAGAAATGCTGATGCTCCTTTTCAATCATCTTCCAAGTTGCCCACATTTTTTCTTTCATATAAACACCTTCTAAATAAATTTTTTTAAAATATATTTAGAACTTAATTTAATTAGTCCGTTTGAATTTCGGCAGAGTAAATTCCGTCGATTACTTTTAAATCTACAATCTCCGCATTATCGAGGTTTAATTTTCCAAATGATTTTTTAATATGCTGTTCGTTTTCTAAAAAATCACAGACGATTTCCCATTCGCCCGAAATGTTAACAAAAATCTCGTTGCCACTTGGCAAGACGGCATCAATCTCCAAAGGCTCCTCATTATCTTTTAGAAAATCAATAGAATAAATATCAACACCCGTTTCATTTTTTAAAAGAAAGATTTCATCTTTGTTCTCAAGAATATCTTTGGTTTCATTTTCTGCTTCCTGAAGATATTTTTGCGCTTCCTTGTTTGCATTTTCTTTTGCACATGAAGAGAAAGAGATAACAGTAAGGATTGAAAAAATAATTAATAAAATTTTATTTATTTTTTTAAACATAGCGTCTAACACCCCATTTTGTTTTATCATATCCGCATATATTAAAGCATATTTTTAATTTCTTGTCAATACAAAAATGGAATATAAAACACAAAAATTCATAATTAATTTTAAAAAAATATTTGACAAATCAAAAAAAATATAGTATGGTAAAATATATGCGGGTTATCGCTAAGATGTGGGGTGGTAAAATTTGAAAAGTCAAGAAAGAGAGCTTCTTTGGGTATGGCTCAAGAGTATTTTTGTATATAGCAATACGAAAATACATAAAATGCTTGTTGAGTTTAAAAATCCAAGCGAAATTTTTAATGCGGAAAAAAGCGAGATTGAAAAGCTTTCTTATTTGACAGAAAAAGAAAAATCCGAGCTGTTGAAAAGCGATTTGGCAGGAGCAAGAAAAATCTTGCAGTTGACAAATCAGCTTGGAGTTGAGGTTTTATGCTTTGACGATAGTGATTACCCTGAATGCTTAAAAAATATTTATGATGCACCTGTTGTTTTATATTTAAAGGGAAATAGAGCTTGCATTGATGAAAAATTTAAAATTGCTATGGTTGGAACAAGAAAGTGCGATGAGTTTTCAAAAGAAATTTGTGAGAAAATTGCGTTTGAATTGGCTTTGAGCGGCGCTGTTATAGTTAGCGGTATGGCTTTAGGGATAGATTCTGCGGCGCACGAAGGGGCGATTAATGCAGGAGGAAAAACAATTGCTGTTTTCGGAACGGCAATAAATAAGATTTATCCTGCGGAAAATATACGGATATATAATGAAATAATTAAAAATGGATTGATTATTTCTGAGTATCCCCCGGGATATAGAGGCTCAAGGTATGACTTTCAAAAAAGAAACAGAATAATAGCAGGATTGTCGCTTGGGGTTGTTGTCGGGCAAGCGCCTAAGAGGAGCGGAAGTCTTATAACCGCAAGAATGGCACTCGATAGCGGAAGAGATGTTTTTGCACTGCCGGGAAATGTTTGCGAGGAAAATGAAGGTACTAATTTGCTGATAAGAGACGGCTGCGCAAAGCTTGCCTTATCGGCAGAGGATATTTTAGAAGAATATGAGGATTTGGCAGAAAAAAATCAAAATATTAATTCAATTGTAAAGCGGGTTTATCAAAAAAAGGAAGCCGAAGTGAAAACCGTTAAAAAGTATGAAGGACTTTCGGAGTTTGAGGAAAAAGTGGTTAAACTGATTAGTATAAGAGATATGTTTTTAGATGAGCTTTGCGAAGAGTTAGATGTTAATTTTAATGAGCTCGGTGCTACATTGACAAAGATGGAGCTTGAAGATATTGTTTTAAATATTGGCGGAAAGATTTCGCTTAAGTAAAATAAAAAATAATTTTGTGAATAAATATTAATATATACTTCCTAAAAGACAAAGGAAAGAGGTTGAAGAAAATATATGGCAGACAAATTGGTGATTGTTGAATCGCCGTCCAAGGCGGAAACGATAAGTAAATATCTTGGAAAGGGTTATAGCGTTACGGCATCTATGGGGCATATAATAGATTTGCCCAGAAGTAATATCGGAATAGATATAGAAAATGATTTCGAGCCGAAATATATAACGATAAGGGGAAAGGGTGAGCTTTTAAACTCGCTTAAAAAGGTTGCAAAAAATGCAAAAAAAGTTTATCTTGCAACTGACCCTGACCGAGAGGGAGAGGCAATAAGCTGGCACCTTGCAAGAGCGCTTAATATTGATATGGACAGCGAGTGCCGTGTGTGTTTTAATGAGATAACGAAAACGGCAGTTAAAAAAGCTATGAATGAGCCTAGAAAAATTGACAGCGATTTGGTTGACGCTCAGCAGGCAAGGCGTGTTTTAGACAGAATAGTTGGCTATAAAATCAGCCCGATTTTGTGGGCTAAAATTAAAAAGGGACTAAGTGCGGGCAGAGTTCAGAGCGTTGCTGTTCGTATGATTTGCGACAGAGAAGATGAAATTGAGGCTTTTGTACCTCGTGAATTTTGGGATATTACGGCTATTTTTGAAGATGTAAAAACAAAGAAGCAATTCAAGGCGTATCTTATTGAGCAAAACGGCGGCAAAAAAGAATTTAAAAATGAAGATGAAGCAAATTCGGTGCTTGCCAAGCTAAAGGGTGCAAAATACGCTGTGAGCGACGTTAAGGTTAATGTTAATCAAAGAATACCTGCGCCGCCATTTACGACGTCTACGCTTCAGCAGGAGGCATCAAGAAAGCTTAATTTCCAATCCAAGAAGACTATGCAGGTTGCTCAGGGGTTGTATGAAGGAATTGAGCTTAATAAAAATGAAAAAGTTGGTTTAATAACATATATGCGTACAGACTCACTTCGTATATCAAACGAAGCGGTTGCGGCTGTCAGGGGATATATCGGCGAAAGCTATGGTGATAAGTATCTTCCAAAGTCGGCAAGAGTATTTAAAACAAAGAAAAATGCCCAGGATGCGCACGAAGCAATTCGTCCGACGGATGTTACGCTTACGCCCGCTTCAATCAAGAATAAGCTTTCAAACGACCAATATAAGCTATATAAGCTTGTTTGGGAGAGGTTTGTTGCTTGTCAGATGGAAGCTGCTGTAATTGAAAACATCGCCTGCGATATTAAGGGCGGAGAATATGTTTTCAGGGCGAATGGCTCAAGAGTTTTGTTTGACGGATTTATGAAGGTATATGTTGAGGGTACGGATAGCGAAAACGAGGAAAAGAAAACGACGCTTCCTGCGCTTGAGGTTGGAGATGCGGTTTTAGATAAAGGAATTGATGCAAAGCAGCATTTTACTCAGCCACCGCAGAGGTTTACTGAGGCAACGCTTATAAAGCTGCTTGAAGAGAAGGGAATAGGAAGACCGTCAACCTATATGCCTACTATTACAACAATTCTTGCGAGAGGTTATGTTGTAAGAGAGAAAAAGAGCTTTTTGCCAACGGAGCTTGGCAGAGTTACTACTGAGCTGTTAAAAAACAATTTTAAAGATATTGTTGACTTGAAATTTACTGCAAATATGGAAAGCAGACTAGACGATGTTGAAACGGGAAAGGTTGAATGGAAAGAAATTTTAAGAGATTTCTATCCGCCATTTGATAAGGTTTTGAAAAAAGCCGAGAGCGAGGTTTCAAAAGTAAAAATTCAAGATGAAGTATCTGATGTAGCGTGCGAGAAATGCGGAAGAATGATGGTATATAAAATGGGAAAATACGGAAAGTTTTTGGCGTGTCCCGGCTTTCCCGCTTGTTCTAATGCTAAGCCAATAAGAATTGAAACGGGCGTTAAGTGCCCTAAGTGTGGCAAAGAAATTTTGCAAAAGAAGAGCAAAAAGGGTAAAATATATTTTGGTTGCGAGGAAAATCCCAAGTGCGATTTTATGACGTGGGATACGCCGTTAAAGGACAAAAAATGCCCGAAATGCGGTGGAATAATGCTTGAAAAGAAGTTTGGAGGCAAGGTTAAAGAAATTTGCGCTAATCAGGCTTGTGGTTACGGAGCGGAAGAGGGTAAGAAATGATAGTTAATGTTATAGGCGCAGGGCTTGCGGGGTGTGAGGCGGCGTGGCAATTGGCAAACAGAGGAATAAAAGTAAGACTTTATGAAATGAAGCCGAAAAGCTTTTCGGCGGCGCATAAGAGTAAGAATTTTGCAGAGCTTGTTTGCAGTAATTCACTAAGGTCTGACCAGACTGCTAATGCTGTAGGGCTTTTAAAAGAGGAAATGAGAAGGCTGAATTCGCTTATTATTGAATGTGCCGACGAAACAAGAGTGCCTGCGGGCAGTGCGCTTGCGGTTGACAGAGACAGGTTTTCTGCGCTTGTTACAAAGAAGATAAGCGAGCATAAAAATATAGAGGTTATATGCGAAGAGGTTTTAGAAATTGATGAAAACGAAAATACGATTGTTGCAGCGGGACCCCTTTGCTCGGATAAGCTTGCCGAGGGACTGAGAAAAATTTTGAAAAACAGCGAATATTTGCACTTTCACGATGCGGCAGCGCCGTTGGTTACGTTTGAAAGTGTTGATATGACGAAAGCGTTTTTTGCCGCAAGATACGACAGGGGAACGGCAGATTATATCAATTGTCCGATGAATAAAGACGAGTATGAAGCGTTTTATAATGAGCTTATAAATGCAGAGGTAGCAGAGCTTCACGAATTTGAAAAGGTTAAGGTTTTTGAAGGGTGTATGCCTGTTGAGGTTATGGCATCAAGAGGACACGATACCCTCCTTTTCGGACCGTTAAAGCCCGTTGGAATAACTAATCCGAAAAGCGGAAAAGACGATTTTTACGCCGTTGTTCAGCTAAGGAGAGATAATTCGGAGGGTAGCATCTATAATATAGTGGGCTTTCAGACTCACCTTAAATTCGGCGAGCAAAAGAGAGTTTTTTCAATGATACCCGGACTTGAAAATGCGGAAATTGTACGCTACGGCGTTATGCATAGGAATACATTTATCAACTCACCCGTACTTTTAAATAAATACTACGCATTAAAGGATAATGAAAATATATTTTTTGCGGGGCAGATAACGGGTGTTGAGGGATATGTAGAGTCTGCGGCATCAGGAATTATGGCAGG
>JAZNSA010000107.1:0-1806 GCA_045590935.1 Clostridia bacterium | reverse complement strand
GAGTTTTGTTCAAAATATTTTTCGTACATATATGGAAATGAGAAGTTTTGCCGACAAATGAGAAAAGAAAGAAAAAACCAAATTAAGATTATAGGCGGCGCTAACGAGATTAAAAATGAAGTTTATAAAATAACGATTTTTAATCTTAATGAGTTTTCAAAGCGCAGAATAAAAAGTGAGTTTTTGCAGTGCTTCAAAATTGCTTATGAGAGCGAGAATGTTATTGAGCTTGTTATGAAGGATATTGATAAGCAAGTTGCCGTTTGTAAAATAAGCGAGAGATGCAATATTGACAGGTCGGAAATTCTTGCTGTCGGAAACGGCGATAATGACGTTGAAATGCTGAAAAATGCGGGCATAGCTCTTGCCGTTGACAATGCGGAGGTTCATATTAAAAATATATGCAATAGAACAATAAATAGTATATGCGAAATAGAGAAAATATTAGAGCTTTAGAATTTTAGACAGATAGATTATTGTCCGTGTGGAGCGGGCGTGAGTTTAGGTGGGTGCAATATGGAAGAAAACATACTTGATGTTACAGGAAGAATATTTAATATACAGCGTTTCAGCATTCATGACGGACCCGGAATAAGGACGATTGTTTTCTTTAAGGGATGCGTTCTTCGTTGCAGATGGTGTTGCAATCCTGAGTCGCAAAGGTTTAATGTTGAAACGATGATTGAAAATGGGAAGGAAAAGGTTGTAGGTGAGGATGTATCTGTTCGTGAGGTTATGAAAACTGTTATGAGAGATGTTCCTTATTACAGACGGAGCGGCGGAGGCTTAACGCTTTCGGGCGGTGAGTGCCTTTGTCAGGGAGAGTTTGCTCGTGCGCTTTTGCAGGCTGCAAAGGAAAATGGGATAAACACTGCAATTGAGTCGGCGGCAACGATTAGCTATGACGTTATTGAGTCGCTTTTGCCGTTTTTGGATTTGTACCTTATGGATATAAAGCATATTGATTCGGAGAAGCACAAGCTATTTACGGGAAAAGGAAACGAGCTTATTTTGGAAAATGCGAAGAAAATAGCAGAAAATGCAAGGCAAGTTATAGTAAGAGTTCCCGTTGTTCCAACGTTTAATGATACGGAAGAGGAAATTTCAAGGATTGCAGAATTTGCACGCAGTCTGAAAACTGTTTCCGAAATTCATCTCTTGCCTTATCATAGCTTTGGTTCGGTTAAATATGAAGGGCTTGGCAGAGATTATCTTATGGGTGATATTGAGTCGCCGTCAAACGAAAAAATGCTTTCGCTTAAAAGGGTTGCAGAAAAAAGCAGCTTGAAGGTTCAAATCGGCGGATAATAAAAACAAAGAAAAACAAAGAAAAGAGATTAACATATAATATTGGAGAGAATGTTAAGGTGGATTTTTTAAATAATATAACAGATAACGAAAAATTGAGAATTATACAAGAAATTGTTCCCGGAAAGCAGATTACTCTTGCTCATATTATTGCAAATCCTGATAAGATTTTGTATAAAAAATTAGGGCTTGACCCAAGCGTTGATTACGCTAAAAGTGCGATAGGAATTGTTACTATGTCGCCAGCGGAAACTGCAATAATTGCGGGAGATATAGCAACGAAGAGTGCGGGTGTTGAGCTTGGCTTTGTTGATAGATTCAGCGGCACGCTTATTGTTACGGGAACGGTGAGCGAAACTGAGGCGGCGCTAAAGGCGCTTTGCGATTATTCAAGAGAAGTTCTCGGGTTTGCTATTTGCGAAATAACAAGAACATAAACAAAGATTTGATTTTGCTTTTATGTTGGAAAAAAACGTGTAAATATGTGAAAAATAGTTA
>JAZNSA010000106.1:0-9373 GCA_045590935.1 Clostridia bacterium | reverse complement strand
TCCAAACGATCAAATTACACGTGCTCAGTTTGCTACAATGCTTTGTCGTGCCGCTGAATTAAAAACAAATACTGGTGCGACAACATTCTCTGACGTTTCATCGTCAGATTGGTTTGCACCGTATGTTGAGGCGGCGAAATCGTACATAAATGGATATAATAACAATTCATATTTTAAACCAAACACCAATGCAATTCGAGAAGACATTGCAGTAGCGCTGGTGAAGTATAAAAAATATGATATTTCAGGATATAATGAGGGTGAGCTAAAGAATAAATTTAAGGATTGGCAAGAAATAAGTGCAGATGCAAGACCTTATGTAGCAGTCGCAGTGGAACATGGACTTATAAATGGATATGATGACAATACATTTAGAGGAAAAGCAAATATAACTCGTGCGGAAGTGGCAACACTTTTTTGGAAAATGTTAGAGCAGTAATAAGGTTATATTGTGTGTAAATCAACGAGGATAGTGATAACAGCATTGACCTTTAGCATGATTATAATAGATTGTTTGTAGCTCAAAATTAGTGGCATCTATATGATGCACTCTTTATATGGTGAAAATAATGTCTAATTTTGTTAAAAGACTTCCCCTCAAGGGGAAGTCTTTTAACAAGTTCAGGCACAACCTTCATTTCATCAAACGGGTGGTCATGATTGAAAAAATTATTTTATAAGACAAACTATATATCGTAAGCATATTATTTTTATACACAAGTCATGGTGTGCAAAAAAGTTTTTACAAAATAATTACAAAAAAGACTTGATTTTTTCAAAAAAAAGGAGTAAAATATATATATAAGAAAATAAGTGTTTTCTTGGAAACAAGCTGTAAGCTTAGAAAAATCGGAAAAAAGCGAATATACTGATAGAAAAAACGAAAAGTAATTTTTTAACTAATTGTTACAAAAAAATTAAATGAGGTGAACAAATGGCAGGTAGTAAGCCGAGAAGTGAGTCCCTGAAAGAAAGAAGCATGGTAACGAACAGAAGATGCGTTGCTGTTTCGGATGATTATGAAATGGATAATACAAAGACTGTTGTTGAAGCGGAGGATGAGGCGGTAAGCTTTAAATTCGGCGCAGTAACGAGAAGAAACAGAAAGACTGTGTTTAGCGTTATTTCGGATGTTAAAGCAACAATTGCCGATGGTGCGGGAGCGTTTTGCGAGAATGTTTCTGATATGTTAAACAACAGTGCAAAGAAAAAGGCGGAAGAAAAGGCCGAATTAAAGAAGCGTGCGGCTGATGCCGAGAAGGCGGAAAAAGCGGATTTTATAGCGGGGAAGGCTGACGAGAAGGAGCCTGTTGGAAAGGCTGTTAAAGCAAAATACAGCGTCGAGGCTGTAATTAAGCAAAACGAGAAGAAGGATTTTGGAGAGGTTTTGCGCAAAAAAGAGAATACAGTTATAAAAAAGGATAAAATGTCTGTTAAAAATGAAAGAGAGAGAAACGGGGCATTTTCCGAAAAAATAAAATCATTGGCGGCGTCAAATCGCAAGGCAATGGGAATTGGGATTGCTTGCGTTGCAGCTCTTGTTGTAATTGTAGTTTTACTTTCAAGCTTTACGTTTGGATATAGTGTGCAAATCGGAGATAAGAAGGTAGTTGTAAAAAATGAGAAGCAACTTGAGACGATTGTTTCCAATATTAATGCGCATATAATTTCAAGCTTTGGCACTGAGGCGCCGCTTGTATCTATGGAGGGTATGATAGCGGAGAAAAAGCTTGTTAAGAAAAATGCTGTTATGCCTGATGACGAGGTTTATAATATAATAATGGCGGCAAATGGCGAAATGTATGATATGTGCGTAATATATGCGGGGGAAACTGCCCTTGTAGGTATGGCAACGGAGGAAGAAGCAAAGCTTGTTATAGATGGATTTAAAAACTACTATACGGGCGGAGATGAAAACGTAAAGTTTTCAACGGATAAGGAATTTAAGCTTGTTTGCGAAAAAGCGCCTATCGCTTTATTAATGGGAGATACGGAATCGGCTATTTTGCGTTTGAAAGGCGGAGAGAAAAAAGAGAACGTTTATGTTATACAAGACGGGGATACTCTTTGGGATGTTGCAACGGAGTACGATTCGAGTGTTGATGAAATTTTGGAAATCAATAATCTTGATGAAGACGATATTTTAAGTATTGGCGATGAGATTTTGGTTTCGGCTTATGTGCCTATGGTTAATGTTACAACGACTCAGGTTGTAAGCAAAACAGTTGAAATTCCATACGAAACGGAAACAGTTAAGGATTCAAGCAGATATAATACATGGAGCGAGATTACTGTTAAAGGTGTTAACGGGGAAGCAACGGTAACAGAAGAGATTATAAAAACAAATGGTAATGTTTCTCAGGTGAATGAGTTATCAAGAGAAGTTATTTCAGAGCCTGTTACACAGGTTAGAACAGTAGGAACAATGGAGCCGCCAAAGGGAGTTGGAACGGGAAGCTTTATTACGCCCGCAAGAGGATATGTTTCCTCTCGCTATGGCTCAAGAGGCAGAGGATTCCATACGGGCTTGGATATTGCAGGTTCGTACGGAAGTGCAGTTTGCGCAGCAGATGAGGGAAAGGTTATCTTCGCAGGCTGGTCAGGCGGATATGGAAAATTAGTAAAAATAGACCACCAGAATGGTTATGTAACATATTATGCTCATAATAGCAGCTTTGCTGTAGAGGTTGGGCAAACGGTTGAAAAGGGTCAGATAATTGCTTATATGGGCTCAACAGGAAATTCAACGGGAAATCATTGCCACTTTGAAATATTAAAAAATGGCTCAACAGTAAATCCTCAGAAATACATTTAACCTATAAACTTTAAAATTATTAAATCGCATTGATGCAGCTTGCATTGGTGCGATTTTTTTATAGTGCCGTAAATAATATTTTGGTATATTTACTCATATATTGGTATAAAGCGAGAGGTTTTAAGGGGGAGTTGGAGCTTGCAAAAAAGGTTGTTTTTGAAAAACACGCTCATACTTACGGCAACGGCGTTAATTTTGCGCAGTATAGGGATTTTGTTTAGAATATATCTGTCAAATGCGATAGGCGCAGAGGGAATGGGAATTTATCAGCTTATCTTTTCTGTTTATACCCTGATGGGAGTTTTGACTTCTGCGGGATTTAATATAAGCGTAACGAAGATGGTGTCGGCAAGCGAGGGGGAGAGAAGAAAAATAATGACTATATGCTTTAAGCTTTCCTTGGCGATAAGCTTAATTATAAGCAGTTTAGCATTTTTGTTTGCAGACGTTATTGAGGCAAAAAGCATACAATATCCCGGAGCGGGAGATTGTATACGAATTTTATCGGGCGGGCTTGTTTTTATATCCTTGTCGGCTTGCTTGAAGGGATATTTTATAGCCGTAAGAAAGGTTAGTGTTCCATCTAATTCTCAGCTTTTTGAGCAGCTTGTAAGAATGGGAATAATTTTTTATGGATTGTCGCTAGTTCCCAAAGGAGATATTTATAATAGCTGCATAGCGGTTGTTATTGGCAATGCGATTTCGGAGGTTGCCGCATTTGCATTTCTGTATATTAAGTACAAAAAGGATACAAAAAACGTTTTTGAGGAGAAAAAGAAAACGCATTTAATCAAGAATTTATTATATATTTTTATTCCGACAACGCTTAGCAATTATTTGAATACAATGCTTCATACGTATGAAAATTTGCTTGTTCCCGACGTCTTGTTCAGGTTTTACGAAAACAGAAGTATTGCAGTTTCTTTGTTTGGAATTGTTAAAGGAATGGCGATTCCTGTAGTGTTCTTTCCCGCATCCTTTTTAAGTGCCGTTTCAACGATGCTCTTGCCTGAGATTTCGATGATGGATGCGAGTTCAAACGAAAGAGGAATAAATAAAACAATATCCTTTACTATTCACAGTACAATTTTGATGTCTGTTTTTGTTGGGGTTATATTTTTTGTTTGCGGTGAGGAGATTTCGAGGCTTTTATATCCAAATGAGCCTGTGGGAAGGTTTTTGAAAATGTTTTCAGTTGCAATTCCGTTTATGTATACGGAAAGCATAATAGCAGGAACGCTGTCAGCTCTCAATTTACATATAGCTTCGCTAAGGTTTAATATTTATAACTCAATAGCAAGAATTTCTCTTATCCTTATGGTTGTTCCGCTTTATGGAATTGAAGCCTTTGTATATATAATGATAATCAGCAATGTGTTTACGTCTGCAACTAATTTTATATGGCTATATAAAAAAACGAGGTTTGAAATAAGCTGTTCAAATTTCTTTTTAAAGCCGATTTTTGCAGCAAGCGTTGCAGCATTAGGTAGCGAAAGTATTGCTTTTGGAAATAGGACTTTTGCCTTGCTTTTAAAAGGAGGAGTAGCCTTTTTAATATATTTTGCAATGATAATAATATTAAAAAGCTTTAATATAAAAAGCCTTGATTTTGTGAAGGGAAGGTTTTTGAAAAAATGATTAATTATGTTTGGGTTTGCATGATGCTTTTTTCGCTTGCAACAGCAGTTTTTAACGGCAAAACAGGGGTTGTTATTCAAGCGTGCTTTGAGGCGTGTGAAGATTGCGCCGATTTAATTATTAAAGTAACGGTTTTGATGTGCTTCTGGAAAGGAATTTTAAATATAGCAAAAGCTATTGGATTAACAGAAAAGCTAAGCTTATGCTTAAAGCCGCTTCTTAGATTTGTTTTGGGGAAAAATGCAGACGAAAAAACAGCAGATTGTGTCAGCTCAAATATTACGGCTAATATTATGGGACTTGGCAATGCCGCAACGCCGTTTGGTTTGGCGGCAATGGAAAAAATGGATGAAAAATTAAAGGGTGATACTGCTTCAAACGAGATGTGTCGGTTTATTATTTTGAATACGGCATCAATTCAGCTTGTTCCGTCGACTGTGTTTGCACTAAGAAGTGCGAGCGGGTCGGAGGATGCATTTTGCGTTTTGGTGCCGATTTGGATATGCTCTGCATTAACGCTTATCTTTGCTATGGTGCTTTGTAAAGCTTTTGAGAGAAAAAAGGAGAGTATAAGTTGAATTTTTCGGAATATATCGTGCCTTGTTTCCTTTTTGTTATAATATTTATTGGCGTATTGAAAAAGAAAAATGTTTTTGACTGTTTTACGACGGGCGTGGCAGAGTCGCTTTCAAACGGTGTAAAAATTTTCCCTAATATTCTTGCCGTTATGTGCGCCTGTGCTATGCTTAAAGCATCGGGAGGATTAGAAATTCTTACAAATTTGGCAAAGCCAATCTTTGATATTTTTAAGGTACCGAAGGAATTATCTGTTCTGGCGTTTTTAAGACCTGTTTCGGGAAGCGGCTCAATAGCAGTTTTGACAGATATTTTTGAAACTTACGGAGCGGATAGTAAAATATCTAAAATTGCATCGGTAATTATGGCATCAACTGAAACAAGTATTTATACTACCGCCGTTTATTTTAGCGTAACAAAAATAAAAAACACACGCCATACGCTTGCCTGCGCGCTTATGGCAGACTTCTTTTGCGTTATATGTGCGTGTGCAGTTTGCAATATATATTTCAGTTAGCGGAGCGACGCTTCTTTTTTGATTTTTTTGATTTAAAAACAGTCATTTTTAAAAAGCACAATATAAAGTTAATCAAAAATGGAAGAAAAAAATTGAAATTTGTTAAAAAAATTGCCTTTATACCAAATGCATCAAGCGGCAGACCTGCTTTTAAATAATATAATATATACGAAGAGCCGTAGCACATTGCCGCAACAAAAAAGGTTATAAAAATTGATGCCATAGGGCGGATACGCCTTGAATAAACCTTTGCAAAATTAGTTAAAACAATGATAGCAGGAAAAATCCCCCAATTTAAAATAAGCCTTATAAAAGGGAGGAGCGGGATATTTATGCCTATTGTAAGAATATATGCATAATTAAATATAACGGACAAAAAATTCCAAAATATATACATATTATCCCCCCATTCAATAATTTTAATAAGATTATTCCAAGCTCAATATAATAATATACCTTAATTAGAAAAAAGTCAAGGGGCAGAAAAAGTGAAAGGTCGAAAGATGATTTCTTATTTGCATCATATCCTCATAAAAAAGTCGGACTCATATAAAGAATCCGACTTTTTACTTATAAATTTTTAATTCTGCTTTTCAACTGCAAGGAATACTTTCTCGCCGTTTATGTTCCACTCTTTTGCGTTTTGAGCTTCTTTTCCCAAAACAAGATTTACGCATAAAACATCTTCTTTGATTTCTTCTGAATTTTTCTCAATGATACTGCAAATCTTGTCGTTGCCGTAAGCATAAAGAGAAATCGTATCCATAACCTCAAAGCCTGAGTCCTTACGCATTGTTTGAACCTTGCTTATTATTTCACGAACAAAGCCTTCCTCGATAAGCTCGTCTGTAAGCTTTGTGTCCAAAATAACGCTTATTCCAAAGTCGCTTTCGGAAGCATAACCCTCAACCTGAGCCGTTTCAATCAACAAATCTTCTTTTGCAAGCTCAATTGTTTCCTCGCCGACATCAATCTTTAAAACTCCGCTTTCATTAAGCTCATCCATTGCGGCATTTCCGTCAACAGCAGATAAGAAATCGCGGATTTTTCCTAAATATTTTCCGAATTTAGGACCAACAGTTTTTAGCTGAGGCTTAAAGCTATAGCTTGTGAAAGCTCTGACATCTTCTGCAAATTCAGCCGATTTAACATTTAGCTCGTTTGCAATTATGTCAAGATAAAATTCAGGAAGCTTGTTTGGAGCTTTTATAAACATCTTGCCTATTGGCTGCCGATTTTTGATATTGGCGCTGTTTCTGCACGCACGTCCCAAAACAACAATATCCAAAAGCGCATCCATATTCTTTTCAAGCTCAACATCAACATAGCTTTCGTTATACACAGGGAAATCGCAAAGGTGAATACTTTCTTTTGCTGATTTATCTATACTGCGTACAAGATTTTGGTAAATATCCTCTGACATAAACGGAATCATAGGGGCAGAAATCTTAGCTAAAGTAACAAGCGTTGTATAAAGAGTCATATACGCATTAATCTTATCTTGCTCAAGTCCCTTTGCCCAGAAACGTTCACGACTGCGACGAACATACCAATTGCTCATATCGTCGGCAAAATCCTGCAACGCTCTTGCCGTTTCCGTAATCTTATAATTTTCAAGGTTTGTATCAACTGTTTTAACCAAGGTGTTAAGCTTTGAAAGCATCCATTTATCCATAACGGAAAGGCTATTGTAATCAAGCTCGTATTTTGTTGCATCAAAGTTGTCTATATTAGCATACAATACGAAGAATGCATACGTGTTCCAAAGCGTTCCCATAAACTTACGCTGACCTTCCAACACTGCCTTTTCGTGGAATCTGTTTGGAAGCCATGGCGCACTGTTAGAGTAGAAATACCATCTTATCGCATCCGCACCGTATTTCGCAAGCGCATCAAACGGGTCAACGGCATTGCCCTTTGATTTACTCATCTTCTGTCCGTTTTCGTCCTGAACAAGACCTAAAACAATAACGTTTTTATAAGGTGCTTTGTTGAAGATAAGAGTTGAAATGGCTAAAAGAGAATAGAACCAACCTCTTGTCTGGTCAACTGCCTCGCTTATGAAGCTTGCAGGGAAGTTTGCCTCAAAAATGTCTTTGTTTTCAAAAGGATAGTGCCACTGTGCAAAAGGCATTGCGCCCGAGTCGAACCAACAGTCGATAACTTCTTTAACACGAGTCATCTCTCCGCCACACTTCTCGCACTTGATTGTTACTGCATCTATATATGGGCGGTGAAGCTCGATTTCATCAGGGCAATTATTGCTTAGCGACTTAAGTTCCTCAATTGAGCCTATAGAATGTCTGTGTCCACAGCTACATTCCCAGATATTTAATGGCGTTCCCCAATATCTATCACGGCTAACGCCCCAATCCTGAACGTTTTTGAGCCAATCTCCAAATCTGCCTGTTCCGATACTTTCGGGAATCCAATTGATTGTATTGTTGTTTTTAATTAAATCTTCTTTTACAGCAGTCATCTTTATAAACCAAGAATCACGAGCATAGTATATAAGAGGAGTATCACATCTCCAACAGAAAGGATATGAGTGTTCAAACGGAAGAGCCTTAAATAAAAGACCACTCTCGGTTAATGCTTTAAATACTTCCTTGTCCGCATCCTTACAGAATGTTCCTGCCCAAGGCGTTTCGGCTGTCATCTCGCCTTTGCCGTCAACAAGTTGAACGAAAGGCAAATCGTAGTTTCTGCCGATTCTTGAGTCGTCTTCACCAAATGCAGGCGCAATATGAACGATACCTGTTCCGTCTGTTAAAGTAACGTATGGGTCGCATGTTACAAAGAAAGCTCTCTTATCGGGATTAACAAAGTCGAAAAGAGGAACATATTCCCTGTTTTCAAGCTCGCTTCCCAAATATTTTTCAACGATTTCATAATCGCCATCTATAACTGACGCAACAAGCGCAGATGCCAAAATATAATAAACATCGCCCTGCTTAATTTTTACGTATTCTTCTTCGGCGTTTACGCAAAGCGCAACGTTTGACGGAAGAGTCCAAGGGGTTGTTGTCCAAGCAAGGAAATACTCGTTTTCAGTTCCCTTAACTCTGAATTTAGCAATTGCACTCTTTTCCTTAATGTCTTTATAGCCCTGAGCAACCTCGTGGCTTGAAAGAGGAGTTCCGCAACGAGGGCAATACGGAACAATTTTATGACCTTTATACAAAAGCCCCTTGTCCCAGATTTGCTTTAATGCCCACCATTCCGACTCAATAAAGTCGTTATGATACGTTACATACGGATTTTCCATATCAGCCCAAAAGCCAACTGTTTCGGAAAAATCTTCCCACATACCCTTGTATTTCCAGACGCTTTCCTTACACTGCTTTATAAATGGCTCAAGACCGTAGCTTTCAATTTGCTCTTTTCCGTCAAGACCGAGCATTTTTTCAACTTCGAGCTCAACGGGCAGACCATGAGTATCCCAGCCTGCTTTTCTTGTTACTCTGTAGCCTTTCATCGTGCGGTATCTTGGAATCATATCCTTTATTACACGAGTTAAAACGTGTCCGATATGAGGCTTACCATTTGCCGTTGGCGGACCATCAAAGAAAGTATACGCAGGGCAACCCTCTCTTTCGCTTATACTCTTTTTGAAAATGTTGTTATCACGCCAGAATTTTTCGGTTTGTTTTTCGCGCTCAACAAAGTTGAGTTCGGTTGACACTTTGTTGTACATATTACCTCCAAAAAAAATACGCTTCATATTTTTAAAACATGCGCGCATATACATTCCATATTAACATGGATGATACCATATATGTAAATAAAAGTCAAGAAAAAATGCTTGACTTTACGAAGTTAATGTG
>JAZNSA010000105.1:0-13075 GCA_045590935.1 Clostridia bacterium | reverse complement strand
CGCATTTTCAAACAACTGGTAGTTTACAAATGTCGAAAAATATGTTATAGTTTTAATTGAAAAATGTTGTTGGTACATTTTTAAGACATTTTTGCGTTACAATGGTGCAAATCGGATGTCGAAAAAACTAAATAAAAAGTAATAAAAAGAAAAAGGAGGAGTTCACATGTCTAATGTGACAAAAAAGCAAGGCATTTTTGAGCCACCGACAAAGCCGAAAATTACAAAAGAAATGAAAGCTAATATGGCAAAGTCGGGTTTGGATGCTGCTGCGCAGAAGCAAGCTCTTGAAGAACAGCTTATTGCTGCGAAGGCGAAGTATGTTGAAGATATGGCTGAATGGACAGCCAAGCCTGAAACAGACCCGCAAACTGTTGCTGCTTTGAAATCCGAGCTTGAGGAATTCAAGAATGCATTACCTGCTAAGAAAAAGGAAATCAGCGAAGCTTACAGCGAAGATGTTGCAAAAGCTGCAACTATGGAGCCGTTTGACCGCAAGGTTGCCTTGATGAAAGCAAAAGAAAAGAAGCACAATGCCCTTCTTGATTTAAAGGAAGCAGAGCGTGTGAAATTTGAGGCGTACGAGAAAGCTACTTCTTCTTCGGCACAGATTTTCAAAAGAAAGAAAGCAAAGAAAACTTGGGCTGCAATTTGGAGAGACAAGTACTTGTACTTGATGCTTGTTCCGTTTGTTGCGTGGTATTTGGTTTTCCTTTATGCCCCAATGTACGGATTAACTCTTGCTTTCCGTGAGAGAAAAACCTTCCGTCCTTTGGAAGCTCCTTTCCTTTGGGAAGTTGGAAAAGACCCGTTTATGCACTTCAAACTATTCTTGGCAAGCGACCAGGCGTATCGTCTTTTCAGAAATACAATTGTTATCAATTTGATGAGCTTGATTTTGGGATTCCCATTGCCTATCGTTTTTGCACTTTTGCTAAACGAGCTTCGCTCAAAGTTGTTTAAAACTTGTACGCAGACGGTTTCTTATTTGCCGCACTTTATCTCGTCAGTTGTTGTTGCAGGTCTTGTTACTAACTTCCTTGCACCTTCGGGCTTGATAAATACTATTATTACTGCAGTAACAGGCGCAGAAACAACGACAGACCATTTAGGTAATCCCGCTTTGTTCAGATGGGTTTACGTATTAATGGTAATATGGCAGGATACAGGATTTGGCTCAATTATCTTCACATCTGCGCTTGCAGGCGTTGACCAGGAGCTTTACGAGGCGGCGCACATCGATGGTGCGGGAAGATGGAAGCAGCTTATCCATATTACAATTCCAAGCATTATGCCAACAATAGCAATTATGCTTATTATGCGTTTGGGAAGTATGCTAAATGTAGGATATGAAACAATTATCTTGCTTTATCGTCCGTCTACATACGAAACAGCCGACGTTATTTCTTCATACGTTTATCGTATAGGTATTGCGCCAGGTTCAAGCGGCACGGCTACAAACTACAGTCTTTCAACGGCAGTGTCCTTGTTTAACGCTATTATTTCATTAATATTGGTATCAACGTCTAACCTGGTTTCTCGTAAAGTCGGCGACGTTGGATTGTGGTAAGAAAGGGGGATATAAAAAATGAAAATTAAACGTAGTGTTGGTGAAGTTATTTTTGATGCTTTTAATGTCATACTAATGATTCTCATTATGATTGTTACATTATATCCTCTATGGTTTGTATTGATTTCTTCGCTATCTGACCCAACTGCTGTTGGAGAGGGTAAAACAATGCTTCTTCCTGTTTTTGAGAAGGGACAGCTTTTCAATTTCGCAGCGTATAAAGAAGCTATAGAGTATATGGATGGTATTATCGTAACGGCTTACGGAAATACAATTATTTACGCAGGTGTTGGTACAATTATCAGCTTAATTCTTACAGTTTTAGGTGCGTATGCGTTATCTAAAAAGAGATTAAAGGGACGTATGTTCTTTACAACAATTATGCTTATAACAATGTGGTTTAGTGCAGGTATGATTCCTACATACTTGAATCTTGTAAATCTTGGTTTGAAGGATACAAGAATTGGTATTATGATAGCGTTTGCTATATCTGCTTTCTATGTTGTTTTGGTTCGTACATACTTTGAGTCAATTTCGGAATCTCTTGAAGAATCTGCAAAAATGGACGGGGCTAACGATTTAACAGTTTTGTTTAAAATCTATCTTCCGTTGGCAGTTCCTTCTCTTATGACAGTTGGTTTGTACTACTTCGTTGAGAAGTGGAACGCATATTTGTGGGCTTCAATTTTGTTCTCTTCTAATGAAAAGATGCCTTTGCAGGTTATCTTGAAGAAGTTGACTGTTGACCGTCAGGCTGCCAGTGAATCAACAATAGCTATGGACTCGTCTGTATTAGGCGGAACAAGTAGTGAAACGGTTATTTATGCAACAATTATGCTTGCGGTAATCCCAATGATGGTTATATACCCATTTGTTCAAAAATTCTTTGTTAAGGGTATTATGGTAGGTTCGGTTAAGGGTTAATAAACTGAAACACTAAAATAAATTAAAACAACCCCTTGTTTTTCCTGTAAAATGGATAAAACAAGGGGTTGTTTTGTTTTAATGCCTTTAGGCAGTTGAGCACAAAGTGCGAAACACATAACCACCCGTTTTTGAACCGACCCCAAAAGTTAGACCAAAAATCTAACGATTGGGAGGTCGGTTCATTTCTTATTTCATAAGCGTTATTAAAAGAGTTATTCCGTCTGTATTTAAAAATACTCTTTGTAAAATGGTATTAGTTGATGTTTCAAGAAAAGTAACCATCCATACGTTTTGCTCATAATCGAAATATACTCCACCTAATTCAAGGTCGGATAAAAGCTCGTTTTTTGCAAGCATAACTGCCGTTTGACGAGAGGTACAATTAATAGGGGTAACATTTTTAAAACCGCTGTTTATAACGCTTTTTCCTGATTTCTCAATTGCACTATAGTCAAACGCTTTTATTGCAGAAGAGCTACCACCACCGCCGCCACTCGAAGCTTTAGCGCTTTCATTAGCGGGAGGAGCATCTAAAAACAATCTGCCACCGTCGCTTGAGTCGTTAGCCTCATTTTCATAAGCCTGCTCACTTTTAGGCAAACTCTTACGTCCTGTATCAGGAGAAACACTATCAGCCGAATTGTGCACATTTTCAACGTTTTCTGCAGCTTTATCCGAAGCTATGCTTACCTCAGATGAGTCAGTTAAAACACTCGATGACTCGCTTACGCTATCGGCGATTTCGTAATTTTCAGAAGGTGCAACATTTGGAGCTTCATCAGCTATTTTTTCATTTGGATTACCATTTGAAATTCGGTTTTCGCCTTCTGTTTTGTTTGCACCTTTGTTTTTTGCGTTTGCCTCAATTTCGGTTTTATCATAGTCCGATTGTGAAAACCCATTTGTAATGGGTGGGGCAGTAGATATGGCGATATCGCTACGCTCCTTATGATTTTTTAGCATCACAGGGTATGCGATAAATGCAGTTGAAATAACAAAAAGAGCCGCAATAGATGCCGCATAAACGGAAACCCGCTTAAATACAGGGGTTTTAACGTTGCTTTTTTTCTTTGTTTTTTCCAAATCCGAATGTTTTGCAATAATTTCTTCAATTATACCTTCGCGCGGTGAAACGCTGTTTAATGCATTCTTATATGCATCCTTAAACATTTAAAAACCTCCATTTACATCATTTAATGTATCTTTTAAAATTTCCCTTGCTCTATGCAATTGGGATTTTACGGTGTTTTCATTTGCGCCGATATATCCTGCAATTTCTGAAATTGAAAATCCTTCATAGTAGAATAAGTGGATAACAATTCTGTATTTTTCAGGCAGAGAGCCGACGGCATCGAAAACCTCGCTGTCATAATCGTTTTCAAAAACGATGTCCTCCGAAAGGGGAGTGGTCTTTTTAAACCACGAGGATGTAAAAATACTTTTTGAAGCGTTTATCGCAACACGAATAAGCCACGCTTTTATATGTTCTTCGCTCTCAAAGCTTTTATCACAGCTTAGAAATTTTAAAAACACATCCTGACATACGTCCTCAGCGTGATGTTTATCATTTGTTTGAGCGAGTGCAAGCTTAAAAATCATATCGAAATACTTATATGTAAGCTCTTGCTTTGCATTTTCGTCAAGCAAACAAACATCCCCTTTCATAAGTAATACGTTTTTCACCGCAAAAAAGTTGCAAAAAAACTCAACTTTTTTTATATTGTACGAAAAAAATATGAAAAAACTTTTTTGTATTGTTAAACAATCAATAAATTAAACGATATTTTTAAAATGATTGGTAATTTTGTATAAATTATTTTGCCGTAGCTTTTGAGTCTAACAAAAACTTATATTCAACAGAGTCAACAAGAGCTCGCCAACTTGCTTCAATTATATCTCGTGAAACGCCAACCGTGCTCCATTTATGTATTCCGTCTGATGACTCAACCAAAACTCTTGTCAGCGATTCTGCCGCACGAGCACTGTCTAATACACGAACCTTATAATCCGTTAATCGAACCTGAGAAATTTGCGGATAAAAACGCTCCAAAGCCTTTCTTAAAGCCTTATCGAGCGCATCTACGGGACCCTCGCCGTCTGCCGCAGTTATTTCCTCAGTATCGCCAACGTGAATTTTTATAAGTGCTGATGCGCTTTTTTCTTCGCCCGACGGCTCGCTTATAATTACCTTAAACTGGTTAAGGTCGAAAAACGGCTTGTACTTTCCAAGAACACGGCGAATCAAAAGTTCAAGCGAGCTTTCAGCCCCCTCAAATTGATACCCCTCAAACTCAAGCTCCTTAAGCTTTTCCATAACAAGAGTTGCTCTCTTGTCGTGCTTATCTATAGTTGGGTCAACATTTCTTATATGCTTTAAAATATTTGCTCTGCCACTCATTTCGCTAACTAAAATACGTCTGCTGTTGCCGACTGACTCGGGCGAAATATGTTCAAACGTTGCAGGATTTTTTAAAACTCCGTCGCCATGAGTTCCCGCCTTGTGAGTAAAGGCACTTGAGCCAACGTATGGCTGGTGCTTGTCTTGCGATATGTTGGCAATTTCAGAAACGTACCTCGAAAGAGTTGTCAGCTCCTCTAGTTTGTTTTCTTTAAGACACTCGTAGCCAAGCTTGAGCTGAAGGTTGGGGATAATCGTGCAAAGGTTTGCATTTCCGCAACGCTCGCCAATTCCGTTAATTGTTCCTTGAATTTGAAGAGCACCACCTAAAGCGGCATACACTGAGCTTGCAACCGCCATTCCGACATCATTGTGGCAGTGAATTGCGATTTTTGCTTTAACCTTTTTTGAAACCTCACGGATGATTTTTTCGATTTCAAATGGAAAAGCAGAGCCGTTAGTATCGCATAAAACAATAAAATCTGCGCCTGCATCGTCTGCTGCCTTTATACACTCAAGCGCGTAAGCACTGTCGTTTTTGTATCCGTCAAAGAAATGCTCCGCATCGAAGAAAACCTCCTTGCCTGAGTCTTTTAAAAACTTAACGCTGTCGAAAATAATTTGCAAATTATCCTTTAGAGTTGTTTTAAGTATGTCAGTAACGTGAAACTTCCACGCTTTTCCAAAAATTGCAACCGACTCTGCGGGGCAATTTGCAAGAGCGATTAGAATTGAATCGTCTTTAGCCAAAACGCCTACACGCCTTGTACTTCCAAAAGCGACAACCTTGCTGTGAGTCAGCTTAAGAGTTTTTATTCTTTCGAAAAACTCCATATCCTTTGGATTTGAGGCAGGGTTTCCCGCTTCAACATAGTCTATTCCTATATTGTCTAAGGCTTCTAAAATTTTTATTTTATCTTCAACTGAAAAAGAAATTCCTTCGCATTGCATACCATCACGCAAGGTTGAATCCAAAATATATATTTTATTCAAATTAATCCTACCTCCTTATTTATGAATTATATCACAAAATTCAAAGTTGATAACCTCTCTTAAGGCGAGGGGAGAAATTTCAAGCTGATAGCCGATTTTTCCCGCACTGATAAAAAATTTGTCAAGCTTTTCTGCAGAGCTGTCTATAACGGTTTTGTATAATTTTTTCATTCCAATGGGGCTACAACCGCCTCTTATATACCCCGTTACCTTGTTTATTTCGCTTACCTTTATCATTTCTACAGCTTTTTCGCCAACAGACTTTGCCGCCGCTTTTAAATCAAGCTCAGCCGCTGCCGGAATAACAAAAACATAGTATTGCTTCGTAGGCGATACGGTAACTAAGGTTTTATATACAAGATTAACGTCCTGATTCATTTTTCGTGCAACGGAAATTGCATCTATCTGACCGTCGTTTCCTACGTAATTAAGGGGAGTGTATTCAATTTTTGCACTGTCTAAAATTCGCATTGCATTTGTTTTAAAATTCGGTTTCATATTAAATTTTCAGCCCCTTTAATTCTTATTACAATTATATAGACTAATTTTAACATATAAATAAAAAAAATGCAAGAGATTAATACTAGTCCCTTGCAAAATAATGTATAATAGGTAATTTAAGGATGATTTTTAAATTGAGAGGAAAGTTTTTTTGGTTAAAACATTGTTAAATGCCGCCTTGAAGCAACGCTGTTTACAATTCCGATTGAGAGCATACTTGTCAAAATCGACGTTCCGCCATAGCTTATAAATGGGAGCGGAATACCTGTTACAGGCATAAGCCTTATACACATTCCTATATTTTCCAAAACGTGAAACAAAAACATTGCCGAAATACCCGTGCAAATCATTGAACCATAAAAATCCTTTGCGGTTGCGGCAATATATATGCAGCGAAGTATTATAGCAAAAAGCAGGAACACAACAACAATACAACCCAAAAAACCCCATTCTTCACCGATTGTTGCAAAAATAAAATCGGTATGCTTAGCGGGAAGATATTCGAGCTGGTTTTGCGTTCCCGAAAGAAAACCCTTGCCGAAAAGCTTTCCCGAGCCAACGGAAATTTCCGACTGGATAACGTTGTAGCCCGTTCCGTTAGGGTCTCTGTACGGGTCAAGGAAAACTAAAAATCTTTCAACCTGATATGGCGACAAAATTTTATCTTTGAAAAACCAAAACAGCGGAGTTAAAATTCCAATTATCAAAAAAAACGTTATGACATATTTGTAGCTTATTTTTGCCGCAAAAACCATAGTTAAAAAGATAAACAAAAAAACAAGTGCCGTTCCAAGGTCGGGCTGAAGTAAAATAAGGAAAATAAAAATTCCTGCGTGAAGCGTAAGCAAAAGAAGCGTTGGTATATAATTTATATCCTGACGGACTCTGTATAAATGGCTCGAAAACGTTAAAATAAATCCTATTTTAACAATTTCTGCAGGTTGAAAATTAACAACACCCAAATCAATCCAGCCTTGCGTTCCCGTACTGTCTTTTCCCATTCCGACAAATAAAACCAAAACCAAGAGAAAGACATTTCCGATAAAAATATATTTTACTGCATCTGAAAAAATCTCATAATCTATATTTGAAAATAGAATCATCAAAATAATTCCTAAGCAAACTGCAACTATCTGAACGATTACAAGCCTTGGAGTTCCCATGCTTTTTGTTGCGGAATATATCGCAAAAAGCCCGACTATTGAGCTGATTAGCGCAAGAATGCTCAAGAGCTTGTCGAGAGAATAAAAGATTTTAAATTTTGATTGAGATGCTTTGTTTTTCATTTCTATCACCTTTTCAAAATTGCTTGCTACTTTTATTATAACAGAAAAAATTAATTTGTAAACAGCTAATTGCTAATTTATTGCTAAAATCTTGTGATTTTCTTGTAATTATTGTTTATAAAATTATAAAGGAGTAAAAAAAATTTGAAAAAATCATGAATATAACTAAAAAAGTATTGAAAACTGCTTTTTAAACTGATATAATAAGTTTGTGCAGTTTTGCACTGTTTTAAATGATGTGCAGTTTAATTGCTTAATTGTTTAAATGGTAATTGAAGGGAATGATGTTTATGAGCGAGATGAAGCTTCCGAAAACGTGGGAATCAATTATTGAGACGCAAGCCTTTTTGCCTGTAATTGTGAAGACAATTGAAAAGATTCACGATGTGAATTGGTCGATGAATACTAATTATCACGACCATTTTGAAATGGTATATATAAAGCGTGGTGATGCGGTGTTTCAGGTTGCGGGCGACGATGTTGTTATGAGACCTAACGACATTATTATTATAAAGCCATATCAATCTCATAAATTTATGGTTACTACAAATCAATGTGAATTTCTTGTTTTGAGCTTTAAGTTTACAAACAAGAAAAACGGTGAATTTTCTGAAATTTCAATTAATGATTTTATAGAGTTCGTAAACGACGAAAGCGTTTCTTATATACATCTTCAGCTAAGCCGAAAGAATGATATAATCGGCGTTATGAACAGAATTTTAAAAGAAAATGATAAGCAGCAGATATGGGGCGATTATTTAAGCTATCTTTTGATTATGGAGCTTTTTGTTTTAGTGAGCAGAACGCTAAAGCAGGAATGGGAGCAAAATGTCAGCAGCAGAAGTGTTAAGCTTAAGGAGCTTTTGGCAATTGCAAAGGAGTATATCGAAAGCAACTATGAAAAGGAGCTTACCTTGGCTGACGTTGCGGCGTATGTTTTTCTTAGCGAAAGTTACTTTGCACATACATTTAAAAAGGAATTTGGAGTAAGTCCTAAAAAGCATCTTTTAAACATAAGAATACGGAGTGCAAAATATCTATTGGAAAATACGGACCAAAAAATTAATGAAATTGCGAAAGAGGTTGGCTTTTCAAGTCAGCAACGCTTTAACGATATTTTAAAAAAATACGAGGGTATGACGCCTTTGCAGTATAGAAAAATTGCAAAAATGAAAAAAATTAATCGAGGCGGGTAAAATGGAAAAAATGAAAAGAAAAGCAGTTATAAAAAGCGTGGTATCGGGTTCAATTGCAGATGAAATTGAGCTTGAAAAGGGAGATTGCATACTTAAAATTAATGACACGCCTATATGCGATGTGTTGGATTATAAGTTTATGACTGCTGACGAGTTTTATGTTTTGGAAATTTTAAAGAAGAACGGTGAGATTGAAATTGTTGAGGTTGAATCGGATTATGAGGATTTAGGGGTTGAGTTTGAAAATTCCTTGATGGATGAGCCGATGCACTGCAAAAACAAATGTATATTTTGTTTTATAGACCAGCTTCCTAAGGGAATGAGAGAAACTCTCTATTTTAAGGATGATGATGCGAGGCTTTCGTTTCTGCAAGGGAATTATATAACTCTTACGAATTTGTCGGAGGAGGATATTGAAAGAATTATAAGGCTTCGTATAACGCCTGTTAATGTTTCTGTTCATACGACGGATTCCGACTTGAGATGCTTTATGCTTAAAAATAAATTCGCAGGTAAGCTATATGAAATAATGAAAAAGCTTGCCGAAAATAAAATAAAAATGAATTGTCAGATTGTGCTTTGCAAAAATGTAAACGACAGGGAAAAACTTAAAAAAACGGTTTTCGATTTGGCGGCGCTTTATCCTTATGTAAACAGCGTTTCGGTTGTGCCCGTTGGTCTTTCTGCGCACAGAGAAGGGCTGTTTGAGCTTGAGGCGTATGATGAAAAAAGTGCTCTTTTGGTTATTTCTCAGGTTGAAGCGTGGCAAAAAGAATTTTTGACAAAATATAATAGCAGAATTGTATACCTTGCCGACGAATTTTACATAATGGCAAAAAAGCCATTGCCAAAGGCGGAGGAATACGAAGGCTTTGTTCAGATTGAGAACGGAGTGGGTCTGATTAGCAGTTTGGAAAGCGAGTTTGAGGCGGCGTTAAGGCTTGTTGAAAAATACGACAGGAAAAGAAGCGTAACAATAGTAACAGGAGAGCTTGCGGGAGAGTTTATATCTTCGCTTACGGATAGGCTCACTGAAAAATTCCCGAGCTTTTCGGCTAAGGTTTTAAAAATTAAGAATAATTTTTTCGGCGGCGGAGTAAATGTTTCGGGCTTGGTTTGCGCTTGTGATATAATTGAGCAGACAAAGGGCGAAAGCTTTGGAGAGGGAATTTTTATTTCGGCTAGTATGCTAAGAGACGGCGATGATGTGTTTTTAGACAATATGCGGCTTACGGAGCTTGAAAAAACGCTTAATACAAGAATAAAAACAGTTGAAAATGACGGTTTCGATTTTATTGAGAAGCTTTTGGATATACAAATATAAACTGAAAGGATTTGATTATATATGGCAACACCGATACTTGCGATTGTTGGCAGACCAAATGTTGGGAAATCAACGCTTTTTAATAAGATAACAGGCGCAAGAATAAGCATAGTAGACGACACCCCAGGCGTTACGAGGGATAGAATTTTTGCACCCGCAGAATGGCTTGGAAAGCAGTTCACATTGATTGATACGGGCGGAATTGAGCCTAAGACGGACGATGAAATTCTTTTGCAGATGCGCCAGCAGGCGGAGCTTGCAATTGAAATGGCAGATGTTGTTGTTTTAATGGTTAATGTTAAAGAAGGCTTAACTGCATCGGATAAGGATGTTGCGGCGATGCTTATTAAAGCAAATAAGCCAATCATTCTTGCAGTAAACAAGATTGATAACCCAGGTCAGCCGCCTCTTGATTTTTATGAGTTTTACAATCTTGGGCTTGGCGACCCGATTGCGATTTCGTCTACTCACGGGCTTGGCGTTGGAGACTTGCTCGATAAGGTGTTTGAGCTGTTTCCGACGGAGGAGGAGCTTTCGGAGGACGAAAACGTTATAAAGGTTGCAGTTGTCGGAAAGCCTAATGCGGGAAAATCTTCGCTTATCAATTGCATTTTGGGCGAAAACAGAGTTATAGTAAGCGATATTGCAGGAACAACGAGAGATGCAATTGATACGCATTTCGAGTTTGAAGGGCAAAAGTATACGTTTATTGATACTGCGGGCATACGAAGAAAGGCAAAGGTTAATGAGCAGATTGAAAAATACAGTGTGTTGCGTGCGTATGCGGCAGTTGAAAGGGCAGATGTTTGCCTTATTATGATTGATGGTGCAGAGGGAATAACTGAGCAGGATTCTAAAATTGCGGGCTATGTTCATGAATGTGGAAAGGCATCAATTGTTGTTGTAAATAAGTGGGATATAGTTGAAAAAGAAACAAATACAATGAACAACTATAAAAAGGATGTTTATGATACTCTTGGGTTTATGCAGTATGCGCCTATTCAGTTTGTCAGCGCAAAGACGGGAAGCAGAGTGAACAAGGTTTTTGAAATGATAAAAGAGGTTTATGAGCAAGCATCGAAGAGAATTTCTACAGGAATACTAAACGACGTTTTGGGAGAGGCAACGAGTAAGGTTCAACCGCCCAGCGACAAGGGCAAGCGCCTGAGACTTTACTATATGACTCAGCCTTCATCTAATCCGCCTACGTTTGTAATTTTTGTAAACAGCGAGGAGCTTTTTCATTTTTCATATCAAAGGTATATTGAAAATCAGATAAGGGCGGCGTTTGGCTTTGAGGGAACGCCAATAAGGTTTATAATAAGAGAGAGAAGCGATAAAAAATAGGAGGCATAGGCTATGATTGAAAAAATTTGTTTGCTTGGTGTTATAATTTTTGCATATCTTATAGGAAGTGTTAATGTTTCAATAATTATTTCAAAGGGCATAGGAACGGATATCCGCTCGCACGGAAGCGGCAATGCGGGCGCAACAAATATGCTCAGAACGTATGGCAAGCTTGCGGGCGTAGGTGTTTTGCTTTTGGATGCGCTAAAGGGTATTATTGCGTGCCTTGGGGCTATAATTGCGGCGGGTATAATATCTAAAAACGGAATAGACAATTCCGTTACTCATAGCTATAAATATATGGCGGCGCTTTTTGTTGTTGTTGGTCATAATTACCCTGTGTTCTTCGGTTTTAAAGGCGGTAAGGGGATTGCAACCTCAGCGGCAGTTATGTTTATGATGGACTGGAGATGCGGACTTGTTATTTTGATTGGAGCACTGTTGGTTATGGCTATAACGAGATATGTTTCGCTTGGCTCGCTTGTAGGGGCACTTTTGTATTTTACATCTGCAATATTTTTCACATACTTTGTTGACAAAAGTGATAACACAATTTTTGTTGTTGTCTGCATATTGCTGTCTCTTCTTGCAACCTATCGCCACAGAATGAACATCGTAAGGCTTTGCAAGGGTACGGAGTCTAAACTTGGAAGTAAAAATAAAGCTAAGGGTGAGGATAAATAACGTGAAAATTTCAATTCTTGGTTCGGGAAGCTGGGGAACGGCGCTTGCTGTTCTTCTTGCTAAAAAAGGATACAGTGTTTTTGTTTGGAACAAAAGGGAGGAGTCGGCGAGACTTCTTAATGAAAAAAGGGAGAATGAGAAGTATTTAAAGGGCGTTAAGCTTAGCGAAAACATATATTTTTCCGCTGATATGGGAGAGTGCATAGACGGAGCGGAGGTTGTTGTTATGGCAGTTCCGTCGCACGCAGTAAGAGAGATTGCAAAAAAAGCGGCTTCCTTTATCTTGAAAGGGCAGATTGTTGTAAATGTTGCAAAAGGATTTGAAGCGGATAGCTTAAAAAGGCTGTCGGTTGTTCTTTCGGAGGAGCTACCTGAGGCAAAAATTGCCGTTATGAGCGGACCGTCGCACGCTGAGGAGGTTGCCGCATTTTTGCCTACGACGAATGTTGTTGCGGGCGACGATTTGAGCGTTTTAGAAAAGGTACAGGAAATTTTTATGTATGCAAATTTCAGGGTGTATACAAACGACGATTTGCTTGGTGTTGAGGTTGGCGGTGCGCTTAAAAATGTTATAGCGCTTGCGGCGGGAATTTCAGCTGGTCTGGGGTGCGGAGATAATGCGCTTGCGGCTCTTATGACACGAGGAATAGCGGAAATTTCGAGGCTCGGGGTTGCTATGGGTGCGAAGGCAGAAACGTTTGCGGGGCTTAGCGGAATTGGCGATTTAATCGTAACTTGTATGAGTAAGCATTCGAGAAACAGACGAGCAGGCGTGCTAATCGGTCAGGGAAAGAGTGTTTCGGAGGCGCTTGAGAGTGTGAATATGGTTGTTGAGGGAGTCGGAAGCTG
>JAZNSA010000104.1:0-1697 GCA_045590935.1 Clostridia bacterium | reverse complement strand
TGCTCCGTTTTCTAAAAGTGTTTTTGAGCACATCAATGCGCCGTGCCCATAAGCGTTAGCTTTAACGACGGCAATTATTTTTGTAGCGTTATTAACTCTTGACCTAATATTGGTTATGTTTTGTTTTAATAAATCTAAATTGATTTCAGACCATGTTCTAGTTGTATTTTTCAAAAAATGCATCTCCTAAAATAATATATGAATTTTAAATCTTATTGGTGAAATATGGCGGTTGAAATATTTTCAATTATATCGGTTGCACACATAGAAGTTTCACCAAACTTTTCTTTTGCATAATCGCCTGCAAGCCCATGAATGTAAACTGCAGCTTTTGTTGCTTCAAATATATTGGAATATTTTGCCGAAAATGCCGCAACAATGCCGCTTAAAACATCGCCACTGCCCGCCGTTGCCATTCCCGGATTTGCACTAAGAGTATTAACTGCAAGCTCACCACTTTTGTCGCAAACAATAGTGTACGGACCTTTTAGGACAGTACAAACGGCATATTTTTCAGAAAAAGCCTTACTTACCTCAAATCTGTTTTCCTCTATATAGGAAACATCACAAGAAACAAGCCTTGCCATTTCCATAGAATGAGGCGTTATAATAATTTCGCATAACGCATCATTTAAAAATTCACACATATCCTTTAAGGCAAACAACCCGTCTGCATCAATAATTAAGGTGCTTTTGCAAACCTCAAGGATTTTCTTTAAAATATATAAAATGTTTTCATCTCTTGAAACACCCGGACCAAAAACAACGGAGTCGTAATTGTTTATTATTTCGCAAAGCCTTTCTGCTGAAGACTTTGAGAAGCCACCGTTTTCACTTGGAAGAGGAATAGTCATAATTTCCGGGGAAATTCTAACAAATGAGCTTATACAATCGGGAACTGCCAAACTTACAAGCCCTGCTCCGCTTTTAAGCGCAGATATAGCACTCATATATGCCGCTCCGCTCATAGTGAGGCTTCCTGCAACAACCAAAACTTTTCCCATATCGGATTTGTTGATATTTTTTTCTCGTTTTAAAATTGTCGGTTTATCAATCGTTGTTGCAATAAAATCAGAGATTGCAGGGGAGGGGACAGATATATCAACAAGAGAAATTTTCCCATAATAATTTGCCGATGGAAAAAGAAATGCAGATTTTTTGTACGCCGTAAACGTAATCGTTTGATTTGCACAAATTGCCTCACCATCAACCGTTGCCATATTTGCAGAAACTCCGCTTGGAATATCTATACTGTATATATAGTTTGAAAATTTGTTGATAGTTTTAATCAATTCGGTATCAAATGAACTGAGGCCAAAATAAAAGCCAAATCCAAAAAGAGCGTCAACAGTAAACTCAGCGACCTTTAAATGAAACTGAAGTGCTTCTATATCATAAATTATATTAATCCCAAGATTTTTTACAATTTGATAATTTGCATTGCAATCCGCCGATAAATCGTTTTCGTCGTTAAAAAATGCAACAGAAACCTCGTATCCTTTTAAATGAAGTAAGCGGGCGATTACAAAGCCATCTCCGCCATTGTTTCCTTTTCCGCATATAACGACACATTTACACGGCACATCAAATTTTTCCAAAATAATTTCAGTTGATTTTATTGCAGCGTGCTCCATAAGAATAAGTGAATTTATTTTAAACTCATTAATCGCACAAAAGTCTGTTTTTTTCATTTGTTC